>CAZOFA010000055.1:0-15801 GCA_964578975.1 uncultured Coxiellaceae bacterium
AAAGATAGAGTCAGCCAATAAGCCGGGTTCTGTCGTGGACAGTCATTTATCTAGGATGTTTGTCGCCAAACACCTCAAGCAACCTACCCGAGCTTAAGTGCGGGCCGCACTAAACGTAAAAAATTACGTCGAAAGCTCCTATTTGGTCTTGCTCCAGATGGGGTTTACCGTGCCGCTCCTGTTACCAGTTGCGCGGTGCGCTCTTACCGCACCTTTTCACCTTTTCCGAAATAAATTCGGTAGTCTATTTTCTGTGGCACTTTCCGTAAGCTCACGCTTCCCAGGCATTACCTGGCATCTCGCCCTTGGAGCCCGGACTTTCCTCTGAAATTAAAAAATTAAAAACAGCGACTGTCTCGGCTAACTCGTCGTCAAGAATAGCCTATTTTGCGTTATTTTCGTAGGTTTTTTATTTCGAGGGCTTGTTTATATAAATCATTTTTGCGTTGCCCTGATATTTTTGCCGCTAAATCAACTGCTTGTTTGAGCGGTAATTCTTCCAATAATATTTTTAAAATATCAACATTGAGCCCTTCTTCTACTGAATTTAAAATCGCTTCTGCGCCGCGAACAATCAACACAATTTCACCGCGTTCTTGATAATTATCTTTTTGTATCCAAGCAATCAATTCGCTGATGTTTGCTTTCTGAATGGTTTCATATATTTTTGTTAACTCACGCGCAATCACCGCTTCACGCTCAGGCCCAAAAACGGTTTGCATATCTTGCAAAGAATCCAGTACACGATGCGGCGCCTCATAAAAAATCATCGTGCGTGTTTCGTGCTTCAATAATTCAAGTTGATCGAGACGATGCTTGGATTTTGCTGGTAAAAACCCCTCAAAACTGAATCGATCGGTCGGCAAACCTGCAACCGAAAGTGCTGCAATCAATGCACACGGACCTGGAATGGGCACAATTTTAACACCCAATTCGCGCACTTTATTGACAAAAATATAGCCTGGATCAGAAATTAATGGCGTGCCTGCATCACTAATTAGCGCAATCGATTTGCCTGTTTTTAATTGCTCGATGAGCTCGAGTGAACGCTCACGCTCATTGTGTTCATACAAGGAAACAGCAGGTGTTTTAACGAGAAAATGTTGTAAAAGCAAAGCACTATGACGTGTATCCTCTGCTGCAATGCAATCAACAGCTTTTAAGACTTCAATCGCACGCGCGCTCATATCACCCAGATTACCAATGGGTGTCGCCACAATGTATAACGTGCCAAAATGTTTTATATTCATACGCTAAAATGTTATCTTTGGTTAAATTTATGTAATGTCATCCCGCGGCTTGTCCGCGGGATCCAGTAAATCGTGCCACTGACGACGGTTCGATAGAAGGCATTTTATATGATTAAACAATCCTTGTTTACTTTACTTATCCTCTGCACATTCGGCTTAACCGGATGTGGAACGACCAATCTGTTGAGTGATAATTTTTCATCCGCTCAACCGAGTGTCGTCAATTTACAAGGTTTCCCGAATGAACCGGTTTTTTGGGCCGGAAATACCAGCACGGTATGGAACAAGTTACAACATGTTTCCTTGCCTGAATTACAAAAAGCAGCGAATCAATCCACTGATCCTAACAGCGCCGCTTGGTTGAAACTCGCCGTCATCAGCAAACAATATAGCACGAACAATACGCAACTCATTTCACAATTAATCGCATGGCGAGCTGCTAATCCATCACACGTAGCAAATGCTTTATTTCCAGATAATGCAACGCTCACGAATTTGCAAAATACACCACCGCCGCACCATATTGTATTGTTGTTGCCTTTGCAAGGTAATCTTGCCACATCCGGCGGCGCCGTGCGTGATGGTTTTGTGAGTGCGTATTATTCTTCGGCGAATAAACCGCAACAAACGGTTTCATTTCTTGATACCACGCAAAATCAAAACATCAGCGCACTCTATCAACAAGCGCTTGCACAAGGTGCGGATAGCGTGATCGGACCATTAACAAAAGAGCAAGTGCAAGAGTTAGCACGCAGTGGAAGTTTCCCGTATCCCACACTCGCACTAAATTATACAGACGGATCATTGCCGACGAATTTTTATGAATTTGGTTTATCACCGCTCGACGAAGCGAAACAAGCTGCCGAAAAAGCAATGTCAGCCAATCATCGACGCGCTATTATCATCGCGCCACAAGATGATTGGGGACAACGCGTGACGAAAACACTGACGGCAAATTGGAATGCGTTAGGTGGTTCGGTGGTGGATACATTTTATTTCAATGGGCAAACGGATTTTAATCAAAGCATTCCGCAACTGTTGCACGCGAATACTAATGTCGATCGTGATCAAACCGATCGCGCAGAATTGGAAAAACAACGACGTCAAGATTTTGACGTGATTTTCTTATTGGCGAATCCACAAAGCGCACGTCAAATTGTGCCTCTATTAAAATATTATTACGCCGATAAAATTCCGATTTATTCCACATCCGCAATCTATTCTGGGAAACCGTCCGCGGCCGATTCCGATTTAAACGGAGTGACGTTTAGTGATGCGCCCTGGGCACTACAAGCGAATGCAAAAAATGCCAGCCGATTATATGCAGTGGGCCGTGATGCCTATTTAATTGCAAATCAACTGAATCGTTTGCGCACCTTGCCCAATTTCCCAATTTATGGCGCAACGGGTGCACTGACATTAACACCACAGCAACAAATTTATCGACGCATCGCTTGGGTACAAATGCACAATGGTCACCCCTAAAAAAATTCTTGGTGATAATGCTGAAAAACGCGCTTATCAATTTTTACAAACGCATGGGCTCACCCTCATCACGCAAAATTATCGCTCGCCGTTTGGTGAGATTGACTTAATCATGCAAGATGGTAAAGATGTCGTTTTTGTTGAAGTGCGTGCGCGAAAAAATAATGCGTTTGGCAGCGCGATTGAAAGTGTCAATCGACACAAACAACGAAAAATATGGGATACTTCCATTCATTTTTTACAACGACGTAACTGGCTCAACAAAACAAATTGCCGTTTTGATGTTGTCGGAATTCATTCCGATCAACTCGAATGGATCAAAAATGCGTTTACTGCGGATATTTATGAATAATATATTTGATCGGATTAAACATAATTTTAGCGAAAGTATTCAAACCAAAATTAACACCGCTGACACGCTGCTCAGCACGATTGAAATGGCCTGCGAACGTGTCGTGCAGTGTTTGCTAGATGGCCATAAAATTTTAAGTTGCGGCAATGGCGGTTCTGCATGTGATGCCATGCATTTTTCCGGTGAAATGCTTAATCGTTTTAAACATGAACGTCCAAGTTTGCCAGCGATTGCATTGACCGCAGATATTTCGACCATTACCTCGATTGCGAATGATTACAGTTTTCAAGATATTTTTGCCAAACAAATTCGCGCGCTGGGTCATCCGGGTGATGTGTTGCTGGCGATTACGACCAGCGGCAATTCAGCCAATGTATTAAATGCCGTGAAAGCCGCACATGATCGAAATATGAATGTGATTGCTTTAACGGGGAATGATGGTGGTAAAATACCAGAATTTTTAAAAGACGATGATCTTGAAATTCGTGTGCCAGCACATGAAGTGGCGCGCATTCAAGAAACGCATTTGCTGATTATTCATTGCATCTGCGATATTGTCGATTATCAATTATTTGGGCATGGAGAAAGTGTGACATGAAAAAATTAATTATAATGCTGAGCCTGGCTTTAACCTTGCAAGGCTGTATTTTTGTAGCAGGTGCCGCAGCGGGTGCGGCCGGTGTTGCGGTCGTGTATGATCATCGAAAATTAGAAAATATTTTAGCGGATCAAAAAATCACAAAAAGCATTTCCGATAAAATTCTCGCAATTCGTCTCAATCAGAATAATCACATTGAAATCACTTGTTTTAATCAAGTTGTTCTCTTGACTGGCGAAACCAACACGGCGGAAGAGCGTCAACAAGCGGAAGAAATTGCGCGTTCCGTACCGAATGTTACGAAAGTTTATAATGAAATTACGGTGAAAGGGGCGACTTCGTCTTTAACACGCGCCAGTGATTCTTGGATTACCGCCAAGATTAAAACAGAAATGCTCGCGACAAAAGATTTGCGCTCAGGCACAATTAAAGTCGTGACGGAAAATGGTACCGTGTATTTGATGGGTGTGGTGACACGCGAACAAGCGGATATGGCGGTGGATATTGCACGACAAGTCACGGGTGTGCAGAAGGTGATGAAGATTTTTAAATATACGAATTAGTAAGCTGTCATCCTGAATGCAACGGGTGTCATTCTGAACGTAGTGAAGAATCAGTCAAATAGCGAGTGATCCTTCACTACGTTCAGGATGACAGTAAACGTTCAGAGTGAGAGTAAAAGTTCAGAATGACAGTAAAAAGACAAGGAATGTCTCACAATATGCTAAAATTTTTACGATTAATCTTTTTGTGTTTATCGCTCCAAGCCTGCACCAATGCCGCAATTACCGGCGCCCAAGCCGTTTATAACCGCCACAATATCCAAACCTCACTCAAAGATCACTACATCACCATGAAATCAGAACGCTCCATTTACATCGACACGGATCGTTTCAAAAATACTCACGTTTCCGTCTCAAGCTACAACGGTGTGGTATTAATCTTAGGCCAAGTACAAACACAATCACAAAAATTGGAGATTGCAGAAATTGTGAAAAATATTGCACCAGAAAGTGAAATCCACAATTTGATTACCGTCTCACCCCCGCTCTCGTCATTAACACAATTAAGCGACTCATGGATCACGTCAAAAGTAAAATCTAAATTGCTCGCCACGAATGACATTGATGCCACGCAAATTAAAGTGATCACTGAAAATGGCGTCGTTTATTTAATGGGAATTATCCCCCACGATCAAGCAGACACTGCTATAGAATTGGCCAGAAATACGGATGGTGTTCAAACTGTAGTTAAAATTTTTTCTTATTTAAAAATTAGCAAAACATAAAAAAAATATATTTACTTTTTTCAATAAAAAATTAATATTAGCTTTCTTCTTTTAATTTATTGTAAGTTATTTGATGTAACTACTGTAAGTTATCCGATGTTCGGTATAAAATATCTCAGATTTTTCATTTTTCCAAACAAACACGAGGGTGAACAATTTCTATGGCGAACTTTGTAGTTTTAGGCGGAGGCATAGCTGGTATTAGGGCAGCGCTTCGCTTAGCAGATGCGGGACATAAAATCACAATAGTTGAACGTCTTCCCAATTTAGCAGGCGGTACAAGTCGCGCGCCAGCGGGGCGTCTCGATACCGGTCTTCACAAATCGCCAATATCAGCTAAAAGTGAAGAAGAGAACGAACCCACTGACTTAGACTGCGTCATTTCTTTTTTAAGAAATGCTGATAATGCTCATTTTGTTATTGGACAAGGTATAACGAAATGTCTTTATGTTGTAGTAAAAGACTCACTATTTACACCATTAGAGATCGGTTCACGGCATGCTCAAATACAAAAACAATATCGTGACCGTGTTAAAGATGATATTGATAATAAAGTTCTTGGTGAAGTAGATGATTTCACCAAGTCAAGTCCGTTTAGCGACGTGATGAGCTATGTCACTCAGGGCTATGTCAATCCCGATGTGATTTCAACAAACATATTTGAAGCGGTCACCCTAAACTTAGATATCCCCAGTTACTTAGCCCATCAGATTGACAAAGTAAAAAAGCATCGCAATATTACCGTGCGCACTAATAATGAAATCATTGGTTTTGAACGATGTGAAATAGGCGCCGAAAATCGATTTAAAATTAAAGTAAAACCATTTCAACCCACCGGGACAGACTACGACGCCAAACCCTTTTATGAGGAACTCCTGACTGACAACATCGTTAATTGCACCGGAGAAAATATTGAATTTCTGGATAATACAGCCGGTATCCAGATGACACATCCTCGAGTTAATCGCACGAAAGCTGCCGCCATCATTAACTTACCTCCTAAATGGCGAGATGTTCCCAATTTAATGTTTATTCATGGCGCGTTTGCGTCGTTGACGAATTATGGGGATGGGACAGCCTATCTCACCTATGAAGATGAGACGAATATAAAAAATGACGAGGGTATTCGTGAACAAACAACTCAACTAGAGGTTTCTGAATATTCTAAACAATTATTAACCGGGACTATTAGCGCCGAAAAAAAACAAGAAATTGGCAAACGAATATTGCTCGGCGCTCAAAAATTTATGACTTTTTTAAAGGATCCCGAGATCACTTTATCTAACGTCTTGTTTGGTAATGTACGCACGGAAGGCGATACAGTTGATATAAATAGTCGTTGCAGTCCACACCATGTGCGTCCTAATCATGATGTCACCACAAAGGGCTTAGGACATATTGATTTTGCTTTATCAAAATTTGTTCGTCATGAGACAGGTGCTGATAAGGTGTTAGAGGAAGCTAAAAAACACCTTACTGCCACATCAATGATTTTAAGACTGATTGATCACGATCTCATTAAGACAAAACCTCCCGGCGTCAGACATGCGTTTCAAAGTAAAATGGATGACCTCGTCAAAGAAAAAGATTTCTCCATAGAAACCGGGGGGAAAGTTTCAAAAACACTCAGAGACAGAACAGCGCTCATGGCACAAATTGATGCTGGTGTCCCCAATTTCAATTCAAAGGAAGAAATAAGTGAATTCATGGCTAATCTTAAAGAAGTTAAAAAAAACCGTGGAGAATGCACTTATGCCAGCAACTCTTTTATAAGCTTTCCGATGCGAACCATCCCTCGATCTCTCTCCGCTCCCTCAACCCTCACAACTTGCAGAGAGGAAGCACGAAAAGAAAATAACCGTCCAAACACTCCTCCGCTTCTCGGAATTAAAAACCCATATTAGCCGAGGGAAAAAAACGTGACTCTATCGAGTGAATTTAAAAAAACAGCGACAGAAGCACTGTTCAATCACTTTGAACACGTGATGATTTGTCTTGATGAAAATTGTCATATTATCGAATTCAACGAAAAAGCCGAAAGCACATTTCGCATATCAAAAAAGCATGTACTCAATCAACATTTTTTCTTAATCTGTAATTCTCTGAATATTTCCGTTCCCATACAAGATTGGCAGGCATTTCAATACCAACAAGAATCGATTATTTTTGAAAATTTACTCGACGAAATACCTCATCAATGGACGGTGACTCCATTATTCAATGAAACCATTTTTTTAGGCGCATTAGTTATTGGCGTGAATTCAATTGCCAAAAAAATCGCTTACCAAGAAAAAAATAATGCCGAAAGCACGCTCAATATTGTCGTCAACAACATTCCTCATTTTATTTTTTGGAAAAATACCCATTCAGTTTTCATGGGTTGCAATAAAAGATTTGCGGAATCCTGTGGATTTGATTCCATTGAAGACGTGATTGGTAAAACGGATTTTGATATGCCCTGGTCACACAAACAAAGTGAATTGTATGTGCTGGATGATCAACGCGTCATGCGCCAACAAAAAACATTAATCAATTACGAAGAAAATCAACGTCAAAAAGATGGCAGTGAACGCACCATGATGGTTAGCAAAGTTCCTCTGCAGGATGATAATAACGAAGCCATCGGCATCTTTTGTATTTACACTGATATCACGCATCGAATAAAAATCGAAAAAGAATTACAACTTGCCAAAGAACGCGCTGAAGTGGCTAACAAAGCAAAATCAGAATTCATCGCCATCGCCAGTCATGAATTACGTATTCCGTTAACTGGTATTTTAGGTATGATTGGATTTTTGAAAGATGACACACTCTCCGCGCAAGAAAAATCCGAATATATTTCTTATTTAACACAATCCAGTAAACATTTGCTGTCACTCATTGATGACATCCTCGATTTTGCAAAATTGGAAGCGGAAAAATTCGAACTCATGCTCGCGCCACTGAATTTAAAAGATTTAGTGGAAGAAATTATTTTAATGTTATCTTCAGTTGCGAAAGCTAAAAAAATTGAATTAATGCTCGACTATACGGCCGATACTCCACACCAAATTCTTGCTGATTCGCGCGCGATTCGCCGTATTTTGGTGAATCTGATTAGCAATGCGATTAAATTTACTGAAAAAGGTCATGTGCGGGTCAGCGTGCAATGCGTGCACCAAACAACAGCGCAAGCGCAAATCCTTTTTTTAGTCGAAGATACTGGCATCGGTATTCCGGAAAATATGCAAAGCGCGATATTCGAGCATTTTAAACAAGTGTCGCCTGCGTATAATCGCACCTCCAGTCAAGCCGGCACCGGATTGGGATTAGCCATTACTAAAAAATTGGTTGAAATGATGAATGGCGAACTTGGCGTGATCAGTGAATTAAATGTCGGTTCGACGTTTAGTTGTGCGTTGGTCTTTCCGTTACAAGATAAAGGCATTTTGCATTCACCCTGGGACAATTACAAAAATTCCGTCCGTGTGATTATTATTGATGACACTGCACGCGGGAACGTGTTACGCAAACAACTTGGTTCTCACTTAACGACATTAGTCACGGGTGATGAGGCTGTCGCGACCATGAATGCTGCGTTTGAAAATGGTGAACCCTATGACATCATCATTGTCGATGGTCAATTAACCACAATTAATCCTTTCACTATTTTGCGGCAGCTTCAACAACAACATCCGCTCGCATTATTATTAACATCAGGCGCGACACTTGCTGATCTGAGCAAAGCAAAATTAGCTGGATTTTTTGATACGATCTCAAAACCAATCACACCATTAGAATTACAAACCTGTGTCACGACCAATTGGGAACACTGGCTGGAAAAAAATAATAAAAACAATTTTTCGCGTAAATCACAGAAAAAAATGCCCCTGGTTTTGCTCGTAGAAGATGATCCCGTGATTCAAATCGTGCATAAACGCTTTATCAAACAATTAGGCTGTGAACTCGTTCTCGCCGACACCGGCAAAAAAGCCATCGCCCTCGCACGCGCGCCATTTGATTTAATTTTAATGGATATTGGTGTTCCAGAAATTAATGGCATAGAAGCCACCATCGCCATTCGCCAATTTGAAAAAATGAGTTCGCACCAATCATGCATTATTGGTTTGACCGGTTATTCGGATAGTGAGAGCCGAGAAAAATGTTTGGCGGCTGGGATGGATAATGTGTTGATTAAGCCGATTGAACTCGATGAAATAAAAAAAATTGTCGATGGATTACTTATACCCGCTTGAAAACACACTCCGTCATTGCGAGCGCGAGCGAAGCAATCCAGGTTTTATTGCTACCCGATTTTATACATTGCGCATATAGCCTAGGACAATAAAACCTGGATTGCTTCGCTCGCGCTCGCAATGACAATATTAACACTTACTTGGAATCAGATGAGCTACGCCCAGGACGTGCTTGTCCAGCTCTTGCTCGCTCGCTGGCATCATCTCGCGCCTGTCTTAGTGCTTCAATCTCTGCATCATCAATTTTTGTTTGAGCGACAATGGGAGCAATGAATTGTTTAATTTTATCAGCCAGCGCATTGTCAGGAAACTTATTAAGCTCTTCAGCATACTGTTCGTATTGCATAGAAAACACAATCCTTTGATTTTGCACATCGGTTGTATCTTTCTCCAAATTCGTTAAAGAGTTCTTTACGAGCTCTTTCATAGCATGAATAATTTCTTTTAATTCTAATTCATCATTACCCTTAGTTTCCATTCCCCCAAATAAAGTTGGATTTGGACCACTCAATTCGCTCAACTGTTTTAATTGCGAAGATAAATCGCTCTTGAATTGTTGTAACATTAAAAGATTTTCTTCAGCTACTTTCTGCAATTTTATTTCCTGTTCAACAAGATTTTTTATATTTTCAGAAATAAATTGTTTGAGCGCGGCAGGTTTACCTTCCGCAAGATGTTCAGTTTTAGCCAGGGCTTCAAGTTCAACTCCTAAAGCTTGAAACTTTGCCATGTAGTCAGATACACAACTTGCGATGGATGTTTTTAGATCATTTGCAGATTTGTCTTTTTCTGCTAGTGAACCCAAAAAATCTTGCGATAAACTTGTTTTTAAAATGTCTTTCATTTTTTTTTGAGCCTCCACTATACAAGCTCGCAGCTCAACCAGTTTTTCCTCTAATGTGGCTTTTGGCGTTTCTTTTACTTCTGGTCTAGTCGGTGAAAATACTCTTTTTAAAAGTGCTGTTCCAGAGAACCTTCGATCACGGGGTGGAGAAGCTTCTTGACCTCTTGTTGCAACAACTGATTGCTGTCTTCGTGACACATGTTCTATAGGAGGTGCCGGCTGTTCAGCCGGTTTTATTCCCTCAGCAACTTTTATTAACCTTGCCAATTGATCGTTTAATTTAGCAAGATACTGTTCTCCCATTTTACGCTGTTCACTGCGCGCGGGATTTTCTTTTTCTTCCATGGCAAAAGCATATAGCTCACTTTCAACCTCAACTAAACTACTTGATCCTGACACTAAATTTGTTTTATCAAAAATCGTTTTATGAAATACGTCATAAAAAGCACCTTTTAAATCTTCAATGGCTAATTTAGGTTTTTTTAACGCTGCTTTTATGACTTCGGCAGTTCCCGATGTAATATTCAGAGAAGTCTCTTTTTCATTATTAAGAGCATAGTCTTGGACGAGCGAAAGTAATGTGGCACTTACGTCTTTACCCTCTGAATGATTACGATATGCTTCATAAAATCGATACATAAAATCAAATGAATAGGGGTCTTTTCTGTTTAAGAACATTTGCCTAATTTCTTGGCCCATAGACGTTAAAGCAGGACTAAATTCCTCAGCTTTTTTTTCCTCAGCTGTTTTTTGTGATACCGCCTGTGACGGCTTTCTCTTAAATGAGACCGGTGCAGTGTCTATTTTTTTTGGCGCAGGCTGACCCATGGTCGTGCCAGCTCGAAAGATATCATCAATACTGACTTTGAGTTCCTTAGGGGGATCATCGGTTGTTTTCAGATTAAGAGCCATCTCTCCAAATATTTCGTCATACGACTTCATTACATAACTCCTCGAAATAATACCGTTATTCTTATATTTTAATACAGTTTCAGCACAAGTGTGGGCGCTGACGAGAAACAGAAAAATATTAACATATTGATTATATTAACAATTTTTTTAATTGCCCTCTACCCTCCTGCACTGTTAAGTTTTTGATAATAATTAATAATTATAATGATAGCTAAAATACAACGACTAAAACGAGGCTGTTATGGCGGGAAGAGCTAGTTTTCAAACGCCCGAATTCAAAGAACCCGCGGTTGACGGGGTGTTGTTCTTTGATTTTGATGGCGTTACTAATCAAGCGCCTCCCGAGACTGATATTCCTGGTACAAGCCAAGAGGAATATAAAAAATATCAGTTAAAACGCGCACTTGATATTCACATCACTAATGTGTTTGCTTATCAAATTCTTTGGGGTGTTTGTCAAAGGAACAACGTTTTACTTCTGTCTGGATCTCAACGGATTGTTTTTTCAGAACAAGATGCGCTAGAACAACCCATGCGAAAAGCCATGTTCGATGCTTATGATAAAGCATTTGGACCTTATCGCGCTTTCTTTAAAAAAAATCACGCTGATTTAATACGAGAAAAAATTTGTCAAGCATGGACTAACAAACATCATACTCCTGCACAAATCACCGGTAATGATAAAAGTATTATTCTTGACGCAGTAAAATTTATTCCTGGATGTGAAAATATCCCAGCGAATCGCGTTTGTCTTGTGGATGATAATGCTAGGTATCGCGAAGCTGCGCTTGAAAAAGGGTATCAATTCATTCACGCAAAGCGTTATTCAGAAAATCCGCAACTGGATCGGTTGCATATCGTAGAAGCGATGTTACTAATGTTTCCGAATAGACAACAATTAGAAAATGACATCGATGAATTTGTGAAAAATCAACCCCAGGAAGTACAAGCTGAAGCGCAACAAATAAAATCTGTGATCGCTGATGATTATCAAATCAGAAAAAAATTAGCCGATCTAAATTCTCTTGACACAAGAATAAAAGAAATAAAATTGCAAGCTGAAAAATATTCTACTAATGCAAAAGCTAGCGCCAGAAATGCAGAGCGTCTTTTTCTATTAAATTTTCCTACTGTTATCACACCACAAAATATTCACCGCCATTTTCAAGAGGTTAGACACTTTGGCCGATGCTATAAATTGCTAGAACAAAAAAATAATGTGGAAAAGGCAAAAATCAGCCTAACACGAAGCGTTACGCAATCAGTTTTAACATTATTTAATTTAAATATTGATGCATTGAAAGAAGAAGCAAACATGCGTTTTAAAAAATTAACCGAAACAGATAACAATGCGGTTAAGCTTATTTTTAGCAAAATTGGCATCAACGTCATGGATGTAAATGCACTGTTTGAAAAAGAAGTGAAAGGTGAAAATGTAGTAACAAACATTTCTTCATTTATCGATGAAATTGAATTAAAAGTAAAAAACCATGAACGTATCACCTCTGCAGAAAAATGGGTCTATTATGTTTTGAAACTGCATCTGTCATTAGCCATCATGCAGGAGTTACAGGCTAAAGTTCATGATGCGCTGAAAGATCCTGACAAAAATGAAAAAACAGCGATTGATTGCATGACCGGATCTTTTTTTAAAGCGTTACGCTCCACTTGTTTTGCATTAGATCGTATACCTGCTTATGAAAGAGTAGGAAAACCCGTACCGACCGACACTAAAAAATTAAATAAAGACGTGACGGATCTTAAACAACACGTTTCCTCTCAATTTTATCCATTAATAGGAGTATCACGCTTTAAAATAACGATTTGGTTTTTAGAAAAAACAGGAAAATTAACCGAAGAAAGATTACTGCAACGTGTGACGCCTGAAAAACAATCTGAAGCGCGTTATTGGCTTGCATTATACAATCGAGTGAATCGTAAAGATCATAACGCTCAAACGATTCAAGCCTTTAAAGCGGAGTATGAGTTTGCTGCACCTAAAACTCAGCCAACCTTTTTTCAAAGAGCGCGGGTGTGGATTAAAAATTGTTTTGTGCGTCCTGAAAAACCGGCTCAGCCTGCAACACAAGCACCTGTGACTGCTCTAACTGATAATGCTGTGAAACTATTACTCCCTAAAATCGTCACTCCAAATGCTGCGGTAGAGACATCAACTGAACCCCCGTCACCAAAATCACCAAGACCACCATTATCCATTAATCCTAAGGCTGAAGCACAACCATCCAATTACTTGCTTCCTCCTACTCCCTCGCCCTAGATAAATTCTCGTGCATTTATTTTTGAATAATGCCAAAATATTTTTCGGGATTTTTGTCATCGATATTGCGCTTCTGCGCTTTGTCATCCTGAACGAAGGATGACAACGGAAAGATCCGCGATGATGCGCTCATTAAAGGAATAAATTATGCATCTTGATCCGCTTATTTTATCGCGTTTACAGTTTGCTTGGGTTGTTGCTTTCCATATTTTACTTCCTTCTTTTACCGTCGGTCTCGCTTCCTTCATCGCATTACTCGAAGGCATTCACTTCTTCACCAAACGTGACCTCTATTTTCGTATTTCAGTTTTTTGGACGAAAATTTTTGCGATTTCCTTTGGTATGGGTGTGGTTTCGGGAATTGTGATGCCATTTCAATTCGGCACGAATTGGAGTCGCTATTCTGATGCCACCGCCAATATCCTGTCACCTTTATTAGGTTATGAAGGATTAACCGCATTTTTTCTTGAAGCATCATTTTTAGGTGTGCTGTTATTCGGCCGCCATTTAGTGCCGCGTTGGGCACATTTTTTTGCGGCAGCGATGGTTGCACTCGGCACATTGATTTCAACTTTTTGGATTTTATCCGCCAACAGTTGGATGCAAACGCCAACGGGTTACCGAGTCGAAAATGGCTTGTTTTATCCGACCAGTTGGTTGGAAATTATTTTTAATCCATCCTTCCCTTATCGTTTTATGCATAATGTGACGGCTTTTTATATTACCACTGCATTTGTCGTGATTGCAGTCGCCGCTTATTTCATGCGTAAAGAAATATTTGTGGAAGAAAGTCGCACGATGTTTTCCATGACATTTTGGTTGTTAACCATTTTAGTCCCGTTACAAATTATCTTAGGTGATATGCATGGACTGAATACCTTTGAACATCAACCGGCAAAACTCGCGGCGATTGAAGCCCACTGGACAGCTGAAAAACGTGCGCCACTGATTTTGTTTGCCATTCCCGATCAAGAAAATGAAATGAATCATGCCGTCGTTGAAGTTCCATTGTTAGGTAGCATTATATTGACGCATGATGTGAATGGCGAAGTGCCCGGCTTAAAATCTTATCCGGCTGATGAACGCGCACCCGTGATTTTTCCGTTTTTCTCATTTCGTATCATGGTGGGATTGGGTTTAATCATGTTTGGGATTGTGGTGGCCAGTTGGTTGTTGCGCGCACGGCGTCGTTTATTTACAGCCGCATGGTTTTTACGTACTTGCCAATGGTCAGCACCGCTGGGTTTTCTAGCCGTGATTGCAGGTTGGGTCACAACCGAAGTCGGACGCCAACCGTGGACGGTGTATGGTTTATTACGCACGGCACATTCCGTGAGCCCATCACTCACCGGTTTTGATGTGTTGCTCTCATTGTTTGGCTACATGCTAGTGTATTTAATTATTTTCCCTGTCGGCATTATTTTGATGGCGCGCATTGTGCGCAGAGGACCGTCTGCGATTTTACCGGATGCACCGGTCGAAGGCGGACAACCCAGCAAACCGATCATCACACCACCGGAGTATCACAATCATGGTCATTGATTTCGTTCCGTTATGGACACTCATTTTAGGCGCTGCGGTTTTTTTCTATGTGTTATTAGATGGATTCGATTTGGGTGTGGGTATGCTGTATGGATTGGCCCCTGATCGCGCATCGCGTAGTTTAATCATGGATTCTATTGCACCCGTCTGGGATGGCAATGAAACGTGGTTAATCCTCGGCGGTGTTGGTTTGTTTGCGGCATTTCCGCTGGCTTTCGCCATTATTATTCCTGCCGTTTATTTTCCCATTCTCGTGATGTTGTTGGCGTTAATTTTTCGCGGCGTGGCATTTGAATTTCATTTTCGCGATGCAGCACATGTCACGTTTTGGGATCATGCCTTTAGCATTGGCTCATTAGTTGCAACATTCGCGCAAGGCATTGTGCTCGGTGCTTTTATTCAAGGATTTCAGGTGGATGGACGCGATTTTGCCGGCAGTTCGTTTGACTGTTTCACACCGTTTTCAATTTTTACGGGAATCGGTTTAATTTTTGGATACGGTTTATTGGGAGCCGGTTGGCTCATCTTAAAAACTGAAAATGAATTACAAAAATTAGCACGTCGTCAAGGACGCTGGTGTTTTCTCGGTGTCATTATTTCAATCGCCATCGCATCGCTTTGGACGCCGTTAATGGATGCTGAGATTGCACAGCGCTGGTTTTCCTGGCCGAATATGGCGTATTTATCTCCCATCCCGATCATCACACTCGCATTGATTGTTTTTGAATGGCGCGCGCTGAATAATTTATCTGAAGCAGCACCGTTTATTGGCGCCATCGGATTATTTTTAATTTCTTATTTAGGTATCGCGATCAGCCATTTCCCGATGATTATTCCGCATCATTTTACCTTATGGGAAGCGGCATCGGCGCCTGAAACACAAGCGTTTTTAATTGTGGGGACGTTATTTTTGTTACCGATTATTTTGATGTATAGCGCTTGGTCGTATTGGGTGTTTCGGGGGAAGGTGAGGGCGGAGATTGGGTATCATTAACTATTGTCATTCATCAAAATTTA
>CAZOFA010000056.1:0-15795 GCA_964578975.1 uncultured Coxiellaceae bacterium
CCCTGAGGAGCGCGAAGCGCGTCTCGAAGGGTATATTTACTTATTCACATCTTCCTTACTATTATCATCATCTTTCAACCAATTCGGCGGCAAGCCCTGCGGTCTGGGTGTAGCATTAAAAGGTGTGGGTTGAAAACGTGTGGTTTGCCCAGTACCCGCACCCGACGAACTTTGACTTCCACCCGAACTGGCTTGATCAGTGGAAAATTCATCCAATAATTCCATGCCTTCAAACAAACGATAGGTCACTTTGACTTTCACGCGCACATCATAATCTATTTTTGCTTCAATAAATGATTTTGCATCGTTGATATCATTAAATTCCGCGACTGGAATATCACTGCCTCGAGAATATTGTTTAGTCACTTTAAATAACATATTGCACCGTCCAGAGAAAAAGTGTGAATTATAAACTAATTATCTATTCGGCTCCAGATCGATATTTGAGCGGAAAAGTGTGATTACTCGCGCTTGATGCCGGACTCCGTTGCGAGTAATAAAACATCTGCGGGACGTTTTGCGAAAATGCCATTGGTCACGACGCCAACAATATTATTGAGTTTTTCTTCCAACGAAATGGGTTCTAAAATTTTTAAATTAAACACATCTAAAATGACATTGCCGTTATCGGTGACAAATCCTTGTCGATAAACAGGATCGCCGCCTAATTTGACAATTTGTCGTGCCACATAACTGCGTGCCATCGGGATCACTTCAACCGCGACCGGAAACGTTCCTAACAAATCTACTTTTTTTGTTTGATCGGCAATGCAAATAATTTTTTTTGCGACCGCCGCGATAATTTTTTCGCGTGTTAACGCGCCGCCACCGCCTTTAATCATTTGCCGCGCTGCATTCACTTCATCTGCTCCATCGACATACAGCGGTAAATCAGAGACGCTATTTAAATCCCACACGGGAATGCCGAGTGCTTTTAATCTTTTTTCAGTTTCAACCGAACTTGCAACCGCGGCTTCAATTTTTCCTTTGACGGATTTTAATTCTTCAATAAAAAAATTCACGGTTGAACCACTTCCCACGCCCAACATCGTGCCAGGTTCGATAAATTCAAGTGCGGCTTTAGCGACTGATTTTTTTAATCCATCTGTGTTCATGCATTTTTCTCTAAATAAGTTTGCCAATTTTGTTGATGATTTTTTCCCAGCGAATACAACGTAGACCAACTATAAATGCCAGTACGATGTCCATCACTAAAAATTAATTTAACCGCATACTGTCCTACGGGCTCAATCGCTAAGATATTAACATGTTGTTTGTCACGCCCCACCTCTTGATGACGCATTTCTGCAGACGGTGAAAACACGCGCAAATATTCACAAGGTAAAACAAAACTTTCGCCGTTTTCAAACTCAATCTCAAGCGTGCGAGTTTTTTTATGTAACGTGAATTGCTTAGGCGTCATAAAATATATCGACTTAAATCTTCATCTTTAATTAAGTGTTGCAAATATTTATCGACATAGAGCGCATTCACTTTAATTTCTTCACCCGCGCGCTCAGAGGCTTCAAACGAAATCTCTTCCAGTAGCCGCTCCATCACTGTATGCAAACGACGTGCGCCAATATTTTCGGTGCGCTCATTCACATACCAAGCCACTTCCGCAATGCGCTTAACACCATCTGGCATCATTTTTACTTTTAAACCTTCTGTCGACAGTAATGCAATATATTGTTCAGTCAATGAGGCGGTGGGCTCAGTCAGAATGCGCACGAAATCATCCGTGCTTAATGCTTTTAATTCAACACGAATGGGTAAACGACCTTGCAATTCAGGAATTAAGTCAGACGGTTTGGCATAATGAAAAGCGCCTGAGGCAATAAATAGGATATGATCGGTGCGAACCATGCCATATTTTGTCGACACCGTGGAGCCTTCAATCAATGGAAGCAAATCGCGTTGCACACCTTCACGCGACACATCCGCACCCATCTGCTCAGAGCGCTTGGCAATTTTGTCCACTTCATCCAGAAACACAATGCCATTTTGTTCGATGCTTTCCAATGCGCGCGTTTTTAAATCTTCATCATCAATTAATTTCGCCGCTTCTTCTTCACGTAAAATTTTACGCGCATTGACAATTTTCATCTTGCGCATTTTTTTGCGATCGGTCGATAAGTTTTGAAACATGTTTTGCAATTGGCTGGTCATTTCTTCCATGCCCGGTGGTGCCATGATTTCAACACCAATCGGTGACGCGGACATTTCGATTTCAATTTCTTTTTCATCCAATTCATTTTCACGTAATTTTTTGCGAAATAATTGACGTGTGGTTGTATCTTCAGGTGCTGGCTCGTGCGGTTCACCGGCAAAACTGGCACGTGCTGGCGGTAATAAAGCATCTAAAATTCGTTCTTCCGCTGCATCTTCTGCTTGCGCGCGCACTTTTGCCATTTCTTTTTCGCGCATCATTTTAATCGCCATATCCGCCAAATCACGAATAATCGATTCGACATCGCGGCCCACGTAACCGACTTCAGTAAATTTTGTCGCTTCCACTTTAATGAAAGGTGCGTCGGCTAATTTTGCTAAACGGCGCGCAATTTCTGTTTTGCCCACTCCCGTCGGCCCAATCATCAAAATATTTTTTGGCATGATTTCATCGCGCAATTCTTTCGGTAGTTGCATACGACGCCAACGATTACGCAATGCAATTGCCACCGCGCGTTTCGCATCCGCTTGGCCAATGATGTATTTATCTAATTCATTTACAATTTCTTTGGGAGTCATGTGCGACATAATTTTTTACTCTCGTTTTTTTTATTCATTTAACGTTTCAATGGTGAAATTGTCATTGGTATAAATGCAAATATTTGCGGCAATACCCAATGATTTTTCCACAATGGTGCGTGCATCTAACTCAGTATTCTCGAGTAACGCTTGCGCGGCTGATTTAGCATAGGGACCCCCTGAACCGATAGCAATTAAGCTCTGTTCCGGATCAATCACATCGCCATTGCCGGTGATGATTAACGAACTTTTCATATCCGCCACGGCGAGCAAGGCTTCTAATTTTCGTAACATACGATCAGTGCGCCAATCTTTGGCGAGCTCAACGGCTGAGCGGACTAAATTTCCTTGATGTGTTTCGAGTTTTGCTTCAAATCGTTCGAACAAAGTAAATGCATCTGCAGTTCCACCGGCAAAACCAGCAATGACTTTATTATCATACAAACGCCGTACTTTGCGCGCATTGGATTTCATCACCGTGTGGCCATGTGTCACTTGACCATCACCGCCAATGACGACGATGCCATTGCGTCGAACCGATAAAATTGTGGTACCGCGATATTGTTCCAAAGTATATTCCTCCGATTTGTTCTACAGCGTCATTGCGAGCGAAGCGAAGCAATCCAGGTTTTTGACCGACACGCAAAACCTGGATTGCTTCGCTTCGCTCGCAATGACGGGGCTTCGCTCGCAATAACTGTAATATGGGGATGAAATTAAAATCATCAAGTCACAGGCTTGATTTCGCTATCAAACCCTTTTTTACTCACCCGTCGTTGCATCACTTCTGCTTGGCGTTTGCTGGTATAAGGCCCTTGCTGTACGCAATACGTGTGATCCGCTAATTTAATAATATCCGCCGTGATTCCCGCTAATAATAACGATAAGCGTAACTGACTTGCACTAATTTGATCTTTAAAAATTCCCAGTCGAATCACATATTGAGGTGACGCAGGCGCCGTGACGATTTGCTTCGTGGGTGCCGCCGACGCATGATTCACCTGCATTTTAGGCAGTTCCGTATAAAAATCAAAATGCACATTGTTTTCTTGTTTGAGCTGCACGCTGCTTGGATTCGTTTTCAGAACTGCGTTTTTCGATTTAAACAGTGCTTCTACGTTTTGCACCCAAGTCATGGCACCTTCTTTCACGCCATGATGTTCATAAAGCCAATAACCCGCGCTACTCAGCACAAATGCGCTAAAAAACACAACTAAAATAACCACCACAGACGCAGGCTCTTTTTTTGGCTTGCGTGGTTGGTAAGTCATCTTGTTTTTCGCATAATCCTTTCGCATTACATACTGTCCGGAGCCGATACACCCAATAAACTCAAACCATTTGCCAAAATTTGTCGTGTCGCACTAATCAGATTTAAACGCGCAGCGCGCAAGCTTGGATCATCCACTAAAAAAGGATGTGAATTATAATAAGCATGGAAATCATTCGCCACATCACGTAAATAATGCGTCAATAGATGCGGCTCGTATTGATGTGCCGCACTTAAAATGACATCACGATAACGCGACAAGGTGCCAAGTAATTTCAATTCATGCTCTTCTTTTAGATGAGTTAAATGTTTCAATCCGTCCGCCTCATCATAGGATAAATTCTTTTCTTCACGCTGCCTAAAGACACTTTGAATACGGGCATGCGCATACTGTATATAATAAACCGGATTGTCATTGGATTGCGACTTTGCTAAATCCAAATCAAAATCCACATGTTGTTCGCAGCGACGCATCACATAAAAAAATCGGGCTGCATCATTACCCACTTCATTGCGTAATTCTCTTAGTGTAACAAATGAACCGCTGCGTGTGGACATTTGTACTTGCTCACCCCCACGATATAACGTGACGAATTGCACCAGACGATGGGTCCATTTTTGTGGATCGACCTCTAACGCTTTCAATCCGGCGAGCACGCGGGGGACATAACCATGATGATCAGAGCCAAAAAAATTAAGCGCTAATTCAAAACCGCGTTCGAATTTATTGACATGATAAGCAAGATCATTGGCAAAATACGTTCGCACGCCATTTGAACGCTTGAGCACACGATCTTTTTCATCACCAAAATTGGTCGACCTAAACCACAACGCACCATCGCGTTCATAAGTGCAGCCATTTTTTTGTAATGTTTCAATCACGCGCAGGACTGCATCTGTTTGCACAAATTGACGCTCAGAAAACCATTTTTGAAAATTCACCCCGAACTCGGCTAAATCTTCGCTAATATCACTCAAAATCGTATCGAGTGTCAGATCAAACACGCGAGCGTAACGTGCGTCACCCAATAATTTTTTCGCGCGTGCAATCACCGCATCGATATAAATTTCTTTGTCACCACCCATGGGTTCATCCGGTGGCAAACTTTCAAAGACTAATCGCGCTTCAACCACTAATTCTTCGTGACATTGATCGAATAAATCACGCGCAATCTCAATGACATAATCACCGCGATAGGCATTGGTCGGAAAAACAATGCTTTGATTGCATAAAGAAAGATAACGCAACCACACACTGACCGCCAAAATATCCATTTGACGTCCCGCATCATTGACATAATATTCACGATGCACATCGTAGCCGACCGCTGATAGAAGATCAGAAACCACAGCGCCATAAGCACCATGTCGACCATGCCCCACATGCAGAGGCCCAGTTGGATTGGCCGAGACAAACTCGACAATAACTTTTTTATTTTTCCCAACGTCTGAACAGCCAAATTGCGTTTTTTGCGTGAGCACATCGTTGATGACGTTATATAACGTGTCAGTGGTGACAAAAAAATTAATAAATCCGGGTCCTGCAATTTCAACTTTTTTAATTTGTGCAGACGCAGGTATGGCTTGAATGATAGTTTCAGCCACTTCGCGCGGTTTACGTTGCAGGGATTTTGCTAAAACCAGCGCAATGTTACTGGCAAAATCGCCATGTTGTTTGTCTTTCGTTGCATCAATTTGAATACGTGGAAAATCGATATCCCAGTGATGGGTTTTTTTCACATCGGTCAGTGCTTGTTGAAGTAATTTTTCTATCTCTTGTTTGCTCATAATTTTTTTTCATCATTTTTATTTTGACTCGTCGTCATCCATGGGCTTGATAAAATCGCAAGGCTTGTGCGGACAAACTAATTCAGTGCCTCGTTTTTTGGTAATTTTAATGGTTAAAATTGGCCATGCGCATTTTCCACAGGCTTGTGCAACAGGTTCATTCCATACGGCATATTTACAATCCGGATAACGCGCGCAGGAAAAAAATATTTTTCCCATGCGTGATTTACGTTTCAACATGTGGCCTTGATTACACTCGGGGCAATCGACA
Organism: uncultured Coxiellaceae bacterium; assembly: GCA_964578975.1. Lineage (GTDB taxonomy): Bacteria > Pseudomonadota > Gammaproteobacteria > DSM-16500 > DSM-16500 > CAYRUP01. The sequence goes on from CAZOFA010000056.1 coordinate 6,078, forward strand.
CCGGTATCTGTCGGTTTGTTCAACGATTCGATGTATTTGCAATTCGGATAACTGCTGCAACCGATAAATTTTCCATAACGCCCAGACTTTAATAATAAAGGTCCGCTGCATTGCGGGCAAGTGCGTCCTTCAACAATATCCGGCGACACGGCGGTGGATTTGTCTTCATCTAAGCTGCGCGTATAAGTGCACTCTGGGTAACCCGTACAACCAATAAAACGACTGTGTCGACCCAAACGAATGGACAACGGTTTGCCGCACTGGGGACACGCTTCATCGAGTGCTTCTTGTGTTACATCGCTACGTTTCACGGTTTCTAATACCTCATCCACTCGATGTTTAAACGGTTCCCAAAATTCGCCGAGCAACGGCACCCATTCTGTTTCACCGCGCGAAATTTCATCCAACTCATCTTCCAATTGCGCAGTAAAACCATAATCCACATAACGTGTAAAATGTTGTGTTAAAAATTTATTAACGATTCGACCCACATCGGTTGGACGAAAACGTTTATTTTCCAGTACCACATATTCACGATATTGCAACGTATTCACGATTGCCGCATAAGTCGATGGACGACCAATGCCATATTCTTCCAACGCTTTAATTAAAGTGGCTTCCGAATAACGCGGTGGCGGTTCAGTGAAATGTTGATTGCATTGTAATCCTTTTAACTCAACTTCTTCACCTTCTTTTAATGCCGGTAACATACGATCGTCATCATCGCTCTTGCTATCATCTTCGCCTTCTTTGTAAACCAACATAAATCCAGGATCAATCACGACGGATCCATTGGCGCGAAATATACCTTTATCACCACATTCAAGATCCGCTGCAACAGTATCAATGGTTGCGTGAATCATTTGTGATGCGACCGTGCGCTTCCAAATTAAATCATACAATTTATATTGATCGGGATTTAAAAATTCTTTTAATGAATCCGGATTACGAATGACAGACGTGGGACGAACTGCTTCGTGGGCCTCTTGCGCATTTTTGGCTTTGGTTTTATAAACGCGTGGTTCATCGGGAATATTATTTTTTCCATAACGTTCGCCAATCATATGACGAATTTCAGCAATTGCTTCGCCCGCTAAATTCACCGAGTCCGTACGCATATAACTGATTAAACCGACCGCACCGCCACCAATGTCAATGCCTTCATATAATTGTTGTGCCGTACGCATCGTACGTTGTGCAGTAAAACCTAATTTGCGCGCCGCTTCCTGTTGCATGGTGGACGTTATAAACGGTGCAGCAGGATTACGTTTACGTTGTTTTTTCTCGACTTTGATGACACGCAGTTTTCCGTTCGCCGCTTGCTCAAGCGCTGCTTTGATATTATCCGCTTGCTCCGCATGATTTATCGTAAATTGTTCGAGTTTTTCACCTTGATACGTAGTTAATTTTGCCGTGAAATCTTGAGCGTGTGCATGCGCTTGTGCTTCAATATGCCAATATTCTTGTGCGACAAATTTTTCGATTTCTTCTTCACGCTCGACAATCATGCGTAACGCGGGGCTTTGCACACGACCTGCGGATAATCCACGCCGTATTTTGCGCCACAACAAGGGCGACAAATTAAATCCGACTAAATAATCTAATGCACGACGTGCTTGTTGCGCATTCACCAATTCCATCGAAATTTCGCGTGGACTGTTGACTGCGGCTTGCACCGCGTTTTTAGTGACTTCATGAAACACCACGCGATGCACCGGTTTGTCTTTCAGCGCTTTTTTCTCACGTAATACTTCATAGACATGCCAAGAAATCGCCTCGCCCTCACGATCAGGGTCTGTTGCTAAATAAAGCGCACTGGCTTTTTTCATCGCCGCCACGATCGCCGCGACATGTTTCGCATTTTTTTCAATTAATTCATAACGCATCGCAAAATGATGTTTTGTATCAACCGCGCCTTCTTTCGGTAATAAATCGCGCACGTGACCATACGATGCCAGTACTTCAAAATTAGCACCCAAATATTTTTTAATCGTTTTCGCTTTGGCAGGCGATTCGACGATAACTAAATTTTTCCCTGAGGCTTTGGAAGCTTTCGATGTTGCAGCTTTCGCTGTTGAAGCTTTCGATGTTGAAGATTTTTTTGTTGACGATTTGGATTTAGGCATATACGTTTCATCAATGTAAAACGTAAAATGCGTCGGCTAAGATCATGTCTTGTAAAAGAGACAGTGCAGATTTTTTGTCCGGTTGATTAAATAGCACCATCAACACCACCCAGCGTATGCGTGCGACATCCACTTCTCTGACATCCAATGCCATGATGCGATCAATGGCAATTTCTCGTGTGACTGGATCAATGACTCCGAGTTGCTCTAGATAGAGTAAAAAACCTTGCCCCTCAACACCGATACGCTCACATTCTTCTGGGAGATAATGACGAATCGCTTGTGGCGTCAAAGACGGCCCTGCCAATACTGCCGTTTGAATTTGCACGAGACCATCCAACCAACCGAGCGCGCGATCGATTTCATAACGGTCGAAGCCAATTTTTTCTAATTCCAAAACAACATCCGCATTATCCATTTTTAATGCGACAGTCCCATCCATGTAATTTTCAAAAAGAAACATTAATACTTCAAACATACCTGCCTTTTTATATCAGTTAAATCGATGTGCGCGCATATCCGCCGGGGACGGAGCGCACATAACCCTCTAATTCTAATGACAACAGCATGGAGGAAAGTTCTCCTGTCGTCAATCCAGCGCGCAAGATAATATCATCCACCGCGGTTACTTCATAACCAATTTGTGCTAATACTCGCTGGTGTTTAGGGTCTAAGTCAACTGCTTCCTCTTTATTTTCAGGTACGATTGCGTGGAATGGAACCGTTTTATTTAAAACGCCGACTTCTTCTAAAATATCACTCGCCGTCTCAACTAATTTCGCTCCCTGACGAATTAATTGATGACAACCGCGCGAGAGTGGATTGTGAATGGAACCGGGAATGGCAAACACTTCGCGATTTTGTTCCAGCGCCAAACGTGCCGTGATTAAAGAACCACTGCGTATGGCGGCTTCCACCACTAATACACCGTAACAAAGCCCGCTGATAATTCGATTGCGCATGGGAAAATGGATGGATTTGGGCAATGTGTCAGGATGAAATTCAGACACGATGGCGCCATGAGTGATAATGTCTTCTGCTAATTTTTGATGCGTGCGCGGATAAATATGATCAAGACCCGTTCCGACGACGGCGATGGTTTTTCCTGCCACCGCTAAAGTACCGCGATGACTGGCTGCATCCACACCCAATGCAAGTCCACTGGTAATGACCCAACCGGCGCGCGCTAATTCTTTCGCAAAGTGTTCTGCTATTTCGCGGCCGACGACGGTTGGATTACGCGATCCAACGATTGCGATTTGTTGATCGTTCAGCAAACTCACATCACCCTGTACATACAGCACAAGTGGCGCGTCATAAATTTCGCGTAAACGAGTTGGATAACGCGGGTCATGTATGGTCACCAATGTGCAATTATTTTCTTCCACCCAACGTAAATTTTTTTCTGCTGTTTTCCAATCCACATTATTTAATGCATGAATCTGTTTTTCATTCAGCCCTGCATCTTGCCAATCCTCTATTCTTGCAGAAAATAATGCGTCGGGTGTTTTAAAATAATCGAGTAAACGACGCGCGGTGCTCAATCCGACGCTGGGTAAACGTGATAAAGCTAACCAACTGTTGATGTGCGACATGACAAACTCCTTTTTATGTTTTGCGAATATTCAATTTTTATTGGGCGGGAATATCTGTTGAAAATTTTCTTTTGATAATCTGACTGATTCGCGGGGAGAAAGTGTAACTCTTCCCAAAGAAAATTTAAATCAGTGTTAAAAAAAATTTTTGGGCTGAATAAGTTCAGCCCAAAAAAATATCATCCGATTTTTTACATCACGGACTTGAACGTACGTATGTCGAAACGGTCGTGCAATCCGCTTGTTCTTGAGATGCGGTTGGCGTTTCTGATTTTGGTGACGCCTTCGGACTCGCAAGAAGCGTACCCGCATATTCTGTAATCTTAGGCGTTTCGGGTCTTGGTGATCGCCTCGCACTCGGCGGAGCACTCGCCGTTTTTTTGACAGGTGATATAGGTGCTGGTGGAACGATAGTTTCTGTTTCTGTTTCTGTTTGTGTTCCTACATCTACCATCATGGTTGGTAGTGCTGTTGGCTCCTTCGCCAGTGACGCTTCAGTTTTACTTTCTGGCAGGTTGGGGATAGAAGGTATTATAGAAATTAATGCAGAATTCCGATCCCCAGTATTTTCTTTTACAACTGGTTGCGTAAACCAAGTCCATGGTTTGAAATACGACCACGTGCCTTGCTCTGCTGCGGGTGTCGGTGCTGGTGTTTCCGCTGCTACTGTTTGAGCAGATGAAGTCGATGAAGCATCTGTTAAAGGTGTGTCTGGCGGCGCAGATAGTGATTTTTTTAGGACGGGTGATTGTGTTGCTGGTACATTCGTTTCGGATTTTACTTTTTTCAGATCTCGTGATCCTGCCATAAATTTCTCCCTAGGTAAAAAAGATTTACATTCCCATCTCAAGCGCTGAAGTGTAAAGAAAACACCTTAAGAAAAACTTAAGAATAAAAATATTTTTTGTTAGGCTTTTTTCCATTTAAGAAATGTGAGGCAACTCTGAATTCAATTCGTTAAAAATTTTTTTCGATGCAATCGAACAAGTGTGCGGAAATATTTGATCCGGTTTCATCATCAATTTCACGAATGCACGTTGGACTGGTCACATTAATTTCTGTTAAATAATCTCCAATCACATCGATCCCCACAAACATCAAACCTTTTTCGCGCAACACAGGGCTTAATTGTTGGCAAATCCAACGATCACGCTCTGTTAACGGTTGCACCACGCCGCGTCCACCGGCGGCTAGATTGCCACGCAATTCTCCGGGTAATGGAATGCGCGCTAATGCATGCGGAATCGGTTCGCCATTAATCAGAATAATGCGTTTGTCGCCTAATTTAATGTCGGGAATATAACGTTGCGCCATTACCATACTCGTACCGTTGCGTGTTAATGTCTCAAACACCACAGACGCATTTTCATCAGGATGTTTCAGACGGAAAATATGCGCGCCGCCCATCGCATCCAATGGTTTACACACAATGTCTTGCTCTTTATGCAAAAATTCTTTCAACAGATTCATGTCGCGCGCAACCAATGTCGGCGGACAACAATCAGGAAACCACGTCGTAAATAATTTTTCATTCGCATCACGCAAGCTTTGCGCTTTGTTCACGACTAACGTCCCTTTTTTTTCGACCAGCTCTAATAAATAGGTGGTGTAAATATATTCTAAATTAAACGGAGGATCTTTGCGCATGAGCACAACAGCACACTCACTGAGCGGAATCACCGATGACTTGCCAAACTCATACCAATGTTCTGGATCTTGAAATACGGTTAATTTTTTCGTGCGCGCAAACACGTCTGAATCACGGAAAAATAAATCGTGTTGCTCAAGATAAAAAATTTCCCAGCCACGTTTTTGCGCTTCCCACAACATCGCCAGCGTACTGTCTTTTTTGTAATGAATCGATGCAATGGGATCCATGATCACGCCTAATTTTTTCGTCATTTTTTTTGCTCCAACATTTCACGTGCGGCGGCCAACATGCTTAAGCGGGCCACGACCCCATACGCATAAAAACGATTTTGACAATCGTCTACTGCATTTTGATTAGGTTGATTGCACGGCTTCACAAATGCCAGTGATTCGAAATGCATGCCGGGTGCATTTAAATTTTCATCGACACCCCGTTCTTTATGCACACGATAAAAACCACCGACCACCCGTTCGCCCCATAAATAAACCACGGGTTCTGCGACCGCATTCTCAGGCCCCCAGGTTTCAAAGGTGTAAACACCTTCTTGCACAATCACACGATTGACTGGTTGACCACTTTTAGTTTTTGCCATGCTGGTACGTTGTTTACGATTGAGTGAATGAATTTCGTCAACACTGCGCACTGTCATCACTGCCATCCCATACGTCCCCGCATCGGCTTTCACAATAATAAATGGCTTGCAGGTAATATTATATTGAAGATATTTTTCTTGGATCGCTTTAAAAAGTTGTTCGACATTTTGTGACAGACATTCATCACCTTCGCGTCGCATAAAATCCACATGACCACAATGACGAAACAGTGGTGCAATCAACCAAGAATCAATATCAATTAATTGCGCGAACTCCTGGCTCACGTCTGCATAATATTGGAAATGCTCTGATTTAAGACGTTGGCTCCAACCTAATTCCGCCGGTGGAATAATGGGTTGGGATAAATTTTGTAATAGCTCAGGGATACCGTCAGATAAATCATTATTTAATAACACCACGTCCGGGATAAAATTCCCGACTTTAATGACGTCTTTTTCCCGCGTGAGTGTTTGTACCATCACATGATCACCACCCATCAATGTCAATGGCGTTTCGTCGGGATAATCTGGCAATAATGTTCCGATACGCGCTTCAAACCCAGCCGCTGTTAAAATCGCGAGTAAATTTTTTATATTTTCCCAATAATAAAGATTTCGTGTGTGATTCTCAGGCACCAATAAAATTTTTTTATGTGCAGATGCTGCCGCCTGAATGGCAATTTTTGCGGCTTCAATCGACAACGGCTTAAATGCTGGATTTAAATTATTAAAACCTGCTGGAAATAAATTCATATCGATGGGCGCGAGTTTAAAACCCGCATTGCGCAAATCGACTGAGCCATACACGGGTGCGGGACTTTTTTTCCATTGCAGTTGAAACCATTTTTCAATGTCTTGTTGTTTAGCGAGTAATTGTTTTTCCAAAATTTGTAATGGACCAACATTCGCTGTTGTAATATGCGGGGTTTGATATGTTTCCACTATTTTATTTCCTGTACTGTACTCAAAAATTCTTTCGCGCTCACTTCACCAACAATGCGTTCTGCTGTCAACTCTTGTCCCTGTGCATTAAAAAAGATAATGGTGGGCGGCCCTATCACATCAAAATGTTCCAACATCACGGAATCCGTCGCCGTATCTTTTGTGATATCAACGCGTAACAAGGTAAATTTATCTATCGCATCTTGCACATCGCTACGCGAAAATACCGTACGATCAATCAGCACACAAGAGACGCACCAATCTGCATAAAAATCTAAAAGCACGGGTCGTTGCGCTTTTTGGGCGCGATCCAATTGTTGCTTTAATTCTTTCAACGAATGAACAACCACAAAGGATAATTTTTTCTTGGCGACCTGAGATTGAGTTTCAAATGTTTCCCAGGGTTGTAATGGATTTGTATTGCCCATCACCGCGCCGATTAATAAAATCACGCCGTAGACTAATGCAATCACACTTGCACCTTTCACGACCCATTGCATAAAACGCGGCACGGGAGAAAATACGCCAATAAAAATTGCCGCAAAAATACATAAAATCGCCCACAAAAATAATGTCACGGGGCCTGCCACCATGCGTGACAACATCCAAATGGCAATGCAGAGCATCATCACGCCAAATAATCGCTCGATGGTTTTCATCCAGGGACCGGCTTTTGGCAAAATGCGATCGGCTGAGACACCAATCAGTAACAAAGGAATTCCCATGCCGATGCCTAATGCGAGTAACGCAATCGCACCTAACAAGACATCGCCGGATTGACCAATGTACGCTAACACACCGACCAACGGCGCACTCACGCACGGAGACACAATCAGAGTTGAGAGGCTTCCCATTAAAAAAACGCTGACATAAGTTCCACCGGTTAAACGATTACTTTTTGTCGTGATTAAATGACGCAAACGGGATGGCAATTGCAATTCATAAAATCCAAACAGGGATAATGCCAACAACACAAATAATCCGCTAAATAAAATTATGACCCACGGTTTTTGCAATTCTGCTTGAATATTACTGCCAATTAATGCAATCACCACCCCCACGATGGCATAGGTAATTGCCATTCCCGCCACATACGCAAGCGATAAAAAAAACGATTTCCTTTTAGTTTTTTTACCCGAACCAACAATGATGCTCGATAAAATTGGAATCATCGGCAACACGCAAGGTGTAAAAGCCAATAACAATCCTAATCCTAAAAACGCACACACGATGAGGATAAAATTCCGATCTTGAAAAAAATCTGCGATCGTATCGCTCTGGCTGATGTGCGCTGCAGTGGCCGTTAAATTTTTTACGTATGGCGTGAGATTATAGGGTGCGGTGTGGCGCGACAAATCAACGATCAGTAATTTTTTAATCGGTGTATAACAAAATCCGCCGCTCGAGCATCCTTGATAATTAATATGAAGATTCAAAATATTATTCGTTTTATTAATTAACGGGACGGCAATTTTAATCGAGCCTGTGTATGCCTGAAACTGACCATGAACCATATCATGTTTAGGCTCACCCGCAGGCAGTTCAATTTTGCCAAGTTGAATCCCGCTCATCGGTGTCGTTTTTAATAGGAGTTGATTGCGATAGAGGTAATACCCGGGCGCAATATTCCATTGCATAACCAATTGATTATTCTGATTAAGTGTTGCAGAAAAGACAAATGCTTGGTCTGCAGGCATGAATTCGGCTGCATAACCCACGGTGGCAATAAAACTGAACAAGATCATTAATACAATTTTCTGCATACTGGATTGTCCCTAACTGCCTGACAGCATACTACAACATCTGCTTGACTCCACCATAATAATCGATATATTTAGCACTCTGCACTTGAGAGCGCTAAAATCATCCCCATATAACTTAAGTGACACACATAACACATTATTATTTCTAAAGGAGATTGCTACATGAGTAAGGCTATGAGCGGCAAAATTCGCCCATTATCCGATCGCGTTGTTGTGAAACCATCTGATATTGAAAATAAATCTGCTGGCGGAATTGTGATTCCGGATACCGCTGACAAAGACAAGCCCATCCAAGGCACCATCGTTGCAATTGGCACTGGCAAATATATCGAAGGAAAAATGCTCCCCCTGCAAGTTAAAGTGGGCGACAAAGTATTGTTTGGCAAATATGCCGGCACCAATGTCAAGTTAGATGCGCAAGAATATTTAGTCATGCGCGAAGAAGACATCATGGGCGTGTTAGAAGACTAATTGGAATGACAATAAATTTTATTAACAATAATTGAGGATTAAAATTATGGCAGCTAAAGATGTACGATTTGCCGAAGAAGCACGCCAACTCATGTTAGCCGGCGTCAACGAACTTGCTAATGCAGTACAAATTACCATGGGCCCACGCGGTCGCAACGTGGTGATCGACAAATCATTTGGTGCACCCACCGTCACCAAAGATGGTGTTTCCGTTGCAAAAGAAATTGAATTCAAAGATAAGTTCAAAAACATGGGCGCTCAGATGGTTAAAGAAGTCGCCTCACAAACCTCAGACGAAGCAGGCGATGGCACAACCACCGCAACTGTTCTCGCGCGCCAAATTTTGGTGGAAGGTCTCAAGGCTGTGGTGGCTGGTTTCAATCCGATGGATTTGAAACGCGGTATTGATAAAGCCGTTGCAACTGCTGTTGAAGAATTGAAAAAATTATCAGCACCCTGCAAAGATGACAAAGCAATCGCACAAGTCGGCACCATTTCTGCGAACTCCGATGAATCCATTGGTCGCATTATTGCGGACGCGATGGGCAAAGTCGGTAAAGAAGGTGTGATCACTGTTG
>CAZOFA010000057.1:0-15737 GCA_964578975.1 uncultured Coxiellaceae bacterium
TTTTTAACGGCCGACGAAAATCAATTCCCTGACACGCCGCTAATAATTCAATCGCAACAATTCCCAACGTATTTTCCGTCATGAGTTGCAAACGTCGCGCAGCAAATGTCGCCATGCTGACGTGATCTTCTTGATTCGCCGATGTTGGCATGCTATCCACACTGGCGGGATGTGCGAGCGATTTATTTTCGCTGGCAAGTGACGCTGCCGTGACATGGGCAATCATAAAACCAGAATTCAATCCTGCATCTTTCACTAAAAATGCGGGCAACTGACTAAAATGCGCATCGATTAACAATGCAATGCGTCTTTCAGAGAGTGCACCTATTTCTGCAATGCTTAATGCAAGTGTGTCAGCCGCCATGGCGACGGGTTCCGCATGAAAATTTCCACCCGAAATAATTTCATTTTCTGCAGCAAACACCAGCGGATTATCAGACACCGCATTTGCTTCAATGAGTAAAGTTTTTTGCGCGAATAAAATATGCGATAAACACGCGCCCATCACTTGAGGTTGGCAACGCAGTGAATAAGGATCTTGTATTTTGTCACAATTGTGATGCGCATGGAGAATTTCGCTGTCCGTTAATAAATGACGTAACATGCTGGCAACCGCAATTTGTGTCGGATGACCACGCACGGCATGAATACGCGCATCAAACGGTGCTGCACTGCTTTCTGTTGCATCGACGGATAATGCGCCGGCAAAAAGTGCTGCAACAAAATAATTTTCTGTTGCAAGCAAATGCACTAATGCAATGGCTGTTGAAACTTGTGTGCCATTTAATAATGCTAATCCTTCTTTCGGAGCGAGTGTGAGAGGTTTAAGTCCTGCAATTTTTAAACCTGCTGAGGCTGAAATTATTTTTCCCTGATGACGCACATCGCCTATTCCCAGTAACGCAATACTCAAATGCGCAAGCGGTGCCAGATCACCTGATGCACCAACGGATCCTTGCGAGGGAATGCATGGATAAATTTTATGATTAAATAAACCAATCAACGCATCAATTGTTTCGCTGCGAACGCCCGAAAACCCGCGCGCCAAACTATTAATTTTGAGTGCTAAAATCAAACGGACAATTTGATCAGAAAAATAATCACCGGTTCCGGCGGCGTGCGATAAGATAATACTTTTTTGCAATGTTTGGAGATCGGTTTTATTTATTTTGGTCGAGGCCAACGAACCAAATCCGGTATTAATGCCATACACGGTTTTATTGGTTGCAATGATATCTGTCACCACTTTTTCAGAAGCTTGAATGGCAGCCATGCAATCAGGATGTAATTCAATCGTGGTTTTTTCATCTAATAATTTTTTTATATCCGATAAAATTAATTGACCCGGTCGCAAGATGAATAAATTTTCCTTCATAAAAAAATTTCCCTTAAGCGTTCTACGACGTGAGAAGATTTAAATTATTTTCTTTCGCACATTGCACCGCATCTTCATATCCCGCATCCGCATGACGCATCACACCACTCGCGGGATCATTGGTGAGCACGCGTGCTAAACGTTTTGCGGCGTCTGGTGTTCCATCAGCGACGATCACCAGCCCCGCGTGTTGTGAATAACCCATGCCAACACCACCGCCATGATGAATGCTGACCCAGGTGGCACCACTCGCGCAATTGAGTAACGCATTTAACAAGGGCCAATCCGCCACCGCATCGGATCCATCCAACATATTTTCTGTTTCGCGATTGGGACTCGCGACTGAACCCGTATCCAAATGATCACGACCAATCACAATCGGTGCTTTTAATTCACCGTTCGCCACCATTTCATTAAATGCCAACCCTAAACGCGCGCGCTCACCCAATCCGACCCAACAAATCCGCGCGGGCAATCCCTGAAAGGCAATGCGTTTTTTTGCCATGTCTAACCAATGATGCAAATGAGGATTGTTGGGAATCAGTTGTTTTACTTTTTCATCAGTTTTGTAAATATCTTCAGGGTCACCGGAGAGCGCAACCCAACGAAATGGACCGACACCGCGACAAAATAACGGTCGAATATAAGCCGGCACAAAACCGGGAAAATCAAATGCATTGTCAACGCCTGCTTCTTTGGCCATTTGCCGAATATTATTGCCATAATCAAAGGTTGGAATTTTTATGCGATGAAACGCGAGCATCGCGCGCACTTGCAGCGCCATGGAATTTTTGGCTTCACGTATCACGCGTTCGGGATCGGTTTTACGCAGTGTTTCCGCTTGTTCAAGTGTCCAGCCACGCGGTAAATAACCATGTAGTGGATCATGTGCGCTCGTTTGATCGGTGACAAAATCCGGTTTTATGTTTCGTTTAACGAGTTCAGGAAAAATATCCGCTGCATTGCCAAGCAAACCCACTGAGATTGGTTTATTGTCGCGACAAGCTTGGTTGATTAACTCAAGTGCGTGATCAAGATCGGTCGCTTGCACATCCAAATATTTTGTTTCGAGTCGACGTTTAATGCGTTGGGGATCGCATTCCACCGCAAGCAATGAAGCGCCTGCCATCGTTGCCGCCAGTGGTTGCGCGCCACCCATGCCGCCGAGACCTGCGGTTAAAAACCATTTTCCGGCGAGTTTTCCTGCATAATGCGCACGTGCGGCGGCAATGAATGTTTCGTACGTGCCTTGCACGATGCCCTGACTGCCAATATAAATCCATGAACCGGCGGTCATCTGGCCATACATCATCAAACCTTTTTTATCGAGCTCATTAAAATATTCCCACGTCGACCAATGTGCCACTAAATTTGAATTTGCAATTAACACACGCGGTGCATCGCGATGCGTTTTAAACACGCCGACGGGTTTTCCGGATTGAATTAATAAGGTTTCTTCATCAGATAAATTTTTGAGTGCTTGGATAATTTTGTCGTACGCATCCCAATCCCGTGCTGCACGACCCATGCCACCATACACAACTAAATCACTTGGATTCTCAGCCACTTCAGCATCCAAATTATTCATCAGCATGCGCAGTGGCGCTTCCGTCAACCAACTTTTTGCGCTGAGTGTCGTGCCGCGAGGGGCCGCAATATGGCGTGAGGGATCATGACGATTATTCTTTTGTGTCATAAATGGTGAGATGATCATGTTGGTGATGAACAATTTCATAAATTAAATTTGCCGCTAATTTTGCGGTGCAATTATCAATGTCGTAACGCGGTGATAATTCGGCAATATCATAGCTGATCATTTTTCCCGACAAACTTAATTGTCTTAACAAGGGAATCACTTGCCAGGGCAATAAACCTAACGGTTGCGGCGCACTCACACCCGGCGCAAATGCAGAAGCAAACACATCTAAACAAATACTCGCGTAAATATATTCATTTTCATCGACAATTCGATCGACAAAATCCACGCATTTTTCCAATTGTCCTTGTTGCAATTCATCGGCCCAAATAATATGTGCATGAAAATTTTTTGCGGTTTCCAACAAGTAACGTGAGTTAGCGCCAAATTGAACCCCGATACAATTGTAATCGAAACGACGTTTTTGTTTTTTCAGTGCTTCGGCAATTTGTAAAAACGGAGTCCCAGAACTGCCACGCTCGTTCGATAATAATGGACGCAGATCAAAATGCGCATCGAAATTAATGATGCCGATGGGATGTTCCGGGTACGCTTTTTCGATACCTTGATAATGTCCCCAAGCAAGTTCGTGACCGCCACCTAACACAATCGGCGTGATTTTTTGTCGTAATAATAAAGCGACTAAATCACCGAGTGCTTGTTGCGACTCTTCTAAATCACCATCGGCACACGCAATATTTCCCACATCAATACATTCAAAGGTATTTTTTTGGATGGGCAATTTAGACAGTGCTTGGCGAATGGCATTGGGACCTTCAATCGCACCCACGCGACCGAAATTACGCCGAATGCCTTCATCGCATTTAAAACCAACTAATGCGAAGGTTTGTTTACGCGTTTCGATGGTGGTTTGATCTAACAAATTAATGCAACGCACAATTTGAAAAAATGCTGAAGCAGGCGGAGTATCGGCACGTCCCTGCCACAGGGTTTTATCGGGTGGTAAATAGCGGGTATTCCAACTCATCGAGATTCATGCTCAAATCAGGAATAATACTGTCATTCTAACCTAAAGGTAACAGCATGCAATGGGATGCTTTGTGGATAAATGGCACGATCGCCACCTGTGAGTCCAATGGGAAACCATATGGATTGATTGAGGAAGGTGCGATCGGTGTCAAAGATGGAAAAATTGTTTGGATTGGGCGACGGAAAGATTTGCCAAAAACGCAGGATGCGACACACATTTTCGATGTGGCAGGTGCTTGCATCACACCGGGTTTCATTGATTGTCATACGCATTTGGTTTTTGCTGGGAATCGGGCTCACGAATTTGAACTGCGCATGCAAGGCACAACGTATGAAATGATTTTGCAACAGGGCGGTGGTATTCATTCGACTGTGCGTGCTACGCGTGAAATTTCTGAAGAAGAATTATTTCAGCAAAGTTTGCAACGTGCGCGCGCCATGCAAGCGAGTGGGGTGACTACCATCGAAATTAAATCCGGTTATGGATTGGATCTTGAAACGGAATTAAAAATATTACGTGTCGCAAAACGCATTGAAGAAACATTATCGCTCACCGTGGTAAAAACTTTTTTAGGCGCGCACACCGTGCCGCTGGAATATCAACAACGTGCAGATGACTATGTGGATTATGTGTGTGACATTGTGTTGCCGCGTGTGGTTGAATTGCAGTTGGCGGATGCAGTCGATGTATTTTGTGAGACGATTGGTTTTTCGCGCGTGCAAACCGAACGTGTCTTTAAAACCGCAGAAAAATATGGATTAAAAATTAAATGTCATGCAGAGCAATTAAGTGATTTAGGTGCGTCACTGTTAGCGGCGCAATATAAAGCATTATCGGTCGATCACTTAGAATTTCTTTCGGAAAAAGCAGTGAGCGCGCTCGCCAAAGCAGGCACGGTTGCGGTGTTATTACCCGGCGCATTTTATTTTTTACGCGAGAAAAAAGCGCCGCCCGTCGCCTGGTTACGTGAGCAGGGTGTACCGATGGCAATTGCGACCGATTGTAATCCTGGGACATCGCCGGTGACGTCGTTGTTATTAATGCTGAATATGGCCTGTGTGTTATTTCAATTAACACCCGAAGAAGCATTATTGGGTGTGACGCGCCATGCGGCACGTGCTTTAGGATTAGAAGCACAATTAGGGACTTTGGCAGTGGGTAAAAATGCGGATTTGGTGGTCTGGAATGCGACGCATCCTATTGAATTGACTTACTTTATTGGCTCTATTGCTTGTTTACAATGTGTTAAAAATGGCCGTGTGTTGTCTTAATCCATCCTTAAGTTTTAGGTAAGATCACCTTAAGTTTCGCTTGTTAATATAAGTCATTCTTAGAAAGAAACGAGGAATGATGTATATGACATTTCATAATGATGAAGAAAAAGGCTCTCCTAGAGCGCGACAAAACTCAGACAGCGTGATCCGGGATCCTAATGCTGAACTTCTTCGACCAGCAACAGCTATCTTAGCGGTCGCAGGACTTGATGCTGATGCAGAGATCATGAGACGTTTAAATGATCATATCAGTCGAGATGGTATTCTTTCATCGTTGACTGTATTAAGTCAGGCTAAACCAAATAGTTTACTCACCAGAGAACATTTAATCCGTTTATTCGATTTAATTGATCGACACGAAGACGACGTGATTTTTCCTTTGAGTAATTCGTTACTTCAATTAAGTAAAGCGGGAATTCTCGCTGAAAACTTTGACAGCCTCATCGCTCATACATCTGCAAATCGAATTATGGCGATTGGTGCGCTGAATGCATCATTACGGATGTTGTACGATGTGAAGTTAAACGTTGTTAACTCCGGACAAACGCTTCTTAATCAACAGAGGTATACAGATTTAATTAACTTCACGCCAGAACAAATGATGAGTTATAAGGATGGAGCAGTAGCTGCATTCAATGGCCAAACGTTCAGCGCAGATGTGTATGACCGTTTAAAAACCATTATTAACACCCCGAAACCCAGAGCAGCGGTTGGTCTGGCTTACTATTTGGCGGATAATCCTAATCCGGCTCCTGGCGCATCGAGCTCGAATGGTTTATTCAAGCCTAAATATATGGAATCACCCCAGGCACCATCAACTTACAGTAATCCAAATATTAAGCGAAGAGGGTTTATGCCGGATGGGAAATAATGAGGAATCGCAGATATGCAAAGCGAGCGTAGCGAAGCCAGAAAAGCGCTAATGATCAAAGCATTCTGGATTGCTTCGCTACGCTCGCAATGACGAGATAGAGTTTTTCAGTAGCTTTCGCTAGCAGAACAGACGGTGTCAGGTTTAACCTAACACCGTTTTTTTTATCTTCTTTTTGTAGGATTAGGCAAGGCGCCAGATGTTACTGCTTCTGCTACTCGACGTTGTTGCTCTTCCATCGCTTGTACTCTCGCACTATGGCGTTTTCGAGCCTTGAAAAAAGGTATCTCAGGATCAGTGTAAATTTTTTTGAACTGCGGAACAGTAAGAACCGGCTTTCCATTATCTTGTCTTGTAGATAAATGTTCAAAGCTCGTTCTGATTTCGCCTGCTGATCCGATGTCAGCTAATTTTTGCTCGATTAAATGCGGACAAAGACTCGGCTTTTGGGCGGCTTTATTTGTTGCCGCACGCATTTGCATAAATTGACTCATTGCTTCTTCAGTCAGATAAGGTTTTGTGAGTTTTTTTGAACTACTACGAAGAGCATAATGATCAACTTGATCCAATACAGCTAGGTCGGCATTGCCATCCGCATCGAATCCGCCAGAATGTTTTAGAGGATGCGCCATTTTCGCAGCGTCTTCTGCTTTGAAGCTCGGATGGGTGAATAGGTTTTTTACGATACCATGTGCAACCGCATTAGCCATGATTGTTTTTGCTGTTTTTTGTGCCTCTGCGAGTGGTGTTCCGAGTGAGACTAATCCGTCCGTCAGGATTTTTATATCAATATCGGTTGTAGCTATATTTTCTGGCGCGATCCCACACGCTGCAGCGATATGTCTGACTAGATTAGAATAAGTAGGGGCGGGGGTGTTTTCAGTTTTATGTTCTTTAGGGGAGGTGGTGGTGGTATCTGATGCTTCAGTTGTTGCCTTTCTCTTTCTTCCTTCCATAAATTACTCCTTTTGAATCGTTATCGAATTAAACTTCTTCCGAACGAAAATGACGATAGCAATTCAAGCTTAAGGAATTATTAAAAATTTAAAATAATTCTCAGTGAATAATTCCACGTGTCATTCCCGCAGACGAGAATCTATAGTTATTTTAACAAGATGGATCCCCGCCTGCGCGGGGATGACAGATTCATCGCGGGGATGACAGATTGAAATGTGGCGCGATAGATTCAAGCGCACGTGACAAAAATTTAGGATATCAAACAGCGCTGACCGATGATCGCTGACTCGTCAACTGCAAAAATTCTTTAAGACTAATCACATTCGCATACATCGGCTGTAATGCTGCTAAAAATGCACTATGCACGCTTTGCGCTGGAATAATCATATTATTAAATTCTAAATTTTTTGTCGCACAGGCATCATGCAATACCGTGCAGCTAAAACCTAAATCATAGGCCGCTCTGACGGATGCATCGATCGCAAGATGTGTCATCATGCCGGCAATGATTAAATGATTAATATTGTTTTTGATTAAATGATTCAACAATCCCGTATCTTTAAAGCAATTCGGATAATGTTTTTTAATCACGGTTTCATTTCGCAGTGGTTGCACATTCGAATGAATTTCAACGCCTTTGGTGCAGGGGAGGAAATGAACAGCATCAGGGCGGGTTGAAAGATGTTGCAAATGGATGATGTGTAGTTGTTTAGCGCGGTAAACTTGCAGTGCCTCTTGCGCTTTTTGACATGCCTCTATACTTTTCTCAAGCGGCATCCTACCATTTGGAAAATAATCATTTTGATACTCAATCAATAGAAGTGCTGTATTCATTGTGAATTCCTTTCATCATAATGGTTTCAGCTCCCTATTAAATCGATTTTTATTAAATTAGGCAATAGATTATTCACTGATGAATAATGAATTATTAAACCCCAGTAGATTCGAGCCGAAGAAATCAGCTCAAGCTTCTAAAATTATTTTTCCCATATTCAGATTTTTTTCCATGTATTCATGCGCGTTTTGTGCTTGTTCTAACGGGAAAACACAATCAATCACGGGGTAGATGGTGCGATCGACAAGGAAAGGCAGCCATTTGTCTTTAAATTGTTTGGTCATGGCGCGTTTATCTTCGAGTGCACGTGTGCGCATCCTTAATCCTTTAATTTGCAGGCGTTTGGTGAGGATAGCATTTAAATTAATTTCAGCGGTTGTGCCACCCATCAATCCAACACAAATTAATCGACCGCCCACCCCAAGACTTTGTATGTTTTTTTCAAAATAATTTGCCCCAATAAAATCAATAATGACATCGACTCCGCGTCCTTGAGTCAGTTTTTCAATTTCATGAGCAAAGTCGCATTGTTGGGAATGAATAATTTCAGCCGGATTTAATGTGTTGAGTTTTGCAATTTTATCGCTGCTTCTGACGGTGGTGAATACGCGAGCACCGGCAGCAGTGGCTAGCTGAATCCCTGCCGTACCCACTCCGCTGGTTCCTGCATGAATTAAAATCGTTTCGTTTGCTTGCAATTGTCCTAACGTAAAAATCGCCTCACAGGCAGTGAGAAAAGCTTCGGGGATGCTAGCTGCTTCAATGTAAGATAAATTTTCTGGGATGGCGAGCGCGCATTCTGCATCTAACAAACAATATTCCGCATAACCTCCACCACCGACCAAACCAAAAACTGCATCACCGGGTTTAAATTGCGTGACTTGTTGACCGATTTTTTCTACGTCTCCAGCAATTTCGAGTCCTAAAATGGGAGATTCACCAGGCGGGGGCGGATATTTTCCCCGTCGTTGCAATAAGTCTGCTCGATTAAGCGCAGCGGCTTTCACGCGTACCAATAATTGATTGGGAGCCGGAATGGGAGTGGGTACATCGCCTAAGGTTAAAATATCATCTTTGCCGGATTTTTTTATGATAATTGCCCGCATTGGCTGAGTTTTCATCCTGGTTTTTTATACGTTAAATCCAATGTTGTGTGTGTGCAATTAAACTGGCTAAACCAATCATCATGCCCATCATCCAAAGAAAGTTGGACCAGATGCGGTTTTGCAAGGCATCAAATTTAGAGTCAAACTTTTTATCCATTGCTTCAAATTTGGCTTCGAACTTCTCGAACTTAGCCTCAAATTTTTTATCCATTGCGTCAAATTTAGAATCAAATTTGTTATCCATCTTTTCAAATGATCGCTTCAGATCAAGCAAAGTCGTATTGATATTGACAATTGTCGTTTCAAGTACTGCAATGCGTGCATCATTACTCATAGGTTGCATCTCATTTTTTTTCATATGCATTTATTCATCCTATTATTATATTAAAAATAAAGAAAAATATCTTACTTTTATGCTTATTGCTGTTGAGAAGCCTTCCCAGGTTGCGAAAGGTGGCCGCAGGCCTAAATAGGGGGGTAAAAGGATAATAATCGTAGTGAAATTAACGATTAATTTTTATTTTGTCAATTTTTATTCGTCAAAAATAGTGCGTAAAAAAGTTTGAATCACTGTCGCAAAATGCTCAGGTTGATCATACGGAATTGCGTGACCCGCTTGTTTGATTTGTATGATGTTTAAGTGTCGATTGCGCCTAGCCAGTTGTTGAGCCATTTCCATCGAAACGACTGGATTGGTATCGCCAATAACCAGTAAGCTCGGAATATCCAGCTGCTGGATCAGCGGAATATAATCAGGATTCGGCGGAGTTAAAATATCTAAAGCATGGATACTGGTTTGAAATCTTGCCTCTGTGAATAGTTGATTGATTTCTCGTGTGCGATGACGATGTCGAACTAAAATCTCCGCCAAGTAATTTTCTTTTGTGTGCTTGAGAACGTGACGATGTTGTTCCTTGACATCACTTTTAAAAACTTCCTGTTGACGTTCGGGTGATAAAAAAGTTGGATCAGCCAAAATAAGTCCGCGCAGTTGTTCTCGTTGCAAACTTGCCACAAGCAGTGCTGTTAAGCCTCCCATCGAATGACCAATCAGTATGGGATTGATGAGTTCTAATGTGTCAATTAGATGAATCACATCCATGGCGAGATTGTTGTAGCGATAACCCTGATGGAGAACACTCGAATATCCGTGTCCGCGCGCATCTGGCATCACAACGTCATACTCTTTTTCCAACATTCGCGCCAGAGGAATCCAGCATGCTCCATTCAACATAAGCCCATGTAACAAAACAACAGGAGGCTTATCACCACCGGTACGCAGGTAATGCGTCTTAACCCCATCCGTTTCACTGGTTCCTGTTATCCAATTCATAATTTTTTTGCAATAATTCGAGTGGCTATTTTTTGATGTTGTTGGATTTTCAAAACCAGCTCTTCATGTTGGTTTTGAATGATGAGAAATAATTCTTCGCCATATTTTTGTTGGATAAAAACTTTATTATTCGATAATTTGGTCAACAACTCTTTAGCATAGTTAAGAAATAATTTACTGTCATCGCGAAAACTAATTTCACTGAAGTCAGCATCCCGTAAAACTTGGCTATAAGATTCTTTCGTTTCACAAATTAAAGCGGTCTCGGTTGTTGCTTTTGGGAAAATCCAATCAGCAATCACCAATAAGCCATTCGATTTCAGTACGGTATGAATTTGTTTGAACAAACTAGCCTTATCAGCCACATGATTTAAAACGCCTTTGCTATAGGCTAAATCGAACGTCTGAGGAGCATAAGGAAAATTTCCCTTACTATCGTAAGTATTAAATTCAAGATAATTTGCCAGCGTCTCTGGTCGATGATTTTTTGCGTACTCTACCATCCAAGCATGTATTTCTATCCCAGCAACTTTCATTTTATATTTTTCTGCTAAATGAAAAGCAACGCCACCTAAACCAAACCCGATGTCTAATGCTTTTAATCCATTTAAATTCAAACCGGAAAACATATTATCGATCGCGGCAATCCCACCGAGCGAGATAAGATTTTTGCCGTAGATCGCTTCGTAGAGTGGGATATTGTCTGGTTGATAAGGATCAAAATCAGCTGAGGTTTCATGAGTTTGATGGTTCACAATGATGTTCCTTGATACTTTTCTTCATCTAGTATGTAGTGGCTAATAAAAAAGCCATCATTATTTTTACACTCTAAATGATGGCTTAATTCTATTATTTTGCTGGATTTTACTCAAAACGGAATATCATCATCAAAATTTTCAGTCGGTTCTGCTTGAGGAATTTCTGTATTCGATTTCGCTGTGTTTTCTGAAGGTGTTGCCTGATGACCGCCGCCTTTGCTATCTAACATTTGTAACGAGTCAGCAATAATTTCTGTGGTGTAACGATCTTGTCCGGTATTTTTGTCTTGCCATTTACGGGTTTGTAACCGGCCTTCGATATACACTTTTGAACCTTTACGCAAATATTCGCCAGTGATTTCTGCAAGACGACTATACATGGCAACACGATGCCATTCGGTGCGTTCTTGATTTTCACCGGTTTGTTTATCTTTCCAAGCTTCAGTGGTGGCGATGGTGATATTGGCCACTGCTAAACCATTGGGGGTGTAACGCACTTCTGGATCGCGGCCCAGATTGCCAATTAAAATCACTTTGTTAACACTGCCTTTTGCCATGTTGAATCTCCTAAAAATACTAATGACGATGTTGAGGGTTTTTCATTTGAAACGCAAGCGCAGCCCAAATAAGCGCGAGCAAGGTGCAGAATAGGTAGACATTTTTTAGACCGAAGGCGCTGTAGAACCAGCCACCCAACGAACCGCCAACAAAGATACCAAAAAATTGGCAACAAGAATAGATGCCAAGCGCGGTGCCTTTGCGCGCACGTGGAGCAGTTTTAGAGACCAAGGAAGGTAAAAAGGCTTCCATCATGGAAAACCCCGTGAAGAAGAAAAATAAACTCAGCGCAGAGACGCTCAAGTGTTGAGCAAAGATCCACAGTAACACTTCAGCGATTCCCATCAACACAATGGCGCTCAGAAAAAATAATTTGAGGCATTGTTTTTTTTCCGCGATGACGATCATGGGAACGCTACAGATAAAAGCCAGCAAAAGAATCGGTAAATACAACATCCATTGTTGATTCGCGGACAACCCCGCGTGCGCTAAACTGATCGGGATCACAATAAAACTCGCCGTAAAAATCGCATGCAACATTAAAATACCACTGTTCAAACGCAACAGTTCAGCATGTTTCAATAATGCAGAAAAAGAATGTACTTCAGGTTCGGTATCCGCATGCCATTCTGTTTTTTGCGGATGAGGGACTGTCGTATATAAAATAAAAATGGCGATCAGGCCAAAAATCGCGGCACACCAAAATAAGTCATTGACATGGAACCACGGATTTAACAATGGACCCATGACCATCGCCAGTGAAAATGACATGCCAATGGTCATGCCCACCATGGCCATTGCTTTGGTGCGTTCTTTCTCGTGCGTTAAATCAGCCAGTAATGCCATCACGGTACTGCCAATAGCGCCCATGCCTTGTAGTGCGCGTCCGATGATCATGCCCTGGATGGTATGGCTTGTGGCACAAACGATACTGCCGATCATAAAAATCAGCAGACCTAACGTAATCATTTTTTTGCGTCCCAGACGATCAGAGCAGGCGCCAAACGGAATTTGAAAAATTGCTTGGGTTAATCCATAAACGCCCATCGCCATACCAATCAGGAAAGGTGTTGCGCCAATCAAATGATGGGAATAAAGCGAAAACAAAGGCAAAACCATAAATAAGCCCAGCATGCGTAAAGACAGGATGCTGGCGAGGGCAATCGTTGCGCGTCGTTCAGTAGAATTCATTATTATTCAATCTATTTGTTTTAAAAGGATCGGTATTTTACTCCACATTAGGGGTGTATGCTACAATGCTCGTTTTTTACGTTAAATTGAGCCTTATGAAAGAAATTCAAATCCGCGGTGCGCGCACGCACAATTTAAAAAATTTAAATCTCTCTTTACCTCGAGATCAACTCATTGTCATCACGGGTTTGTCCGGCTCAGGGAAATCATCGCTTGCGTTTGACACATTGTATGCGGAAGGTCAGCGTCGTTATGTGGAATCGTTATCGTCCTACGCGCGACAATTTTTGTCGATGATGGAAAAACCCGATGTTGATCACATCGAAGGATTATCGCCGGCCATTTCCATCGAGCAAAAATCCACATCACACAATCCGCGTTCAACCGTCGGAACCATCACGGAAATTTATGATTATCTGCGCTTGTTATATGCGAAAGTGGGACAACCCAAATGTCCGGAGCATGGACAAGTGTTGGAAGCGCAAACCATCAGTCAGATGGTGGATTGTGTGTTAGCGTTGCCCGACGAAACGAAAGTCATGATTTTAGCGCCGGTGGTGCGTGAACGAAAAGGTGAGCACATTGAATTATTACAATCGCTGCGCAGTCAAGGTTATGTGCGCGCGCGAATTGATGGTGACATGGTGGAATTGGATCATCCGCCGAGTTTAGATTTACGGCGTAAACATACGATTGAAGTGGTGGTTGATCGAATCAAAGTGAATAAAGAAGTTCAGATACGCTTAGCAGAATCATTTGAAACAGCGCTGAATTTAGCGCATGGGCTCGCGTCTATTGCTTTTATTGATGAGCCAAAACGTCGGGCGCAAATTTTTTCTGCAAAATTTGCCTGCCCTGATTGCGGATATAGTATAGCGGAATTATCGCCGCGATTATTTTCATTCAACAGTCCAAGTGGTGCCTGTGCGACGTGCGATGGTTTGGGAATAAAACAAAATTTTGATCCCGAATTAATTGTGACAGATCAGCGCTTAAGTTTAGCGGAAGGCGCGATTCGCGGTTGGGATCGACGCAATGGCTATTATTATCAATTGCTCGCTTCACTCGCGAAGCATTATAAATTTAATATGGAACATCCGTTTAGTTTGCTTGCGAAAAAAATTCAGAAAATGATTTTGTATGGCAGTGGAAATGAATTCATTAAATTTAATTATAAAAATGACGAAGGACGTGGATTTAGCAAAACGGATGTGTTTGAAGGCGTGATTCCAAACATGGAACGACGTTATCGCGATACTGAATCCAACATGGTGCGCGACGAATTACGCAAATATCTTTCCAGCAAACCATGTGAAGATTGTCATGGAACACGTTTGTGTAAAGCAGCACGTTATGTGTTTGTGGCAGAGATGGGATTGGCTGAGCTCGTCAAAAAACCCATTAGTCAAACCAAATTATTTTTTGAAAAATTACAACTCGCAGGTTATCGCGCGGAAATTGCGGAAAAAATAAAAAAAGAATTAATTAGTCGGTTAAGTTTTTTAGTCAATGTGGGATTGGATTATTTAAGTTTAGATCGCAGTGCGGAAACATTATCGGGCGGTGAAGCACAACGCATTCGATTAGCCAGTCAAATTGGTGCGGGATTAGTGGGTGTCATGTACATTTTAGATGAGCCATCGATTGGTTTGCATCAACGTGATAATGCGCGCTTGCTCGAAACATTGCATCAATTACGTAATTTAGGCAACACCGTGATTGTGGTGGAACATGATGAAGAAGCAATTTTAAGTGCGGATCATATTGTGGATTTAGGTCCGGGTGCCGGTGTGCATGGCGGACAAATTGTGGCGGAAGGCACTCCAAACGATATTTTAAAAAATCCCAATTCGTTAACCGGGCAATATTTATCGGGAAAATTAAAAATTGCAGTTCCAAAAAAACGCGTGCCGTTCGATAAAAAACGCATAATTGCATTACGCGGTGCCAGAGGAAATAATTTGCGTGGGATTGATATTGATATTCCACTGGGACTCATGACGTGTATTACGGGCGTGTCGGGTTCTGGAAAATCAACCTTGATTAATGACACATTGGCGCCAATTGCAGCGCGTGCATTAAATGGTGCGAGTTTACGTGAAGCCGCACCATTTAATGCGGTGGATGGAATTGAGTTACTCGACAAAATGGTGGATATTGATCAAAGTCCAATTGGTCGCACACCGCGTTCGAATCCTGCCACTTACACAGGACTGTTCACACCGATCCGCGAATTATTTGCAGGCACACCCGAAGCGCGTTCACGCGGTTATGGGCCAGGACGTTTTAGTTTTAACGTGCGTGGCGGACGTTGTGAAGCGTGTCAAGGTGATGGTGTGATTAAAGTTGAAATGCATTTTCTTGCGGATGTGTATGTGACGTGTGATGTGTGTCAAGGCAAACGTTACAATCGTGAGACACTGGAAATTTTATATAAAGGAAAAAATATTCAGCAAGTGTTGGAAATGACGGTGGAAGATGCGCATCAATTTTTTGATGCGATTCCGATTGTGTCACGAAAATTACAAACATTAATGGATGTAGGTTTGTCGTATTTGAGTCTCGGACAAAGTGCGACAACATTATCAGGCGGCGAAGCGCAACGCATTAAATTAGCGCGCGAATTATCGCGGCGTGATACCGGAAGTACGTTATATATTTTAGATGAGCCGACAACCGGATTGCATTTTTACGATATTGAGCAATTGCTGAAAGTGTTACATCGATTGCGCGATCATGGAAATACGATTGTGATTATCGAGCATAATTTAGATGTGATTAAAACGGCGGAT
>CAZOFA010000058.1:0-15668 GCA_964578975.1 uncultured Coxiellaceae bacterium
GGCGGTCTCCAAAACCGCAGGTTGGGGGTTCGAGACCCTCCTGGCCTGCCATTATAGTCTAACTTAGATAAAGGCAAGCAAAGTGATGTCATTAAAGACAGCGGATATACGACCCAGTACGAGCTATGATTGGCTCAAATGGCTTGTTGTTGCCATTTTATTTATTGCAGGATTGGTAGCGAATTACTATTACAGTACTCAACCTTGGCCATTACGTCTCTTGGGTTGGCTGGCTTTGTTAGGTATAATGGCCGCCGTTGCTTTACAGACGAGTCAAGGAAAAGCGGCATTAGACTTTGCTCGAGAATCCCGAATGGAATTGCGCAAAGTATTTTGGCCAACACGACAAGAAACAACACAAACCACGCTATTTGTGGCTGTCATGGTTATCATTCTTGCGCTGATTTTATGGGTCATTGATAGTGGTTTAATGTGGGTGATTGGATGGCTGACCGGGCAGAGAGGATAGACAACATGGTTGATGAGGTTAAGAAGAAAAGACGCTGGTACGTCGTTCATGCCTACTCTGGATTTGAAAACTATGTCAAACAAGCATTAGGTGAAAGAATTCGACGCGAAAATTTAGAAGATAAATTTGGCGATATTCTTGTGCCCACTGAAGAAGTGGTTGAACTCAGAGCTGGGCAAAAGCGTAAGAGTGAAAGAAAATTTTTTCCAGGTTATGTATTAGTTGAAATGGAAATGGATGATGAAACCTGGCATTTAGTTAAATCAATACCAAAAGTGTTGGGCTTTATTGGTGGCACGAGTGATAAACCTGCTCCCATTAGTCCGAAAGAAGCTGAAACGATATTGCAGCGTGTGCAAGAAAGTACAGATAAACCAAAACCGAAAGTCTTGTTTGAGATGGGCGAAGTGGTACGTGTCATTGACGGTCCTTTTGCTGATTTCAATGGTGTGGTGGAAGAAGTTAACTATGAGAAAAATCGTCTTCGTGTCGCCGTACTTATTTTTGGTCGTTCTACACCGGTCGAATTGCAGTTTGATCAGGTAGAAAAAGGATAACAATTTATTTTTAGCCTGGATGAATATCCAGGCTGTAAATTTTTTTTGTTTTTTTATAACGGGGAGCTTTGCAAATAAGCGTTTGTACCCACAGGAGAAAATATGGCAAAGAAAGTTAAATCACTTATTAAATTACAAGTGAAAGGTGCAGCCGCGAATCCTAGTCCGCCAGTCGGACCTGCACTCGGTCAGCACGGCGTGAATATCATGGAGTTTTGTAAAGCGTTTAATGCGCAAACTCAAACTCCCGCGCGCGCAGGAAAACCATTACCGGTTGAAATTACCGTTTACGAAGATCGTAGTTTTACTTTCATTATCAAAACACCGCCCGCTTCTCACTTAATTAAGGAAGCCGCGAATGTTGAGAGTGGTAGTAGTACGCCGAATACCAATAAGGTCGGAAAAATTACGCGCAAGCAATTAGAAGAAATTGCAAAGATGAAAATGCCAGACTTAAATGCAGCGAGTTTAGAAGCCGCCATGCGTTCGATTGCAGGCAGTGCGCGCAGTATGGGTATTGAAGTCGAAGGAGGAAATTAACATGGCTACGATTTCAAAAAGAACGCGTGCGAATCGTGAAAAGATTACGCCAGGAAAAGTGTATAACATCAATGAAGCATTAACATTGTTAAAAAGTTTAGTGTTGGCAAAATTTCGTGAAAGTGTAGACTTGAGTGTTAATTTGGGAATTGATTCACGCAAATCCGATCAAGCGGTACGTGGTTCAATCGTATTACCGAAAGGCACCGGTCGTGAAATTCGTGTTGCCGTTTTTACCTCGTCTGCACATGCGGATGCAGCGTTAAAAGCGGGCGCTGACCTCGTCGGATTGGATGATTTGGCTGAAAAAGTCAAAGCCGGTGAAATGAATTTTGATGTCGTTGTCGCAACACCAGATGCGATGCGTGTCGTTGGACAATTGGGACAAGTATTAGGACCGCGTGGTTTAATGCCAAATCCAAAAGATGGTACCGTGACCGCCGATGTGGCGGGTGCTGTCAAAAATGCGAAAGCGGGTCAAGTACGTTATCGCACCGACAAGGCAGGCGTGGTACATTGCCCAATCGGAAAAGCGGATTTTGACGTGGCTGATTTGACACAAAATTTCGAAGCAATCATCACAGCGTTAAAAAAAGCAAAACCAGCTTCCTCGAAAGGTATTTATTTTAAGAAAGTAACCCTGTCCACGACAATGGGCCCGGGTTTGCAGATTGACGTCTCAAGTATTGCATAAGTTTGAGGCGAGAAAGACTTTGTGGGTATTGGCGAGCAGCTTTATTTATTTTAGAGCATGTACAGCAGGATACCCGTCAAAGACCGTAGATGCGAAAGCTTAATGAGCGGAGTCTCATGATCGAAAAAATCTGATCATGAAAAACGTTGGTCTACGCAGACGGTGATGCCATGAGGTGTTGCTGTTCGTTAATAAAACGTTATCTCTGATAACGAAGAAGTAGGAGGTTATAACAATGCCCTTAAGACTAGATGGTAAAAAGGCCATTGTTGCTGAGGTAGCAGAAGTTGCAAAACACGCTACGTCACTTGTCGCTGCTCAATATGATGGTTTAACAGTAGCGCAATTGACTGAGTTACGTATGAAGGCACGCGAAGCGGGTGTTTATATGCGCGTTGTGCGTAATACGTTAGCGCGTCTTGCATTTAAGGAAACGAAGTTTTCCTGTATGGATTCTGCGTTGGTGGGGCCGTTAGTGCTGGCTTTTTCGAAAGATGAGCCAGGTGCTGCTGCGCGTGTATTTAAAGAGTATGCCAAGAAATGGGAAAAGCTCGAAGTTAAAGCTCTGTCGATTGACGGAAAAGTACTTCCAGCCAATGATCTCAATAAACTGGCAAGCTTACCAACACGCTTAGAGGCAATTTCCCAGTTGATGTCTGTCATGCAAGCACCTATTACCAAATTGGTGCGTACATTGGTAGAACCTCACAGCAAATTGGTACGTACTATTGCGGCGATACGCGATCAAAAGCAAAAGTCAGCATAGTATATTTTATTAAATTTTAGAGTGGAGTGATGAAAATCATGGCCGTTAGTAAAGAAGAAATTTTACAAGCTATTTCAGATATGAGCGTGATGGACGTTGTTGAATTAATTAAGTCGATGGAAGACAAATTTGGTGTGTCAGCTGCTGCTGCAACTGTTGCGGTCGCCGCACCTGCTGCAGGCGGTGACGCTGCTGCTGCCGAAGAAAAAACGGAATTCAACATTATCATGACCAAAGTCGGTGACAACAAAATCAATGTGATTAAAGCGATTCGTACCATCACCGGACTTGGCTTGAAAGAAGCGAAAGATCTTACTGAAACCTCACCAGCCGTTATTAAAGAAGGTGTCAACAAAGCAACAGCAGCTGACATCAAGAAACAGTTGGAAGAAGCAGGAGCGACGGTTGAAGTTAAGTAATAACTCATTTGTCAGTCAATTCATTCAATTTGCTGACATATGTTTAGCCGGGGACTTTTCGTCTCCGGCTTTTTCTATTTTCGCCGGTTTCGCTATAGAAACCGGTGGAAAATAATTTTTTTAGGCACGCTTGCTTTATAAAACGATCATCATGCAGAGGTATCTTACATGGGTTCAACGTACTCATACACTGAGAAAAAGCGCATTCGCAAAGACTTTGGTAAACATCCAAGTACAATTGGCACTCCTTCTTTATTGGGTTTGCAATTAGAGTCCTATCATCGATTTTTACAAGCGGATGTCGATCCAGAAAAACGCGATAATTTTGGATTGCATGCAGCATTTAAGTCAGTATTTCCAATCACCAGTTTTTCCGGAAGTTCTGTATTGGAATTTGTAAGTTATCGTCTTGGCGAATCTATCTTTGACGTAAAAGAATGTAAAATGCGTGGATTAACCTATGGCGCTTCGTTGCGCGTTAAAGTTCGTCTGATTCATTACGATAAAGAAGCCTCCGGTGATACCAAAGTTGTAAAAGATGTGAAAGAGCAAGAAGTGTATATGGGCGAAATTCCATTAATGACAGAGCATGGTACATTTGTGATTAATGGCACTGAGCGTGTGATTGTATCCCAATTGCATCGTTCGCCTGGCGTGTTCTTCGAGCACGATCGTGGTAAAACACATTCATCCGGCAAATTATTATTTTCCGCACGTGTTATTCCTTATCGTGGTTCTTGGCTGGATTTTGAGTTTGATCCAAAAGATGCAATTTATGTGCGTATTGATCGTCGTCGCAAATTGCCAGCAACTATTTTGTTACGTGCATTAGATTATTCTGTGGAAGAAATTCTGGGAACATTTTTTGAAAATAATGTTTTCCATTTAAGTAAAGGTGAATTTAGTTTAGATTTGATTCCTGAAAGATTGCGCGGTGAAATCGCACCGTTCGAAATTAAAAAAGCAGGAAAAGTCATTGTCGAACGCGATCGTCGTATCACGGTGCGTCACATTACACAACTTGAAAAAGCCAATATTAAAAAATTGGAAGTCCCTGCCGATTATTTGCTTGGAAAAGTTTTAGCAAAAACCGTTATCAACAAAGAAACGGGCGAGATTTTGGCGAATGCAAATGATCTCATCACGGCAGATGTTTTAAAATCCTTTATTGCTGCTAATGTCAGTACATTTGAAACGCTGTATGTGAACGACATTGATCATGGTGCTTATATCTCTGAGACATTACGCGTTGATCCAACCACAAATGCATTAGAAGCATTGGTGGAAATTTATCGCATGATGAGACCCGGCGAACCACCCACCAAAGATGCAGCCGAAGCATTATTCAAAAATTTATTTTTCACACCGGAACGTTACGACTTATCCGATGTGGGACGCATGAAATTCAATCGCCGTGTCGGACGTCAAGCAGTCACAGGTCCAGGCATCTTGATGAAAGAAGATATCATCGACGTGTTGAAAACATTAATTAGCATTCGTAATGGCGAAGGCACGGTGGATGATATTGATCATCTGGGCAATCGACGTGTACGAAGCGTTGGTGAAATGACAGAAAATCAATTCCGTGTTGGTTTAGTGCGTGTTGAACGCGCAGTGAAAGAGCGTTTAAGTTTATCCGAATCAGAAAACTTAATGCCGCAAGATTTAATTAATGCAAAACCTGTTTCAGCCGCGGTGAAAGAATTTTTTGGTTCAAGCCAATTGTCACAATTTATGGATCAAAATAATCCGCTCTCTGAAATTACGCACAAACGTCGTGTTTCTGCATTAGGGCCGGGCGGTTTAACGCGTGAGCGCGCGAGCTTCGAAGTGCGTGACGTGCATCCCACGCATTATGGCCGTGTATGCCCAATTGAAACACCAGAAGGTCCAAACATTGGGTTGATTAACTCTCTCGCCGTCTATGCGAAAACGAATGAATATGGTTTTCTCGAAACACCGTATCGAAAAGTGGTGAATTGCAAAGTCACGGACACTGTCGATTTTCTTTCAGCGATTGAAGAAGGCGATTATGTCATTGCGCAAGCAAATGCAACCCAAGATAACAAAGGTAAATTAATCGATACACTGGTTCCTGTGCGACACAAAAATGAATTTACTTTAACGACACCTGATCGCGTGCAATATATGGATGTGTCACCCAAGCAAATTGTGTCGGTCGCAGCAGCGCTCATTCCATTTTTGGAACACGATGACGCAAACCGCGCATTGATGGGATCAAACATGCAACGTCAAGCGGTGCCAACATTGAAAACAGAAAAACCACTCGTTGGAACTGGAATGGAACGCATTGTGGCAAAAGATTCCGGCGTCACTGAAGTCGCGAAGCGTGGTGGTATGGTCGATTATGTGGATGCATCACGTATCGTGGTACGCGTGAATGATGATGAAGCAGAATCCGGCACAACCGGTGTTGATATTTATAATCTCACCAAATATACCCGTACCAACCAAGATACGTGTATCAATCAACGTCCATTGGTGCAAAAAGGCGATACCATTGAGCGCGGTGATGTGTTAGCCGATGGTCAATCCACCGATATGGGTGAATTGGCATTAGGACAAAATTTATTAGTCGCGTTCATGCCCTGGAATGGATATAACTTCGAAGATTCGATTTTAATTTCCGAACGAGTCGTCGAAGAAGATCGTTTCACCAGTATTCACATTGAAGAATTAACCTGCGTGAGTCGCGATACCAAGTTAGGCATTGAAGAAGTCACAGCGGATATTCCAAACGTGGGCGAAAGTGCGCTGTCGAAACTCGATGAATGCGGTATTGTGTATATCGGTGCAGAAGTAAAATCCGGCGATATTTTAGTTGGTAAAGTGACACCAAAAGGTGAAACACAATTAACACCTGAAGAAAAATTATTACGCGCCATCTTCGGTGAAAAAGCCTCTGACGTGAAAGATACTTCCTTGCGTGTACCAACCGGTATGGAAGGGACAGTAATCGACGTACAAGTTTTCACGCGTGAAGGTGTGGAAAAAGATGAGCGTGTGCTTGAGATCGAGCGCAGTGAACTTGCAAAAGCAAAACAAGATTTAAGCGACGAATTGCGTATTCGTGAAAATGATATTTTCCAACGTGTGGAAAGATTATTGTTGAATCGTACGGCGGAAGGTGGTCCGAATAAACTGAAGAAAGGTTCTAAGCTGACCAAAGGCTATCTGGCTGAAGTGGCACGTGAAAAATGGTTTGAAATTCGTTTGAAAGATGCAGCGGCCAATAAACAACTTGAAACCGCAGCGAAACAATACAAACAAGAACGTCTTGAGTTTGAAAAAGCGTACGATGCAAAGCGCAATAAAATTACCCAAGGTGATGATTTAGCGCCAGGCGTGTTGAAAATTGTTAAAGTGTATCTGGCCGTCAAACGTCGTGTGCAACCCGGCGATAAAATGGCAGGACGTCACGGAAATAAAGGTGTGATTTCAACTATCGTTCCGATCGAAGACATGCCTTACATGGCAGATGGAACACCTGTTGATATCGTATTAAATCCTCTGGGCGTACCGTCACGTATGAACGTCGGACAAGTATTAGAAACTCACTTAGGTTGGGCGGCAAAAGGGTTGGGATTAAAAATTGGCAAAATGATCGAAGAGCAACAATCGATTAAAAATATTCGCCACATGTTAAATTCCATTTACAACTCCGCACAACATAAGCGCAAAGAAAATCTGACCGAGTTATCCGATGAAGATGTCGTCACTCTTGCCAAAAATTTATCGGGCGGTGTGCCCATGGCAACACCGGTGTTTGATGGTGCATCAGAAGATGAAATCAAAAACATGCTGAAACTCGCCGATCTTCCTGAGAGTGGTCAAACCACTTTATATGATGGTCGTACCGGAAAAGCGTTTGAACGTTCGGTGACAGTGGGATACATGTACATGATGAAACTGAATCACTTAGTCGACGATAAAATGCATGCACGTTCCACCGGTTCTTATAGCTTAGTGACACAACAACCTTTAGGCGGTAAAGCACAATTCGGTGGCCAACGTTTTGGTGAAATGGAAGTGTGGGCACTCGAAGCGTACGGCGCTGCATATACCTTACAAGAAATGTTGACGGTGAAATCCGATGACGTGGGTGGACGTACCAAAATGTATAAAAACATTGTGGATGGCGATCATTACATGGAATCCAGCATGCCTGAAGCATTCAATGTGTTAATCAAGGAAATTCGCTCCTTGGCAATTAATATGGAGCTTGAGTAACCCTTCGAGACGGTCGCTTCGCGACCTCCTCAGGGTAGTACGGGTTATATTGAAAGTTGTTCATCAGATCCTTGGTTATCAAGGGTAGGTAAAGTTGATTTTGATGAGGGGGAAATACCTTGAGAGATTTATTAAGTTTAGTAAAGCAGCAATCACAGCTTGAAGAATTTGATGCTATTCATATCGGTCTCGCATCACCTGACATGGTTCGCTCATGGTCGTATGGCGAAGTAAAAAAGCCAGAAACCATTAATTATCGAACGTTCAAACCAGAACGTGACGGATTATTTTGCGCTAAGATTTTCGGACCGGTGAAAGATTATGAATGTTTATGCGGTAAATATAAGCGCTTAAAACATCGTGGCGTTATTTGTGAAAAATGCGGCGTTGAAGTCACGTTATCAAAAGTGCGTCGTGATCGCATGGGACACATCGAATTAGCCAGCCCCATCGCACACATCTGGTTTTTACGTTCACTGCCTTCACGCATTGGTTTGTTGTTAGATATGACGTTGCGTGATATCGAACGCATTCTTTACTTTGAAGCTTATGTGGTGATTGATCCGGGCATGACGCAATTAGAACGCGGTCAATTGCTTTCTGAAGAAGCATATTACGACGCGATCGAAGAATACGGCGATGAATTTGATGCACGTATGGGTGCGGATGCGATTCAAGAATTGTTACGCGCAATTAATCTCGAAACTGAAGTCGCTAAAATTCGTGAGGATATTGCAAGTACAACCTCTGAAGCGAAACTCAAAAAACTTTCCAAACGACTCAAACTGATCGAAGCCTTTTTATCCTCTGGGAATAAACCAGAATGGATGGTGTTGACTGTGTTGCCAGTGTTACCACCGGATCTGAGACCATTGGTGCCATTAGATGGTGGACGTTTTGCCACATCTGATTTGAATGATTTATATCGACGTGTCATCAATCGTAATAATCGTTTGAAACGCTTACTGGATTTAAATGCGCCGGATATCATTGTGCGTAATGAAAAACGCATGTTACAAGAATCCGTGGATGCGTTATTGGATAATGGTCGTCGTGGTCGCGCGATCACCGGTTCAAACAAACGTCCATTAAAATCACTCGCAGACATGATTAAAGGTAAAGCGGGTCGCTTCCGTCAAAATCTTTTAGGTAAACGCGTCGATTACTCCGGTCGTTCCGTGATTGTGGTCGGTCCCACACTGAAATTACATCAATGTGGATTACCGAAAAAAATGGCGCTCGAATTATTCAAACCATTTATTTTTAGTCGTCTACAAATTCAAGGTTTAGCATCAACGATTAAAGCCGCGAAAAAAATGGTGGATCGTGAAGATGCAGCAGTATGGGATATTCTCGAACAAGTGATTCGCGAACATCCGGTTTTATTAAATCGCGCACCCACATTACACCGTTTAGGTATTCAAGCATTTGAACCGGTGTTGATTGAAGGTAAAGCGATTCAATTGCATCCCCTCGTTTGTACTGCATATAACGCAGACTTTGACGGTGACCAAATGGCAGTGCATGTTCCATTGTCACTGGAAGCACAACTTGAAGCGCGTTCACTGATGATGTCGACCAATAACATTTTGTCACCGGCAAACGGCGAACCGATTATTGTGCCATCACAAGACGTGGTGTTGGGACTTTATTATTTAACCCGTACCAAAGTAAACGCACGTGGCGAAGGAATGTTATTTACCGATATCAATGAAATTCATCGTGCTTATGAAAATAGTGCAGTGGAATTACAAGCAAAAGTGCGTGCACGCATTAAAGAATATTTGCCTGATTTAGAAAATGGTGGCGTCAAACAAAATATTCGCTTAGTGGAAACAACCGTGGGTCGTGCGTTGCTTTCGGAAATTTTACCCAGAGGCATGTCATTTGATTTAGTGAATCGCACGATGAGCAAGAAAGCGATTTCTAATCTCATCAACATTTGTTATCGCGAAGTGGGTTTGAAAGCGACGGTAATTTTTGCTGATCGATTGATGTATACCGGATTTTCTTATGCAACCAAATCAGGTGTTTCAATTGGTGTGAATGATTTAGTGATTCCGAAAGAAAAAGCCGCGATTATCAATCAAGCGGAAGAAGAAGTTGGAAAAATTCAAGCGCAATATTCTTCAGGCTTAGTCACACAGGGTGAACGTTATAACAAAGTCGTCGATATTTGGTCGCGAACGAATGATCAAGTGGCGAAAGCGATGATGAGCGAGTTATCAACGGAAGCGGTGAAAGATGCGAAAGGTCACAAAGTTCAACAAGAATCTTTTAATTCTATTTACATGATGGCGGATTCCGGCGCGAGAGGTTCCGCCGCTCAGATTCGTCAGTTAGCGGGTATGCGTGGCTTGATGGCGAAACCCGATGGTTCGATTATCGAAACACCGATTACGGCAAATTTCCGTGAAGGATTAAACGTGTTGCAATATTTCATTTCAACACACGGTGCGCGTAAAGGTTTGGCGGATACGGCATTAAAAACCGCAAACTCTGGTTACTTAACTCGTCGTTTAGTGGATGTGGCGCAAGATTTAGTGATTACTGAAATCGATTGCGGTACCGCTCAAGGTGTCACCATGACTCCATTAATTGAAGGTGGTGATGTTGTTGAACCTCTGCATGAACGTGTGCTGGGACGTGTCGCAGCGCAAGATATTCATAATCCAGCGAGCAATCAATTGATTGTGAGCGCAGGAACATTATTGGATGAAAAATTAGTCGCGAGGTTGGAAGAATTATCGGTTGATCAAGTGCTCGTGCGTTCACCAATTACTTGCGAATCACGTTATGGTATTTGTTCCGCTTGTTATGGACGTGATTTAGCGCGCGGTCATCAAGTGAATATTGGTGAAGCAATCGGCGTTATTGCTGCGCAATCCATTGGTGAACCAGGAACACAGTTAACCATGAGAACATTCCACATCGGTGGTGCGGCATCACGAGCAACAGCGGCGAATAATGTGCAAATCAAGTTAGCTGGAAAAGTGAAGTTGCATAACATCAAAATTATTCAACATCATAGCGGAAAATTTATTGCGGTATCTCGTTCCGGCGAACTCGCAGTGGTCGATGAACATGGTCGTGAACGTGAACGTTATAAAATTCCGTACGGTGCAGAATTATCAGTGCCTGATGGCGCGAAAGTGGATTCAGGGCAAGTGGTTGCCAACTGGGATCCGCACAGCCATCCTGTGATCACTGAAGTGGCGGGTAAAATTAAATTTGCTGACTTAATTGAAGGCGTCACGATGAATCGTCAAACCGATGAGTTGACGGGCTTAAGTAGCATTGTCGTGACCGATCCAAAACAACGCAGCAGCAGCGGTAAAGAATTGAAACCAATGATTAAATTGGTTGACGATAAAGGCGGTGATTTGTATTTAGCAGGCACCAATTTAACCGCGCAATATTTCTTGCCACCTGATGCAATCGTGAATTTTGAAGATGGTGCAAAAGTAAAAGTGGGCGACGTGTTAGCGAGAATTCCACAA
The DNA here is from genome assembly GCA_964578975.1 of uncultured Coxiellaceae bacterium. Taxonomy (GTDB): domain Bacteria; phylum Pseudomonadota; class Gammaproteobacteria; order DSM-16500; family DSM-16500; genus CAYRUP01. Next base: position 11,197 of record CAZOFA010000058.1, read on the forward strand.
GAAACTTCAAAAACACGCGACATCACCGGTGGTTTACCACGCGTAGCTGATTTATTTGAAGCAAGACGTCCAAAAGATACAGCGATCCTCGCTGAAATTTCAGGGATTGTTAGCTTCGGTAAAGAAACCAAAGGCAAACGTCGTTTAATTATCACCTCTCCCAACGGCGAGGTGCACGAAGAACTCATTCCAAAATGGCGTCATGTGAATGTGTTTGAAGGCGAGCACGTTGAAAAAGGTGAAATTATTGCAGAAGGTTCGTTGAATCCACACGATATTTTACGGTTATTAGGTACCAATGCCCTCACCAACTTTATCGTGAATGAAGTGCAAGATGTTTATCGTTTACAAGGTGTTAAAATCAACGATAAACACATTGAAGTCATTATTCGACAAATGTTACGTAAAGTATTTGTCGCGCATCCTGGCGATACAAGCTTCTTGAAAGGGGAGCAAGTTGAAATGGGTCAATTGCGTGATGAGAATGATCGCATAACCAAAGAAGGTAAGATGGCAGCGCGTCATGAGCCTATTTTGTTAGGTATTACGAAGGCATCGCTTGCCACCGAATCGTTTATTTCAGCGGCTTCTTTCCAAGAAACAACCCGTGTTCTGACGGAAGCAGCGGTGAGCGGTAAAGTGGATGAATTAAGAGGCTTGAAGGAAAATGTCATTGTTGGTCGGTTGATTCCCGCAGGTACAGGACTCGCATATCACGCTGAACGTCGTACTAAAAGACAAGGTCGAGCTGAACAACGCAACGAGACATAAAAAAAGTTGCTTATTTTTAACTAACTAGACTTGACATGGCGCGCATTCGTTATTTAGAATCGCGCCTCCTCCTAACAATGTTGGGAGTGTAGAGTTACATATGAAAATTTTGATAAAACAAACTGTTAAAGGCTGGAGTTATACCAATGCCAACGATTAACCAGCTTGTGAGAAAGCCACGAGCACCCAAGATAGTGAAGTCAACTGTGCCTCATTTAGGAAAGTGCCCACAAAAACGTGGGGTTTGTACACGCGTGTACACCACAACACCTAAGAAGCCAAACTCCGCATTGCGTAAAGTTGCGCGTGTGCGTTTGACCAACGGTTCTGAGGTCACCACCTACATCGGTGGCGAAGGCCATAATTTGCAAGAACACTCGGTCGTGTTAATTCGTGGCGGTCGTGTGAAAGATTTACCTGGTGTGCGATATCACACTGTACGCGGCAGCTTGGATACAGCGGGCGTCGCAAATCGACGTAGAGGTCGGTCGAAATACGGTACGAAAAAACCGAAAGAATAGAATCAATTAGACTAGTATTGGGAATTGAGCAATGCCAAGAAGAAAAGCAGCGATTAAAAGAGACACACTACCTGATCCAATGTATGGCAGTGAGCGATTAGCGCGATTTATTAATGTCGTGATGCGTAGAGGCAAACGCTCTATCGCTGAGCGTATCGTTTATTCTGCATTGGATGAAGTTTCAAAACGTCTCAAGAAAAGTAAGCACGGCAGTGCAAAGAAACATGATGAAGATGGGTCAGAAGGTGGCGAAAGCACCTCATCCAGTAATGTTTTTGTCAACAAAGATGCATTGGAAATTTTAGATAAAGCATTAAATAACATTCGTCCGACGGTTGAAGTCAAATCACGTCGAGTCGGTGGTGCAACTTATCAAGTTCCCGTGGAAGTTGATACCGATCGTGGCGTTGCATTAGCAATGCGCTGGATTGTAAAAGCATCCAAAGATCGCGGCGAAAAAACAATGATTTTGCGTTTGGCGGCCGAAATGCTGGATGCGTATGAAGGGCGTGGCACATCCGTCAAAATACGCGATGACATGCACAGAATGGCTAAGGCAAACCAAGCTTTTGCTCATTATCGATGGTAATTTAGAGGTATTTAAACGTGGCAAGAGCAACACCAATTGATCGTTATCGCAATATCGGCATTATGGCTCATATTGATGCGGGTAAGACGACAACCACTGAGCGAGTTCTATTTTATACCGGCGTGTCTCACAAAATCGGTGAGGTTCATGAAGGTGCTGCTGTCATGGATTGGATGGAGCAAGAACAAGAACGCGGAATTACGATTACCTCAGCAGCGACAACCTGCTTTTGGTACGGTATGGATAAACAATTTCCGCAGCATCGCATTAATATTATTGACACACCAGGACACGTTGATTTCACGATTGAAGTTGAGCGTTCACTGCGCGTGCTCGATGGTGCATGTGCTGTATTCTGTGCTGTCGGTGGTGTTGAACCGCAGTCTGAAACAGTATGGCGTCAAGCTAATCGTTATCGCGTTCCGCGTCTGGGTTTTGTAAACAAAATGGATCGAGCGGGCGCAAACTTTTTGCGCGTGGTTGGTCAAGTGCGTACGCGTTTGGGTGCAAATCCAGTGCCAATTCAGTTACCGATTGGTGCTGAAGAACATTTTGAAGGTGTCGTGGACTTAGTCCGCATGAAAGCCATTTATTGGGATGATGAAACACAGGGGATGAAATACGAAGCCCGTGATATCAAGCCTGAAATGCTGGAAGAATGCAAAAAATGGCGCGAACAAATGGTTGAAGCTGCAGCCGAAGCTTCAGAAGATTTAATGCATAAATACCTTGAACAAGGTGATTTATCAGAAGCTGAAATTAAACAGGGCTTGCGTGCTAGAGCAATTCGCAATGAAATTGTGCCCATGCTTTGTGGTTCAGCGTTTAAGAATAAAGGCGTACAAGCGATGTTAGATGCTGTTATTGAATATCTTCCATCGCCAGCAGATATTGCTGCTGTGACAGGTCAGTTAGATGATGCGGCAGGAACAAAAGCAGAACGTCATCCAAAAGATGAAGAACCTTTTGCAGCGCTTGCATTTAAAATCGCAACCGATCCTTATGTTGGAACACTGACATATTTTCGTGTTTACTCAGGCGTGTTGCAGTCGGGTGATACTGTTTTTAATCCGATTAAAGATAAAGAAGAACGTATTGGTCGATTACTTCAGATGCACGCAAATGCGCGCAGCGAAATTAAAGAAGTCAGAGCAGGTGATATTGCTGCAGCGGTTGGCTTAAAGAAAGTCACAACCGGCGATACGTTATGCTCAACAGATAAAGTGATTCTGTTAGAAAAAATGGTTTTCCCAGAACCCGTGATTTCTGTTGCAGTTGAACCGAAAACAAAAGCGGATCAAGAAAAAATGGGAATTGCATTAGGTAAATTAGCGCAAGAAGATCCCTCTTTCCGTGTGCATTCTGACGAAGAGTCAGGCCAAACCATTATTTCAGGTATGGGTGAATTACACTTAGAAATTATTGTGGACCGCATGAAACGCGAATTTAATGTTGAAGCGAATGTCGGTAAACCACAAGTTGCCTATCGTGAAACCATACGCAACACAATTGAGCAAGAAGGCAAATACATTAAGCAATCGGGTGGTAAAGGTCAGTACGGACATGTTTGGATTCGTCTCGAACCACGCGAAGCAGGCACAGGTTACGAATTTGAAAATGCAATCGTGGGCGGTGTGATTCCAAGAGAATTTATTGCGCCAGTCGACAAAGGAATTCAAGAACAAATGAAAAATGGTGTGATTGCAGGTTTCCCTGTGGTCGATGTCAAAGTCACTTTGTTCGATGGTTCTTATCACGATGTTGACTCAAACGAAATGTCGTTTAAGATTGCTGGCTCCATGGCTTTTAAAGAAGGTGCCAAGAAAGCACGTCCTGTTTTACTTGAGCCGATCATGAAAGTTGAAGTCGTCACACCTGAAGATTACATGGGCGATGTGATGGGTGATCTCAACAGACGCCGTGGGATTGTGCAAGGCATGGATGATTCTCCGTCCGGTCGAGTGATTAAGGCGGAGGTGCCTCTGGGCGAAATGTTTGGATATGCAACTGATCTTCGCTCCATGAGCCAAGGCAGAGCAACATATACCATGGAATTTTCCAAATATAACGAAGCACCAAACAGTATTGCTGAACAAGTAATGAGTAAAAGCACTGCATAACTGAATATAAGATAATTTTAAGGGGATAGAGATATGGCAAAGGCAGTATTTGAGCGCAAAAAGCCACATATGAATGTAGGAACGATCGGTCACGTTGACCATGGTAAGACGACGTTGACAGCGGCGTTGACGAAATGCATGGCGGATAAATTTGGTGGAGAAGCGTTAGCTTACGACCAAATTGATAAAGCGCCGGAAGAAAAAGCACGTGGCATCACGATTGCAACCGCGCACGTGGAATATGAATCCGACAAACGTCACTACGCTCACGTGGATTGCCCAGGACATGCGGATTATGTGAAGAACATGATTACAGGCGCCGCGCAAATGGACGGAGCAATTTTAGTATGCTCTGCAGCCGATGGCCCGATGCCCCAAACACGCGAACATATTTTGTTGGCCCGCCAAGTGGGCGTTCCCTACATTGTCGTGTTTTTGAATAAAGCGGACATGGTGGATGATAAATAATTA
>CAZOFA010000059.1:0-15401 GCA_964578975.1 uncultured Coxiellaceae bacterium
TGCTTTGGGTGGCACACGTTATGGATGCGCTAATCCAAATATTTGTAAAAGACGTATCACCAACCAGCCCATATCAAATTCCCACCATTTCACCGAAAATTTTGCCGAGGTACCAAAGGTGTGATGGTTATTATGTAATTCTTCACCGCCAATAAAAAATCCGACGGGGATCAGATTGCGTGAGGCATCTGGACATTCGAAATTGCGGTAACCGACATAATGACCGACGCCATTCACGACACCTGCCGCAAAAAATGGAATCCATGCCATTTGCAGTGCCCAGATGGAAATACCAATGGGACCAAATAAAACGACGTCAATAATAAACATAAGCAAAATGCCATACTTGTTATTGGACGCATACACATGACGCTCCATCCAATCATCTGGCGTGCCTTGACCGTAACGTTCAAGCGTTTCTTGATCGCGACTTTCTTTTTTGTAAAGTTCGGTACCTTGAAATAATACTTTCCAAATACCTTGTTTGATTGGGCTATGCGGATCTTCATCGGTTTCAACTTTCGCATGATGCTTACGATGCACCGCCGCCCATTCTTTCGTGACCATACCGGTCGTCAACCACAACCAACAACGAAAAAATTGGCTCGCGATGGGATGCAATTCAAGTGCACGATGCGCTTGGCATCGATGTAAAAAAACTGTGACACTTACAATCGTGATTTGAGTTAAAACGAGTAAAACAACGAGGTAACCCCACCAAGGTAAATTTAAAACACCGTGCATATCTAATCACCCTTATATGTTAATCGAACGTCTCGACAGGCTTCCCTAAGCATAGCACAATGCGAGCTTTATTGGGGTAAATTATGCCAGAATTACCTGAAGTTGAAACAACCTTATGCGGTGTTAAGCTACATATTTTGCATAATAAAATCAACAACATAGTCATCCGTCAGGGAACTTTACGCTGGCCCATTCCCTCGCATCTTCCTAATACACTGAAAAATCAGGTTATTCAAGCAGCCGCGCGACGCGCAAAATATTTGTTATTCGAAACCGCTATCGGCACGCTCATTCTCCATCTTGGCATGTCTGGGAGCCTGCGTATTCTTACACATCCGATCCCCCCAGGAAAGCATGATCACGTGGATATTGAATTTGCCAATCAAAAAATTTTACGTTACACCGATCCGCGTCGTTTTGGCGCTATTTTGTGGAGCGAAAATCCTCATCAACATGTGTTGTTAAAAAATTTAGGTGTCGAACCACTCGAGCGTGGTTTTTCGGGAAAATATTTACATGAACGTTCTAGAAGAAAAAAAATTTCCATTAAATCTTTTTTAATGGATAACAAAATTGTGGTGGGCGTTGGAAATATTTATGCGACGGAAAGTTTGTTCGCGGCGAACATTGATCCGCGAATTCATGCTGAAAAAATTTCACGGGAACGTTATGAGATTCTTGCCACACAAATAAAAAAAATTTTGCGTCAAGCGATCAAGCAAGGTGGAACGACATTAAAAGATTTTGTGAATAGTGAGGGGAAACCAGGGTATTTTAGTCTGCAGTTAAAAGTGTACGGACGACACGAACTTCCCTGCGTCATTTGCAAATCAACCTTGAAAACCATTCGACAAGGACAACGCTCGACGGTTTTTTGTGACAAATGTCAAAGTTAAAATTCGTGATCGTGAACGTTTGCGTATGTGTCATTCCCGCGCAGGCGGGAATCCATTCAGAAAATGGCACGGTAGTTGTTATTTCTAGATAGATTCCCGCCTGCGCGGGAATGACACATGCAATCAGGGCCTCAAGTTCTTTCGACAGAATAATCCGCCAAATCCACCACATGATCATGATGCTCATGCAAACTCGGTCGATGCCCCACACTCACCAACGAACAATGCGGCAAACGTTTTTTTAATAATTGATACAGTTGTTGCTCATGAGCTAAATCAAGCGCCGACGTGCTTTCATCTAAAAACACCCAATCGGGTTTATGCAACAACACGCGCAAAAACGCGATGCGTTGCAATTCTCCGGGTGACAAATGCTCTGACCACGCCGTCACGTGATTGAGTTCATTCGCCAAATGCGGCAAATCACAATCCTGTAATAATTTTATGAGTTCTTGATCATCGGGATTGATTTTGTCAGGAAATAACAATGCTTCTCGCAATGTCCCCAGCGGCATATAAGAACGTTGTGGAATATACATAATCTTTTGTTTTTCCGGCAACGTGATTTCACCTGAGCCATACGGCCATATTCCTGCAATCGCACGTACAAACGTACTTTTACCAATGCCCGAATTTCCTTTGACCCAATAATGTTGCCCGTGCACAAATTCTTCTGAAATTTTATCTAATAATTTTTCGCCATTCGGCGTAAAAATCGTTATATCCTTCGTGCCAATATTATTTTTTTGTGTGGTGTTGTATTGAAAATTATTTTTCTTAAGCGCATCTTGTTCCACTTCATACACATGCTGTAAAAAAGTGAGTAAACGTCGCATCACCGCTTGCCATTCTGCAATCGTGGTATATGAATTCACGATGAATGAAAGCGCTTCTTGAATACGCGTGAACGCCGATAATGTTTGAATTAATCCGCCCAGTTTAAACACTTTACGAAAATAATTTGGCAGTGCAACCACGAGTGGCAAAATAACTGAAACTTGATTGTATCCTGACGTAAACCATAATAATAATTTTTGTCGCAGAATAATCGCGTACCAATTTTCGAGTACACCACTAAAAATTCTTTGCAAAATATTTTTCTGATGATGTTCACCACGATATAACGCCACATGCTCCGCGTGCGAACGTAAATCAATCGCGGCAAAACGAAAATTCGCTTCACGTCGTTGTTGCTCGAAGTTCAACATTACCAAAGGACGCCCAATTTTAAAGGTGAGCACGGTTCCAATCGATGCATACAAAATTGCAACCCAGACTAAATAGCCTGGCACATGCCATGTTCCCAATGACCCCAATGGAATCGTGAGAATACCCGACAATTCCCACAAAATATAAATAAACGCAAAAATGGTGACAACCGCACTGAGCATCCCTAACAACAGCGCCAGAGAAATATTCACTAAACTATTGATATCTTCTTGAATACGCTGATCGGGGTTATCGGTCGTATCATTAAAATCTTCTAAATAATAATAACCGCGCCAATCGAGCCAGCGATTGAGAAATTGCTGCGTCAACCAGCGACGCCAACGTAACGCCAAATAACTCTGCAAATAATAGCGATACACCGCAAGCACAATATTGATGGACGCCATGAAAATAAAAATCACCAACAAATCAAACGCACCGTGCCAATCATAATCCTGCAATGCATTGTAAAAATAGTTATACCAAGTGGTAAATAACACATCCATACCCACAAGAGTAATCGACATCACTAAAACAGCACTTAAAAAAGCATACGCGCTATTTTTATAATCTGATCGCCAATAGGCTTTTAAGAGTTGCCAAGCCGTATATGGTCGCGGCTCCAATGATTGGCTCATGCATTCGTCCCTGTGCTTTCTTTTTCCAGAGTTTATTTGTCAGTATAAACAGGAATGCAAGCGGATGTACACAATGTCACTCTTTGCGCTATCCTATATTGGGTTTAGGTGTTCACTTGTTATAAGGAATATGACATGGCAGAAACAACTTATAGTTTACCTGTGTTGGAAACCGTGAAAGCGGCTTGGGAAAAAGTGAAAGGAACGAAAGGGACTTTTTGGGCGATCATCGGAATTTTTATTGTTGTAATGCTTATCCTCAGCTTAATTGCGAATGGTTTTGCAGCAGCCGGGTTGACCTGGATTGCGGGTATATTTAAATTTGCGTCCATCCTCGTACAAATGTTTATTGGATGGGGTTTAATTTATACCGGCATTCAACGAGCCCTAGATTTTCCGATTCGTTATCGCATGATTACCTACGTTTTTGATCTCACGATTTTCCTTTACATGATCGGATTTTATATTTTACGCGTATTAGTTTTATTACCTTCGGGTCTTGTGCTGGGTGCGGGAATTGGTCTTTTTCATCTTCCAGATAATGGATTTTTTAATTTTCTCGGCGTTATTTTATTTTTGCTTGGATTGGCCGCCACGATTTATTTAAGTGTACGCATGTGGATAGGACAAGCATTTATATTGGATAAAAAAATAAATCCATGGCAAGCTCTCAAATTAACTTTTAATGCAACACGCGATAATTTTTGGAATTTGATTGGACTCGTATTTATTAATTTACTCATCGCGATTGCATGTGCCCTGACGCTCGGTATCGGGTTGATTTGGGGTATTCCCTATTTTTGTATTATGTACGGTGAACTTTATAAGAAATTATATGTCGGTCGACAAATGGTCCCCGCTTAATTTGCAGAAAGGATGTTATTGATGTTCCTAAAGCGTAGCATTATTTTTTCGTCTCTTTGCACTCTGTTGCTCACTGCGACCAGTTGTTCTTTCAATCCATTCACAACTGACAATGAACTCACCGGCAGCGCCGCTGGCGCTGCATTGGGTGGCGTCGTGGGTGCAGGAAGTGCTGCGCTTTTAGGTGCAAATAAGTATGTGATCGCGCTTGCGGGTGTGGGTGGTGCGGCGGTCGGTTACTATGTCACAACCCTTAATTTTGCCTCAGGCGGTGTGGTAAAAGCAGGCGGGCAAGTTTTTTCCGTGGGTGATTATGTCACGATAGAAATTCCAACTGACACGATTTTTGAGGATAATTCAGCAGATTTATTACCGGAAGCAGGACCCGCATTGAATAGCGCCGTCATGGTGTTAGCGCGTTATCCCAATAACAATATCCTGGTCTCAGGCAACACCAGCGGTTTTGGTCCAAAGCGCTATGAACTGCGCTTATCCGAAGCGCGCGCGGAACGCGTCTCTGCCTATTTATGGTCGCATGGGATTAGTGCATTTAAAGCAACGGATGCAACAGTACCCACGCGCAGATTGATGTATGTGGGTTACGGAAACTATTTCCCCATCTCAAATAATATTAAAGCAGCAAGCATACGCGAAAATAGCCGCATTCAAATTACCTCATTTCCCGGTGATGCAGAACTTGGGTTGTGTCCACGACAAAAAGTGTTTGCCAATATTGGTGAGGTGCAAGGGGAACCGATTCAACCGACTTATAAAGATGAATCGTAACTCACGAAATAGAACAACTCCCTTTCTTAGGTTTGATTTTTTTGATTTCCTTCAGCAATACCTCATCGATTTGCTGAATGGTGTCTTCGAGAGATTTTTTAACGCCGGCAGAAAATAAATTGGTGGATTTTCCACTGTTCGCCATTGCTGTTTTTAATTCTGCTAATGCCGAGTTAATTGTACCCTGATCATATAATTTTACTGCTTGTTCTTTGGATTCGGCTTTCGCATAGCCTGATATCAAACGGCTCACTTCAAGCGGTATCTGGTAACTGCTTCTGGTTTCCATAAGGTAAGACTGAAACATATCATACGCATCTTTCAAAACAGCAAGCTTTTCGTTATAAAGCAACGCTCCGGATATACCTAAATTTAATTGTGGATTATGCAATACTTTTTTATCGTGAGGATCGATAAGCATAATAATGAATAATAAAAGCGTTTGTGTTTCTTGATTCGATTTTTTTTCTAGTTCGAGTGCCTGCAAAGATTCTCTACGTCTTGATGATATGAAAGAATCGGCGGACTGCAGGTGGAATACTGCAACCTCCGTAAAAGTTTCCATATGTCTGTAGGCATTTTTTAAATATTGTAAAGCCGTCACTCCAGCTTTATCTTTCAAAGTTAGATCGGGTTTTTTTTGAAGTAGTAATTTAATGATTTCACTTATTTGCTCAAAATTCTCGGCTGCTTCTGTTGCTGCTTTGATTGCTACTTCTTTTGCTGCTTCTGCATCTTTTTTTTCTTTAATGGTGGCGGTCGATCCTTCTTTATTAACTTTAATAACTGCTTTTTCAGCAGCTATTACTATTTCATCAGCCGTTACTTTTGCATTTATCAAGCCTACAGCTAGCTTAACCGCAGACATGAGCGGACTCTCCTTGTCTGCATTTCTTACCGTATTAAGTTTTGCTGTCGCCTCGTCTGTCCCAAGCTTTTCTAAATAATCCTGTAGTTGCGACAAATCCCTTTGAGTAATATGTGTAAATATGATGTCTGTATCATCTTTTCTTTCACTCTGCATACTAACCGCCCATTTATTCAAATAGACATATTATTATTGTAGCATATTTGAACAGAATATGGGGGGCTTGAGAAAAATTTTTACCTTTTTATTCAATTAGCTAGAACTACTTAGTGGATGCAAAATAACGTCGATACAGTGGTGGGGCGTAATAATCCATTGGGTTGCATAAATCAAATAAAACATTTTCTAAATGTTCCATGGTGCTTTTGATGGGTTGAATGATTTTTTCATATTGCGTTAACTGATTGTATGCATAAAAAAATCCAATTCCGCAACTCAGTGCGCCGACCACATTATGAAACTTATTCAAGCCGCGCAGACAAAAAACGCTGCCGCCAATAAAAGTCCCTGCGGCGGTAAGTTGCGGTGGGATAAAAAATTTTTCTGTTAATTCTAATCTTAAATAATTTTCATCTTGTTCCACTTCATCGAGCGTTCGCATTTTTCCCGCTATTAACTCTCTGGATAATTTTTCAAAATGTTGAGTGAGAATTTTTTTGGTTTTTGCTGACATCGTTTGATCTGTTTTCAAAATGGTATAAATTTCCGAGAAAATGGTCACGACAGGATGTTTACTAAAACGAAATTTCAACGTTTCGATATTTTCTTCCAACGCAATAAAATTATTTTGTAATTCATCAGTGAACGATTTAACTTGGGTTTTTACAAAATTGGCTTGGCGTCCACAAACAAAAAAAGTAAAATCTTTTAAAAAACGCATACAATTAAAAAAAATCACACCCTCAGAGCATGGTTTGAATTCATTATACAGGATGGCTAGAGCCTTCACTTTCTTACGTAATTCAGCTTTACAAAAACAATGCTGTATATCGTTTATGATGGCCAGATATCGGTTTATTATAAATCTTGCCTGATCGTGAAGTTGAAATAATGTGAGATAAGCGCGCTTTATCAAAAAAAATTGCTGGCGCAAATCTGACGATTGCAAACTATCACGGCAAAGATTGAATAAAACATCAAAGTCTTGGTTTGTATAACTCACACGCGACACAAACTGAACCCACGCTAAACATTTTTTTTTGTAATACTGATGCGCATCATCTTTCGTGCATAAGAATTTTTTCATCATGGTGTAACAAACATCAGACAATACTTCTTGCATCTCCCCACAAATAATAGACTGAACATCTTTGTTTATATTTGCAAGATATTCGGCCGCCACCTCAAATTGTTCCAACTCTATCGCTTTGTAGACGAAACGAATGCAATTAAATTGGATACATTCCGCGTATTCTGTTTGATTTTCTTGATATAAACGATTTCTTAACTTGCTGTAGTCATCAAATAAATTTCGCAAAAAATAGTGTAAAAATTTTTTAATATGGAGATGAGGAATTTGTACTGTTTTCGCGGCAATTTCCTGAAAATAATATTGATTAATCGCAATGTGCTGTGCTCTTAATTGGTGAGAAAAATCGCTAGCATCTTGTTCTTGTTCCCACTCAAATTGCAATCCGTTGGCAAAGCTAAATGAAAGCGTAAATTTTTTATCGGGAAATAATTGCGCGCATTGATATTTTAAAATATCAAGCACGTGAATTTGATGCGCTTCGAAAGATTCTGCCATGAGATAGCAACTCTATTTCGTCCTGAAAAAATACATTCTGGTTGAATGTAGTGACTGAGTCAACTAGGTCACTAGAGTCTGCAAGGCCAGCCAAACTTTTTCAGGTGAGAGTGTTGTATAACACGGTGGGTTTTTTTGCTCTTGCCGAAAAATACATTCGCGACGAAAACAAGGCGAACACGAAAAATTTGCAGTAAGATGAATTTGTGATTGGCCCATAGCCCCTGTCAAAACAGGATCTGTCGGACCATACAATGAAACAGTGGGAACATCTAAAGCGGCCGCCAAATGGCCTAAACCGGTGTCGACTGCAACAATCGCTTTTGCGCCCGCCATGATTTTTGCCATGTCGATGAGATTTAAACGCGGCAATACTTCTGCTCGTTCAACACTCGCCGCAATTTTTTGCGCGCGTTGATGTTCTATCTCATTTCCCCAAGGTAATTTGATCAGTAAATTATTTTCATTCGCGATGCGCGCTAAACGACACCATGAGTCTTCCGGCCAATGTTTCGTTTGCCAAGTTGTGCCGTGCAGAAAAACCAAATAATCCTGTTCGATTTTCTGGTCGACTACACGCGTGCGATCAATTCCATAATTGACAGGCACATCAGGCAATGCATATTCCAACGCCTGGCTAAATAATTTTTGTAAACGGGTGACTGCATGCAAATCCCATGAAGCACTGCATTTATGCTGATAAAATAACGATGCCAGTGATTCACGTGCTGAACGCCAATCCATGCCCGCATAACGCTTTCCTTTTGCTAAACGCGCAATCCACACACTTTTACATAATCCTTGCGCGTCGATCACAACATCATATTTCGTGCTGCGTAATGTTTTGCAAAATTGGTTGAACTCATCACGCGCACTGCTCGAAAATAAATTTTTCCGCCAACGACGAATTGCAACCGGAATGACGTTATCCACTAATGGATGCCAGCGAGGAATTTCCGCAAAACTTTCTTCAACCACCCAATCAAAACGAATTGACGGTAGCGCACGTCCTGCATCGGTCAATGCAGGTAATGTATGAATGACATCGCCCATCGAGGACGTTTTGATAATTAACACACGCATCACACCACCGCCATGGCATCAAGCACTTTTTCAGGTGTCAATTCACGCATGCAACGATGATGTTGCAGCGGACACGTTCGTTTAAAACACGGTTGACAGGGAAGTTCGAGTGTTAACAGTTTTGCTTGGTTGTGTAAAGGCGGGGTAAATTTCGCCGTCGTTGGGCCATACACAGCAATCAACGGTTTTTGTAACGCCGCTGCAATATGCATTAAACCGGAATCATTACTCACGACGCACGTGGCTCGCGCCAGTAAATCCACCGCTTCTTCCAATTGCGTTTTTCCCGCCAAATTCACGCAGCGATGTTGCGTGAGTTCCATAATTTTTTCTGCGATCGGTTGATCTTTCGGCGAACCAAATATCCACACTTGCCAACCCGCGGCTAATTTTTCTGCGGCCACTGCCGCATAATTTTCTTCCGGCCAACGTTTTGCCGGACCAAATTCAGCGCCTGGGCAAATGGCTAAAATGGGTTGTGTGTGATGGGTTAAGCCATATTTTGCGAGGGCTTGTTCTTGTCGCGTGGCTGAGATCATCAATGTGGGTGACGGATATTCGCTCGGTAACTCTTCATCGCGCGCAATGCCAAGCGCCATGAATTGCTCGATCATCAGAGGATAACGTGTTTTATCGAGCACGCGAATATCATTCAACAAACCATAACGCAACTCACGCCGCCATCCAGTTCGAACAGGAATACGCGCCCACCATGGAATGAGTGCAGATTTAAATGAATTGGGTAACACGATGGCTTGCTGATATTTTTTTTCACGCAAACTTTTACCGATGCGATAGCGCTCAAGCAGACCGAGTTTTCCATGCCCGATTGGCATCACGATTGCTTCACTCACCTCAGGCATGCGCGCCAACAAGGGCAAACTCCATTTCGGTGCAAGCACGTCAATAATGACGTCGGGATGACGCTGCTTTAATAGTTTAAACAAGCATTGCGCCATCACCATATCGCCGACCCAAGCGGGCCCTACAATCAAAATCTTATTCATCTTTTAAAACAAACTCCGCGCCACAATAAGGGCAAATCACTTGACCGACTTCTGCAATCGGTAAATAAACACGTGGATGAGCATCCCAAACGCGCATGTCATCCATTGGGCACGACAAGGGCAACATAGCGCGCGTCACTTCATAACGTCGTTTCGTGCATGCCTGGGGTTTAGAGGAGGCATTTTGCATAGTTATTCCTCGTATATGGGTCGCTTATGATACCCGATTTCGAGCAATGAATGAATTCCCTGCTCGAGCTTGATTGAATAACGAAAACCTAACTCATTGAGCGCTTTTGTTGTTTTGGCACACGAATGTCGGATATCACCCTCTCGCGGCGTTTTGAAGGTGAGCGCGGCGGGACGTTTACCGGCGGTTTCAATGTAGCGCACTAAATTTTTTAATGTTTCGGGAATACCGGTGGCAATATTGACGATGCCACAATAATTTCCTTGCAACGCTAACCAATTTGCTTTCGCCACATCAGAGACATGAATAAAATCCCGTGTCTGTTCGCCATCACCAAAAACCGGGATGGTTTCATTTTGTTGGTACAACTCGATAAATTTAGAAATCACTGCTGCATACGGTGAATGAGGATCTTGTCCTGCACCATACACATTGAAATAACGCAATCCGACGCTATCCACATCAAATAATTGTTTAAATAAATGTGCGTAACGTTCGTTGTTTATTTTATCTAATGCGTAAGGCGAAAGTGGTTGTGACGATAATTCGGTTTCATCATCACAGGCTGAATTTTTGTTATCGCCATAAACTGCGGCACTGGAGGCGTAGACGAGACGAATTTTTTTGGACGACGCACGCACTGCTTGCAGCACCTGCAAAAATCCGTGCATATTTACGTTAAAAGACGCTAGCGGATTTTCAATGGAACTGGATACCGAAGGCAACGCGGCTAAATGCAATACGCCATCACAACCTTGCAATGCTTTTTCAACCAGCGTGTGATCTAAAATATCACCTTCGATGAAAGTGAGTTTTGGATGAGACAAATCAAGGTTAGCCACTCTACCCGACACGAGATTATCTAAAACGACAACTTGCACATCCGCTGCCAACAATAAATCGACCGTATGGGAACCAATAAATCCGGCCCCACCCGTCACCAAGACTCTCCGCATTTTTGCTCCGAGGCTCTAAGATGTCACAGTGAGAGCCATTGATGGCAAATCCTATGCCAGGCCCTCACCATGACAAAACCAAAATCTTAAAAGTGCGCAAAGTATAAATCGAAAAAACAAATCACACAAAGAAAATTACTCATTCCTCTAACAAAGGGTACCAGGTGCGATAGAGGCTAATGGCGACATATAATGTGAGATATCCCATTGAAAGAAATACTAAAATATGGTTGGTTGCCGGATATACCCACAATAATCCAGCGGTCGCAAACCCCCAAATAATGGTGGCAACCAGCATACCCACCCGTAACAATGGATTTGACGTTAAATAATCTAAACGAGAAGGATAAACGTATTTGATGGGAACAAAGCTTAAAATGGCCAGCGTTAAAATAATAATTAAATTAATCCAGGGATTCATTTGCCAGAAAAACAAATAAAAAACGGCAATATTCCAATAACTCGGGAATCCTTTAAAAAAATGATCGCGTGTTTTTGCATCGACTTGGGTAAATTGATAGCCGGATGACAAAGTGATTGCGATGACACAAAGAAAACTCCAGTGCCCAGGCGGTAAAATTGGCACGGCTAATAAAAAAAATGCGGGGATCATGGTGTATGTGAAAAAATCGACGATATTATCGAGCAATGCACCATCAATCTGCGGAATCACGGTTTTCACTTTAATGATGCGTGCAAACAATCCATCAACCGCATCAATCACAATGGTTGTGCCCATAAACCAAAACGACAACAACAATTTTCCTTGGTAAATCGCCAGTAATGCTAACAATCCA
Organism: uncultured Coxiellaceae bacterium; assembly: GCA_964578975.1. Taxonomy (GTDB): domain Bacteria; phylum Pseudomonadota; class Gammaproteobacteria; order DSM-16500; family DSM-16500; genus CAYRUP01. Next base: position 11,786 of record CAZOFA010000059.1, read on the forward strand.
ATATAAGCCCCACTCGCGGTAAATGCATGCACAAGCCAGCCAGCTAAACGTCGTTGCCATTCGATATCTGGCACATTATTTTCTCGCATCAAGTCTTAGTCCTCTTCGCTCATTTAAGACCAACGCCAAGCGTACCAAGAAATGTATACGGAGTACAGGCAAGTTGTACGTCGGTAAAGGTCACAACCCCTCTTGTGTTTCCCCCCGTTATACAATACATTCACTGCATTAATTGCACGCAAACATGGGAGATAATATGTCACTGATAAAGATGACTGATCTGAAATTAAAAGGTAAGCGCGTTCTTATTCGTGAAGATTTAAATGTACCCCTCAAAAATGGTGTGATCACCAGTGATCTTCGTATTAAAGCAGCGATTCCCACCATTAAACACGCTTTGAAAGCCGGCGCGCGTGTCATGATCATGTCCCACTTAGGCCGCCCGGAAGAAGGAGCGCGTGACGAACAACTTTCGCTTGCACCCATTGCAGCCTGCCTATCTAAATTATTAAAAAGAGACGTGCCTCTGATTCATCACTGGGTGAATGGATTTTCCATGGGTGATCATCCGATTGTGTTACTAGAAAACGTGCGTTTTAATCATGGTGAAATGAATAATAGTGCCGAGCTCGCGCAAAAAATGGCGAAACTCTGCGATGTGTTTATCATGGATGCGTTTGCCACTGCGCATCGCGCTGAAGCATCCACGCACGGCATTATCAAATATGCACCGATTGCCTGCGCAGGTCCTTTGTTGATGGCTGAGCTTGAAGCATTGGCGAAAATCATGCACAACCCCAAAAAACCAGTGGTCGCGATTGTGGGGGGTTCAAAAGTTTCAACGAAACTTTCGTTGCTGGATGCACTCTCACAAAAGGTGGATTGTTTGATTATTGGCGGTGGCATTGCAAATACCTTCATTGCCGCAGAAGGTTACACCGTGGGTAAATCATTATATGAACCGGATCTGATCGATGAAGCAGAACGCATGGTCTTGATGGCAAAAAATCGCGGTGCCGAAATTCCGATTCCAACGGATGTCATTGTCGGTGAAAAACTTTCGGATGAATCTGAAAGTTCTGTGCGTTTGATTTCTCAGATCGATGATAATGAAAAAATTTATGATCTTGGTCCAGACAGCATTAAAAAACTCACCAGCATTATTAAAAAAGCCAAAACCATTTTATGGAATGGCCCAGTGGGTGCATTTGAAGTGGAACAATTTTCGAAAGGAACGCGTGCCATTGCAAAAGCGATTGCGGAAAGCGGCGGATATTCGGTCGCCGGTGGCGGCGATACGTTAGCCGCAATTCAAGCCTATGGCATTGCAGAAGATATCGATTACATTTCAACCGGTGGCGGCGCCTTTTTATCTTTCTTGGAAGGAAAACCGTTGCCTGCGATTATCGCATTAGAAGAACGTTCGAAAACAGATGAGAAAATTGCATGAACGATTTACGTCGCACCAAAATAGTTGTCACACTCGGTCCCGCGCTCGATGACCAGGACACATTAAATCGCGTGATTTTAGCCGGCGCCGATGTGTTTCGCGCCAATTTTTCTCATGGCTCACGTGAGACGCATGAGCAACGCATTAATCACGTGCGCACGCTTGCAGCTACGCATAACAAAACGGTTGCAATTCTCGCTGATTTACAAGGACCTAAAATTCGCATCGCGCGTTTCAAAAATAAAAAAGTGCACCTCAAAGAAGGCCAATCATTTATTTTTGATACAGAACTCGGTGAAGACGAAGGCACAGAAGAATCTGTCAGTCTCGATTATAAAAATTTGCCGCATGATGTGCATGCGGGTGACACGTTATTATTGGATGACGGCAGAATTGTCATGCAAGTTGAAAAAACTGCAGCGAAACGCATTTATTGCCGCGTGATTGTTGAAGGAGAATTATCGAATAACAAAGGGATTAATCGTCTTGGCGGTGGATTATCTGCTGAAGCACTCACGAATAAAGATCGTTCTGATCTGATTGAAGCGGTGCGCTTAGAAGCCGATTATATTGCGATTTCTTTTCCGCGCAATGCCGATGATATTAAAGAAGCGCGCGTGCTGTTGAAAGCAGCAGGCGGCACTGCCGGTATCATTGCAAAAATCGAACGTGCGGAAGCGGTCACCAACATTGAAGAAATTATTCTCGCCGCCGATGGTGTCATGGTTGCGCGCGGTGATTTAGGGGTTGAATTAGGTGATGCGGAATTACCCGGTGTGCAAAAACACATTATTCAACGCGCACGCGCACTGAATAAGCCCGTCATTACTGCAACACAAATGTTAGAAACGATGACCTACAACACGATTCCCACACGCGCTGAAGTGTCTGATGTGGCCAATGCCGTATTAGATGGCACTGATGCCGTGATGCTGTCGCAAGAAACGGCAGTCGGCAAATATCCCGATAAAGCAGTGGCGGCGATGAATCGAATTTGTTTGAGCGCCGAAAAAAATCCCAGCGCAAAAATTTCAGGTCATCGTCTCGAAGTGCATTTTAAATATGTTGATGAAGCCATTGCGATGGCAACCATGTACACCGCCAATCATTTAGATATCAAAGCCATTATCACGCTCACAGAATCAGGCACCACGCCACTGTGGATGTCACGCATTCGCTCGAGCATTCCAATTTATGGTTTAAGTCGACACGCCGCCACGCAACGTCGCATGGCATTATATCGCGGTGTGTATCCCATTCCATTTGATGCCATGAATGTGGATCGCAAATTTGTCAATCAAGCCGCTGTGGATCAATTACAACAGCGCGATATTTTAAAAAATGGTGATTTAGTGATTATTACCAAGGGAGATTTAATGGGTGTGCACGGTAAAACAAATTCAATGAAAATTGTGACCGTGACCAATCAGAAAGGAGGCGTATGAAAACCCAAGTTCACGTCGTTTTTTATAGTATGTATGGCCACATTTATCAAATGGCTGAAGCAGTGGTAAAAGGTGCAAGTGAAGTTGACAATGTGGAAGTAAAATTATTTCGTGTCGAAGAATTAGTGCCCGATGCGATTTTAGAAAAAAGTGGTGCGAAGAAAGCACAACAAGCTTTTGCGCATGTCCCAGTGATTAAACCCAATCAACTTGAAGAAGCCGACGCAATTATTTTTGGCACGCCGACACGTTTTGGCAACATGTGCGCGCAAATGCGTAATTTTTTGGATCAGCTCGGCGGGCTCTGGGTTAAGAATGCTTTGGTCGGAAAAGTCGGCAGCGTGTTTTCATCGACGGGCACACAACATGGCGGACAAGAAACAACAATCACCAGTTTTCATACCACGCTGTTACATTTAGGCATGATCATCGTCGGTGTGCCGTATTCAGAAAAACGTTTGACCGAGATGAATGAAATCACTGGCGGCACGCCGTATGGTGCCACGACATTGGCCGGTGGTGATGGCAGTCGAAAACCGAGTGCGAATGAATTAGCCATCGCGCAGTTTCAGGGGAAACATGTGGCGACGATTGCCACCTCCCTAAAAAAATAACTTTTTTCGTGAACGTTTGCGTGGCCCCCCCCCCCCCCGGGGGTTTGTGGGAATTTTGGGGGGTAAAGGGGGAAAAAAAAGGGGCCGGCGGCGGGCCCCCAAACGGG
>CAZOFA010000060.1:0-5172 GCA_964578975.1 uncultured Coxiellaceae bacterium
AGGTTTTCTTAAATTGCACGAAAACCTGGATTGCTTCGCTACGCTCGCAATGACGTAGTTAATAAAATCCATTATAATGAATCAGTCAGATCTGGCCAGAAAAATATATGAATCTTAAAAAGGATTTTTTTAATAGGTTTTTATTTTTTTCCATTATTATTTCAATTTACCTCACTGGATGGTTTATTCAAGACAACCTCGTCTTCAACAGCGATGTGAGCTGGCTCATTCATGCCGCCAGTTGGCTATTACAGGGCGCAAGTTACGCGAATCATTTTTTTGAAAGCAACCCTCCGTTGATCCTGTATTTGTACTTGCCTGTTTTATTATTCACAAAAATTTTTGCCATGGATCAAGTGATCGCTTTAAAACTGTATGTTTATATCATCGCTAGTGTATCACTGTTTATTTGTCATATTTTATTGAAAAGAATTTTCCCGTTGCAAGCATTTATTCGTTGCTATTTATTAATCGTATTAACCTGCATTTTTTTAATTTTCCCGTTAAATGAATTTGGTCAACGCGAACATATTCTGGTTTTATTGACATTCCCGTATTTTTTATTGATGGGATGCTATTTAGAAAAAAGTGACAGCACCTCAAACGTTTTAAAATTTTTAATTGGCATTCTAGCCGGTTTGGGTTTTGCCATTAAACCCTATTTTTATTTGCCGTTTTTTTTAGTGGAAACTTACTATGGTTTCAAGAAAAAATCATGGAAAAAAATCATTAGAATAGAAACTCTCAGCATTGCAATCATTGCCCTCATTTATTTAACATTCATTTTCATCAGACATCGTGATTACTTAACGGTAATCTTACCATTCATTATCCACTCTTATTACCCAAGCTATCAAATTTCCTTTAAATCATTATTGCGGCTTGATTCATCGTTATTTTTTTATAGCACGATCATATTGTTTTGGATCAATTACCAAAAAAATACTTATAAACAATTTTCTATCATTTTATTATTAGCGTTGATTGGATTTTATGGCGCATTTCTATTTCAACAGATGGGTTGGTTTTATCATGCGTTGCCATTTTACAGCTTTGGCATTGTGATTGTTTCATATTTATTTTGCATCATGTTGATCAACCCCATCAATCGAATGGCTTTAGTGTATGCGATCGTTGTACTTGCGTATTTAACGTGGAAGCTTAATTTCATCGCATTAGACGGCATCTTTACACCCAGCATTTTTTTCATTTATTTTATCAATGTATTTGCTTTGACGCTTTTTATTGCTGCAAAAAACAGTGGTATTTCTTTGTTTTTCCGCCTGACATTATTTAGCTTCATCACAATTTTTTTCTTGCAGCATATTTATCATCATGCTTTTGTTTTATCAGTGCTAATGTTTTTTCTCTGTTTTTTTGTGTTAATCCCTGTGCAAACTCAACAAAAATTTCATTATCTAGTTGTCTCTGCCGTCGGCTTGATCGCATTCGTATTTCCCTTTCATCAATATGCCACGTTATACAATGGATCGATTTATTATAAAAAAATGTATGTCGATTTAGTCGAAGCGATGAAACCTTATCGAAATAAACGCGTCTATTATTTTACAACGAATTCTGAATTAACATTTCCGTTAGTCTATTACACAAAACAAAAATATGTCTCTCGATTATGGAGCTTAGCGTATCCACCTTTGAGCCAAGAAAATAGCAGCGCATTGAATTTTTATATCAAAAATATTGTAGCTGATTTTAATCAGTATCAACCTGAATTTGTTTTTGTTGATATCAGAACAAAAGGAAACTATATTTTTAGCGTTCCACCCAATTTTTTGCTGCTGTTTTCTAGCAATAATGCGTTTAGAAAAGTGTGGAAACAGTATGATTATGTCACGACAATCAACAATCCGCCTTTGTATAAATTTGCAATTTATAAAGCGATATCAATTTCCTAAACGTTTATTATAATATAGGTCACTTGCGAAGTATTTTCTTCTCTCTAAACATAACTTGGAAATAGTGTAGAGATCCCTTAAATACTCACTCAAATGATTGGCTTGAGAAGCACATATAAAAGTTCCTCTATTTACACTACAACCAAAACCAAGAGAAGAAAACATAATGGGTAGCTCTAACATGGTTTCATGTTTCTTCGGAATTATATATTCCGTGGTATATTCTCTAGTAAAATTAAAATTAGTTTCAAAGTATCTATTATACGGATCTGGGATTTTTTTTAATGTTGGCTGATGTGTATCCGAATCAAGACCGAACACATAAAAATCAGCAGGCCCCTGTTCATTGAGTTTTTTAAATATAATTGGCATTAAACCTTGTGCTTCTTCTTGCAAACTGATCAGTGATGGCGCTTGATCAATCAGTTTTAAATTAAGCGTGAATGGTGCTTGATTATGACGCAAAGGATACCAAGACCAAGAACCCAATATGTTGCCCATTTCAATAATACGTGTACGAGGTAAAAAATTTCTACCATTAAATTCTGGTGTCGGGTAAAAGCTACGATCAAGACGACAATATTCATTGACAATATGCATCGGAATTCGACGTTGAGCCATACCAATTTTTAATGAAAGAGTTTTTAGCTGCTCACCATCAACATTGTCAGCAAATTCCTGCAAAGCACTCGTCAGTGGATTTACAACATGGGCTTCTTTAGATTCAATTTCTTCATGGAGCGCACGATACTCTTCGGTATTCGTTATATGGATTTTTTTGTAGGGAGGTAATACATTATTAAATTTTTTACCATCGAGCAACGTAAATTCATTTGCTATTCCATTGAGACTATATTGATCTCCCACAAGATAAAACTTGGATTGCGCTTCAACGAATATGAGTGTCGGAACTTCCAGCGGTTTTTCTCTTTCTATCAGTTGTCTGTCCTGTAACGCTTTTATTTCTGACTCGTCATCAATTGTTAATAGATGCAAATCATATTCTTTTGGACAATCCCAATACGAACCATGTTGCATTTTAAACTTATCACTTTTCATTTCATTGCATTGTTTTTCAATTTCTTGGGCAGTCATATATTTTTCTAACATGACACACATGGGCACGTCTCGTGCCCATCGCGCATATTGATAACCTGTGATATCGGTAAAATGATTACCTGCTGCATCAGTGACATTCGCTTTTTGTGAGATAAGTTGTTTTAAACGGATATGCATCTCCAAAATTCTTTCTGCTTCCGTCGTATAAATGTGTGATCTTTCTGCAATCCTCTCTAAAATTTTTGCTTCATACTTTTTAATTTCTTCGAAGCTATTGTCCTTAAGGATCAGTCCCATTCGATAGGGTTCTATAGTGCTGACATGATTCATCGCTTTGTACATGAAAACTTCATTTTTAACTTCAATAAAAATCGTTAGCGAATCTTCAGGCTTACATTCAGACATTTCTTTTAATTTATATTGGGGCGGCTCAGCCCAAGCAACTAATTTTAAAAAATGATCTTTTAACGCTTGTTGTAAAAGTCGACTCCACAAATCGGGATTTTGTGATTTAATCAGTGTCAATCTTATTCTGCTGTCATCATCTAAAAATGAAAACAGATGTTCCATTAAAGCAGTTGGAAGTTGATTTAAAGAGCACTGGGGCGATTTCGCAAAAAATGTTTTGGATAAAGCCATATTAAAGCCTTTTATTATTATTTTTTATTGTCATCTGGTTTTTTATAAACCATACCCCAAGGTCCCATACCATTTACTTGCAAAATAGTCACTTGTTTCGTCCATGCATAATGCGGTAATTTCGCCGGAATCATGACAAAACTACCCGCAGACAATTTTTGCATATGATTCGCATCAACTTTATTGCCAATCCCTAAATAAAACGCACCGGAAATCACCGTATCGTATTCATTGATATGATGCGAATGGACTGGGATATGAAAATTAGCCGGCAATCTCACACGCGCAATGAAAGGTTCTTTTTTATCCGGATCACCAGACATCATCGCGACCTCTGCACCCGGTAAATCATTGGCGGGTTGCCATTTTAACGTATCTGGTTTGACGATGGTGGGTTGGTTTGCAGCAATTGCGAAATTTATAGATAATAATCCAATCATTGCACTCAATATCATTTGCTTCATATAAATTCCTTAGGTTAAATAGGGATTATGAAAAAATTCACAGCTATTATTTCATGGGCATCTGATTATCTGACCTCTCAAGGATACCCGCTTAATCATGCGCCCGAGATTATAATTGAAACACCTTGGTCTAGCATCATTTGTTTTCAAACGTCGAACGGAAAAATTTATCTAAAAAAAACGCCACCCGGGATTTTTTTAGAAACCAACATCATACAATTTTTAGCGGAATTAAATGCTGATGTACCACGCATCATCGCAAGTAATCAGAACCTTCATTGTTTTTTGATGCGAGATGCCGGCATTAACTTGCGCCAATTATTAAAAAAACAATTTAACGCTGATTTATTCATTCAATGTGTCACGCATTACGCGACAATTCAACGACTAGCAGAAAATTATATCGAACCATTACTCGCACTCGGTGTGCCTGATTGGCGTTTAGATAAATTACCTAAGTTGTATGATCAACTGATTCATGAAACAGAATTTTTGCAAGCCGATGGAATGACTGAGGATGAATTACAACGTTTATCTGATTTAACTCTCAGAGTCGCTGAGCAATGCAATTTGTTAGCGCACTATCAAATTCCTGAAACAATTGTGCAACCTGATTTTAATACCAATAATATGTTGTTTGATCCCACATCAAAAAAAATGACATTGATTGATTTAGGTGAACTTGCTATTACGCATCCATTTTTTTCCTTTCCTAATTTTATGACGCAAGCAACATATCATCATGATGTACAAGAACATGATCTGTTATATCAACAATTACAAAATACCTATTATGAAAATTGGTCATCCACCCTCACCCGACAACAATTTATCGATATATTAAACTTAATTAAAAAATTGTGTCCCATTTATTCTGCATTAGCGAGTTATCGTTTAATGACGAGTGTGGATTTGAACGCTTTTAAAATATATTATGCTGCCCGACCTAATCGACTGGCGCATTCTTTGAGGGAATACTTGACGAGTCGGTAATCCGCCACGTCGTCCCCCCCGTGGAGCCCGGGGCGCCGGGGGGGGGGGTTTATTTTTATGTGTATATTTAAATAATATTTTTTTATATTTTTTATAAAAAA
>CAZOFA010000060.1:5182-15252 GCA_964578975.1 uncultured Coxiellaceae bacterium
CCCCGGGCCCCTTTTTTTTCTTAAACACAGGCCGGGTCCCAACCCCCCCCGGCGCCCCCGCCCACCCCCCGGGCCCCCCACGTGGGCGGGGTTAAGGTTATGATGCTATTCTAAATGATGTAGTTTCATATTTATGGAATCAGAAGTAAAAATAATTCATTGAGATTAAAGATAACAAAATACTTTCATTATTTAACCGTGTAGACATCCAAAATAATTTGTGCTAACAATGAATAAAAACAACCCAAAACAAATGGGGGATGTATGCCAAACAATGAGAAGCTCAAAGCGTTGCATTCATTGGTTTTTAGAGCTCAGTGGTTTAAAAGACATTTTCAATATGCAAACCATCATGCTCTCCTTGCTGAATATTTAAAAAAGAAAGTTAACTTCAATGAAGTCATCACAACTCTTGAAGCTCAGTTAAAATCGGCAGGAATTGATTCTGCATTAATTAATTTGTTGCGCGAAATTACTAAGAAGGCTATCGACGCAATTAAAACTAATCGTTATGAAGAGTTGATGGCGCTCGCAGACGCAATAGACCCAATCATCACAGCGGCACAGCAATTACAGTCAGAGTTTGAAGTTAAGAAAATTAGATCAGCTTCAAAAACTTCATGGGAAGAAGAACATAAAACTGATTCTTATGGAGAATATCTCGACCGTCGGATTCACTTTATCGCATCATACGGCGCAGCTGAAACTGAAGAAGAAGCAAAAATCATCAAAGAACGATTGTGTCAGCAGGCAGTCGAAAGAGAAGAAATACAGGCAAGCGAAAGAGAAAAGCTACAGTGGGAACGATTTCCCAAACCTTTATCTGCAGAAAATTATGACGACGATTTTGTTAAATTACTTGGTTTCATTTTTTTAGGAACTCGAACAAATCTTCCCGTCAACGTCAATAGGCTTGAACACACCATCGTTCCTCAAGCGATTGGGGCTTGGTTCATTAATAAATTAAGAGGAAATGATGAGCCATTATCAGAGAAGATTGTAAAATTTATAGCAAGGGAATATCTTTTACAAACAACTGTTGAAGATAAAGATTTTTATCGCCCTTCTCAACTGGAACAAAATAAATATTATTACAAAAAAACCTGTGCTGACGTACGTAACCATTTTATAAAGATAACTCCTTTTTCTCAATCATATACTCCGTATCATTACTATATGGATTGCAAAATGATTGTCAAAGCACTCTATGCGAAAGATCCCGCAAAATATATGCTCTTGCATCAACTCAACACGTCCATTCAAGATCATCTTGCCAATGGAAAAGTCTTTTCTGATCAACATATTATTTTTTATGGAAAAAATATTTTTGAACTGTTAAATAATGAAATTAAAAAACAATGTGAATTGAAAGTAGAGAATGTGGCGCAATCAGAGTTCGCAGCGCGCGATAAAGAATCGATACGGCAATTGACTCAAGGCGGTTTCGCGAAATTTTCGCAACCGGCTAATGCGAATCCACAACCTAGTCAATCTTCTCAATTTCAAATTGATAATGGAACTAATTTGAAACGTAGTTATGGCTAATCACGGGTGTCATTCCCGCGCAGGCGGGAATCTATTCTGATAATGGCGCAGTGTTCATTTCTAGATGGATTCCCGCCTGCGCGGGAATGACAATGTTGCTGTGAATAGCTACAATTTTCTTAAAGCGCTTTCACAAATCCCAAGTTTTTTCCATTCGCATGGCGCACAGGCTGTGGAAAATTTTTCAAGGCTCATCAAACTCGCAATACGCTTTTTTGCATCGCCCCACGTAATTTTAACACCTGCAGTTAAATTTAAAATTTCCGCGTGCGCTTGATCTAATTGGTTAATTTTATTTTGCTCGGTACATAATAAATTACGACGATGCGGACAAGGCGAACAAATCGAATCCGTATGCTCGACCACCTCAATAATTTCATCATCGCCTTGAGCACTATTTAATTGCGTCACAATTGCAGAAAAATTCGCAATGAATTGAGAGGAATAGCCCTTACCTTGAAAACCGAGCGCACACAAAAAATGATGCGGACGAAATTTAATTGTCATGCAATTTCCAACAACGTGGAATGATAAATGAAATCGCGAGTAATTTTAAAGGTTCGGTGATTGCAAAAGGCATCACGCCTAACAGAAATGCTTTTTCCCAACCGATAAAATGCGCAAGCACTATTGTGCCGAACAGAAAAATAATGAACGCGCCCAAACAAGCGGTTAAAAATGCAGTTAAAATGTTGCGAGCAAATCCTCGTTCCGCCAGAAAACCAGTGATGGCAACGGCGGGTAAAAAACCTATCAGATAACCTACGGTTACACCGGACAAGCCAGAAGACAAATGTTGAAACACAGGCAACCCTAAGCCACCGACAGCAAGATAGCCTAAAACTGAAAATGTACTTAATCGAAATCCATAGACCATCCCAAGCAGGATCACCATTGCAGTCTGCAACGTGAGTGGAACCGGTTGCAATGGGATCACGATTTGCGATGAAACCGCTAAAAATACAATGCCCGATAAGATTAAAAACAAGTCTAGGCCGCGGCTTTTTTTCGCTGACCAAAAGATACTTTGTAATGATTGACGATTGGCAAATGTGTGGTTCATTTGTCTTTTCCCTTGTTATAAAATAAAGCCAGGATAATAGCATTTTTTGATTTTTGTGTCATCCTGAGCTCTCTGTCATACGCTCGGGATGACAGAGAGCTCTCTGGAGCCAACGAGTTATCTCACATTTTGCAATTCTTTCAATTCCGTCTTTGCTTTTTCAATTTTTTTCTCACGGCATGCTTTAACATCAGCTGCACTGATGGTCACGCCGGAAACGGTTTTACCCATTAAAACAGGCTTCATGCATTCAAACCAAAACTTTTTATTGCTGTTTCGCGTATAACCCGCTTTTTCACAAGCACTCGCAATGTTTTTGCAGGGTATAAAATCATTCATTTTGCCTAAATCTGCCGCATAAACCTGTGTTGTGAATAAAGCCGCAGCCATCATCATAAGAACAGTACGCATTTGAAATCTCCTATTTATTAAGTTAAAACCATTTTTTCTTTTTAAACCAAAATAATAATACGCCTCCACATACTACCAATAAAATCAGTATCGCAAAATAACCATATTTCCATTCCAATTCTGGCATCCAACGAAAATTCATGCCATAAATTCCAGTGATTAATGTTAAGGGGAGAAAAATCGCAGCAAATGCAGTTAACACACGCATCGTTTCATTCATTTTTTGCATGAGTGTATTGTCAATTTGATCTAACAGATCATTTAAAATATCGCGAATCGAATCGGCTTCATGCGAAATCATATGCGTTTCATTCAATAAATTAGAGAGAGATGCACGACAGCGATCAGAGATCACAGAAATTTTTCGCCCTGAAATTCTCATTAAAATTTCACGCATCGCAACAATATAACGTCGCACGCGCAACATATCATTTTTAATATCGACGACTTCCCCATAAATATTTTCGTGCGAGGCTCTGATGCGGGAATCTAAATGATCGGAGATGGTTTCAAAATTAAATAATATCTTAGCAAACTCGTTGACAATATTATCGAAAATTAAAAACAAAATAAAACACGGTGTTTTTGCAAATTTCAACGACTTCACGTAGGTATCCTGAAATTCAATCAATGCGGGAATTTGTTCTTTAGCTGCTGTAATACAATAGCGACTACTTAAATGAATAATCAAATTACCAAATATTTCTTTTTGTTTTTGTATTTCGGTGGTCAACAAGCAGGGAATTTGAATCGTAACCGTGTCATCAAAATCAATGAGTTTAGGGATGGGATCATTTTGTTCGAACAATTCGATGACATCAGAAGATAATTCAATTTTGCGCGCGATTTTTTTCACCGTCTCAAGATCATTTAAATTAAAATGAATCCAATAAATTTTATTTTCTTCTTTCGGATTAATCGCGAATTCATCTAACGGTATTTTTTTATGACCGCGATTCTCGATGTCAAATTCCATGATAATGGTATCAAGCTTTGCCATCCCTCACCTCTTCATCAGGCATTCATTCATTATAACAAAAAAATGGATGTTTACGTTGCCATCGTTTAATCTATTGGTATGATTAATATCACTTTAATATTAACCACGTTGTTTCTGCTGTTGATGAATGCCTTTTTCGTGGCAGCTGAATTCGGCATGGTGAAATTACGTCATACCCGCATTGAAGCCATTAAGAAAGTATATGGATTTCGCGGTCGCATTTTAGCGTATGTCCATAAACACTTAGACGCCTATCTCTCGGCTTGTCAACTCGGTATTACGCTTGCCTCTCTCGGACTGGGCTGGGTCGGTGAACCAGTGTTTGCCCGGTTATTAAAACCTTTATTTTTTTCTCTGAATGTCAGTTCTGCGCGCATGATTGAAGTCACCTCTTTTTTTATAGCATTTTCGATCTTATCTTTTTTACATATTGTGGTCGGTGAATTGATGCCAAAATCATTGGCGATTCGCCAATCGGAAAAAGTTTCGCTCTGGACTGCTGTACCTTTGTATGCATTTTACTGGGTGATGTATCCGGCGATTTGGGTATTAAATGGTTGCGCCACATTTTTATTAACCAAAGCGGGGCTCGATCGAACACATCGCCACGAACATTTTCATTCAACCGATGAAATAAAATTAATTTTAAGTGCGAGTCATTTGCATGGTGAATTAACCAAAGAAGAAACTGAAATTTTAGAACATACGCTTGAATTTGCTGATTTGAAAGTCACGGAAGTGATGCGACCCGAAGATGAAATGATCGTGCTCTCCCTCGATCAACCGATCGAAGAAATTCTGCGTTTAGTGACAGAAACTCGTTATAGTCGTTATCCGGTTTATGATAAAAATAAAAAGAAAATGATTGGCGTGATTCATGTGAAAAGTCTTTTCTCAACACTTTACAAAGAAAAAAATATCGAACATTTAGAGCCATTAATTCGTCCGGTGTTAAAAGTGTCGAGCCGTTCGCTGGCGCTGGATTTATTACGCAAATTTCGTGAAGGCATGCCGCATTTTGCCTTGGTTTATCGCGGGGATACTCTGCTTGGTTTTGTCACGTTAGATAATTTATTGCATGTGTTGATTGGACGTATTAAAGATGAATTCCATCGCACGCAAGATGATTGGATTTTAAATAGCGATGGTTCGATTTTGGCAGAAGGCGATTGCCAACTCTCCGCACTTGAACGCGCACTAGATCAGCCAATTGAAATGACCGAGGAAGAAGAAGCAGAAACATTAACCGGGCTTATCTTAAATAAATTAACGCGGTTGCCGAGCGAAGGTGAGCGTATTGATTTTAAAGAATTTACTGCTGAGGTTGAAGAGATGAATGGACCGCGTATTGTTAAAATTAAAATTTATCCGAAACCCCCTGCGGCTGATGAATAATCCTTATTGACAATTTTGATTAAAACAAACACAATGCGCCTGCAATTCGTCATTGCGAGCAACCGCCCGTCATTGCGAGCGCAGCGAAGCAATCCAGAATCTCTTAAGGCACAAAAACCTGGATTGCTTCGCTGCGCTCGCAATGACGAGTGGGTCAAGTTTTACAAAACGAGAGGAACTAACAATGAGTTCAGAAGTTCATGTTGACCCGAATGATTCGTACGGCAAAAAAATAGGTGTATTAGCCGCTATTTTAGCTATTTTATTAAGTATTTTTACCATCTGCGCGCATCGCGCCCATACTGAAACCATTGTTTTGCAAAATGAAGCAAATGATCAATGGTCTTATTATCAAGCAAAACACATTCGTGATTATCAACTGGAAATGAATTTAGATTTATTAAAATTACTCGCGGCGAAAAATCCAAATTCATCGCGCTTGAGCGAGGCGTATAGTAAAAAACATGCGGAATATAGCAAAGAATTAGCCGATATTAAAAAAGAAGCCGCTGCAAAAGTTCATGAAAGTATGACTTCACAAAAGAAGGCTTTATCGTTTGATTTTGCTGAAGGGGTACTCGAAATTGCCCTGGTGATGAGTTCGCTCTATTTTATTTCGCACCGAAAATTATTCCCACGATTTGGTTTTGTATTTGGTATCGCTGGAACACTTATCGGGGTTTTTGGATTTTTGTTTTAACTTATACCCAAACCCGAGCCAAATTGTCATATCCATAGCCCACTTGTTTCGACTTGAGCATTAATTACACAAACAAATCGCATTTCCGCCACGATATAATTAATTTAATAAAAGATTATAAGAGGAGTGGTTACGATGCGTACACATCTATTAGCGTGTTTAATTTTTGTTTTACTCACGTCATGCGCCACTACTGGAAGAACCCATGTCGCTGACACCCGATCAAACACAATCATAAATGATTCACTGTTTCCCTCAGACTATCCAGCCCCCTATACGGCTCGTATGCCTGCGCATTACGACACTGGTGGTAAAAGAGTCGTCTTGGTTGATCCAAATGTGCATGCGTGGGGTGCTTATGATAATGATGGAAGTTTAATTCGTGGCGGCATTGCGACATCGGGCGCCTCGATATGCCCAGCTGACGCAGTAGAATCGGACTGTAAAACAACGAGAGGCGCACACAGAATTTTTTCCATGGGTGACGATCGTTGTGCTTCCAAAACATATCCGAGACCAAGCGGTGGGGGGTTGATGCCGTATTGCATGTATTTCAGTAATGGACAAGCCTTGCATGGTTCACCGGATGATATTGTCGTGGATAACAATGAAAGTCACGGTTGTGTACGCATGCGCATTCCTGATGCGGAATGGATGCGTTATAACTTTGCGCAAGTGGGAACGAAAGTCGTTGTGATGCCCTACGATTAATCTTAGAATCAGCTAATTCGTCATTGCGAGCGTAGCGAAGCAATCCAGGTTTTCTTAAATTGCACGAAAACCTGGATTGCTTCGCTACGCTCGCAATGACGATTTCATTTACAGATTGAGACCATCACCATGTTCAGACCAACTGCCATCTTTATTGGATTACGCTACTTACGCGCAAGACAACAAAATCATTTCGTGTCTTTTATTTCATTGATCTCCATGCTCGGCATCGCGTTAGGCGTGATCGTATTAATTACTGTGTTATCCGTACTAAACGGTTTTGATCGCGAAATAAAAAAACAAGTGTTTAGCATGGTCTCTCCTATCACGATTGGAAGTTACATCGGACAAATATCCGACTGGGAAACATTAGAAAATCAATTAGCAAAAAAAACTTCTATTACCGGTATTGCACCTTTCGTCAGCGGACAAGCATTATTAATTCACGCCAGTAACACACAAGCTGCCATTATCAGCGGAATTATCCCAGCAAAAGAAAAATCCGTTTCCACCATCGCGGAAAAAATCACCCAAGGGAATCTTTTTAATCTCACCAATACGGCCGACGGTATTGTCATCGGTGAAAATTTAGCAAAACAACTGAATGTCAAACTCGGTGATGCCATTACGGCTGCCATCCCACAAGACACACAAACCAGTCGCGATATCACGCCGCATTTTAAAAAATTCACCGTGGTCGGATTGTTTCATGCGGGCGGTGGCAGTTTTGATTTTGATACGCGCTATGCATTTATCAATCTCAGCGATGCTCAACATTTATTTCAACAAGGATCCACCATCACTGCATTGCATGTGAATATTAAAAATATTTACGATGCACCGCTCATCGCGCGTGAATTACAAAATCAATTACCGCCTTCCTTACGCGCAGGAAATTGGACCGAACAGCTCGGCGATTTTTTTGAAAATATTCGCTTAACAAAAACACTGATGTTTTTTATTTTCATTTTAATTATTGCCGTGGCGATTTTTAATTTAATTTCCACCATGGTGATGACAGTCAAAAACAAACAAACGGATATTGCGATTTTACGTACCTATGGTGCAACACCTAAAATGATTTTAACTATTTTTATGGTGCAAGGGGCGGTGATTGGAATCGGTGGTACGTTGCTCGGCATTTTCGGCGGAATTTTACTGAGCGTCAACATCACAGCCATTTCAATTTGGATTCAAAAAACGCTGCATCTGTCGCTGATTTCTTCCAGCGTGTATTTTGTGAATTATCTGCCGTCTGAGTTGTTGTGGCGTGATGTGGGAATCATTAGTTTGGTTGCATTTTTCTTAAGTGTGTTTGCGACGATTTATCCTGCTTGGAACGCATCACGCCTCCAACCGGTGGAGGCGTTGCGGTATGATTAAATTTCTAAGTAGTTCTTTTACTGCTAGGACTTGTGTGAACTTGAGACTCCTGATCAGGTACTAAAGGTTGCGTTACTGCTGGATTATTTCGTCTTGCCCATTTGCAACACCACGAAGCTGACAAAGATGGAAGTGTCGGACACGAGGGAAGAGATAGAGTTGGGCATCTTGATGCTCGAGAAGACGCCGCTGCGGGTTCGTCCAGCAACATATGTTCATTTGCAGCGTTACTTCTTGAACACAAATGTTTAAGACAACGCGCAATAAAATTTGCTGTATAACCTACAACTTCAACTCCAGCATAAAGTCCTACGCCTAAACCAGAAAATTTCAGCATCGTTTGTGGATCGCTTAAATCCATTTCCTTATACAGCGGAGGAATACCGAGATATTCTTGTCCAAAAGCATAATAACCTACCCATAATGTAGCCGCGAGGGGCGGAGTTGCAGCACGTGCTGTATCCAAAGCAAAATTAGCAAGATTAGAAACACTGCATTCCATTTGAGTATACAACTTAGGCATAAAACCACGCCCAGTCAACAGTGCGGCAGTTGCTGTAACGAGAGCATTGCCGCCATGCATTGCAGCTTCTCTGAATTTCTCAACATCGGTGAACACATTTTCAAAATTGAACTCGCCACCTATGATTTTCCAATACAGAATTGGAACAGCGGCCGCTCCTGTGAATGTGATTAAAGCTGGGATTTGATATGCTTCACTGAGTTTCGTATGTGTTTGATTACGACGTAATGATTCCACTAACAGCGCAAATGCTAATAGGGTTTGAGCGAACTGATTATCAACCGTTAAAAAGAAAGGATATGATTCTGGATCATTTTGCATATGTTGAATAGCATTATCAAATGTTAAACCTAAATGGAAAGCAAAATTGAACAAAAGAATTATTTTATCCCTTCTAAGATATGAGCGCTCTAATTCTACTCCATCTTCGGTGGTTGCTGTTTCATGAGGACGACCTGAACTTAACATAACTTATTCCTTATTGTTATAAAATAAAATTTTCTTGAATAAAAAAATAGAAAAATAAATAATAAAAAAAATCAGCCGTTAGAGAATAAAGACGGCCGATTTAAAAAGCAACTTAAATATTTTTTTAATACGGTTTTACAATAACTTTTGTTCCGATATTTGCAAAATTAAAACGAATCCATTCTGCATCGGCGACATGCATGCGCACACATCCATGACTGATATTTCCTTCGACCACTGCATAGCTGCCATGCATACCTTGGGACCCATTAAAAAACATGCAATAGGGCATGGGTGCGCCGCCATGAGGTAATGGATAAAGCGTTGATTTGCAACTTGCCGCACCTAATGATTGAATTCTAAAACTTCCCGGTTTTGTACGACAACGACGTTGGATGTCTGCACACCAATCTGATCCGGCAGAAGTAAGACCCGCACGAATTAAATTGCCATCCGCCCCATAGGCTCCCCACACATGCACATTCGGATTAATCACAATAACTTTTTCATGGGTAGCAATATGACTTGGAATGCGTGATGAATAATCCGCTCTGGGCTCAGAGGAGGTCATTTTTTTGGCATCTGGAGGAACAGTTCTATCTTGTGACGGTGAATAAGTTGCGCAAGAAGAAAGCAAAACAGAAACGGTACATACGAACGCTAGAACACGCATAAACCACTCCTCTTTTTTAGATATCTTCTATTTTATCTTAAAAAAGGGAGCATTTATTTGATCTAGTTCATTTATTATACAATTCAATTGGTTAGAATTATGCCAAAGGCCATTCCTGCGAAGGCGCTGCTGTCCGATCTCTGCACACGTCGTCTCCGGGGGGGGGGGTGCGGGGGCCCCCGCCCCCACGCCACACGA
>CAZOFA010000061.1:0-14906 GCA_964578975.1 uncultured Coxiellaceae bacterium
TGTTTGATCATGTATGCAGTGTAAAATTAAAAAATAATCATGTCAATCAATCCCAAGCTGAGCAAATAATATATAACTAATTGATTATTATAATAATTATTATTAAAAAGGCTCGACTTCACAATTCATGATAGAATGACCCCCTTTTTTGACTGTCATTATTTTCATGCCATTCCCGCGCAGGCGGGAATGGCACCTTGCGAGGATAACAATGAAATTCTCTAAACAAATAACTTATACATTGATATTTTTGAGCAGCGCTAATTTCGCTTATGCTGATAATTCTCTCTGCAACGGCTCTGACACTTCTCCATTCGGCCCAAACGTTTGTATTTTCGACTCACAACATCAAGCAACGATTCAATCCACTGTTAACGCCATTCACAATCAAGAACAATACAATGAATTTGGCAGTAACGGTTTTGCACTTTTTTTTAAACCAGGGACTTACTCAGCGATTTCAGTTCCTGTCGGTTTTTACACACAGGTCGCAGGGTTAGGTTTAACACCGCGTGACACCACACTTAAAACCATCACAGTGAATGATTTGATCGGTGGTCACAGTACGACAATGTTTTGGCGCATCGCAGAAAATTTAACGCTGACAGATAACGTGACCTGGGCGGTGTCTCAAGCATCTCCGTTACGAAATTTAATATTTAAAGGCAATTTAACACTCGCATTAGGCGGTGGGTGCTGGGCAAGTGGTGGATTTCTCGCGAATTCAGAAGTCGATGGTCTCATCTCACCCGTCAATCAACAACAATGGCTGTCTCGAAATACCAGCATAAAAGCATGGTCCACTGTGGGATGGAATATGGTATTTGTTGGCGATACTAATTTTAAACCCAGCGAAGATTTTCCTGATACAGTTGTGCCGAACACACCGCGCATTCAAGAAAAACCTTATTTAGCGTTTCAACAAGATTATGAAGTGGTAGTGCCTGCGATGAATAATAGCGCGTCAGAAGGTCCGACTTGGGGAAATGTGGGGACAATCATTCCGCGCAATCAATTCATCATCGCATTTCCAGGCGAGACGGCTGATCAGATTAATCAAAAATTAAATGACAGCACGATTCCAAATCCGAAAGCATTAATTTTTACACCCGGACAATATGATTTTTACAAACCCATCAACATCTCAACAAAAAATACGGTTGTGTTAGGTTTAGGTTTACCGGTTTTAACGGCGAAAACACCCGGTACGCCGATTATCACAACCAATGCGGCAGGCATTAAAATTTCTGGAGTGATTTTCGAAGCGGGTGCCGCGAGCGCAACCGCGGATGATCCTTCGTTGTTGCAAATAAATAAAAGCCAAGACAGTAGTGAGGCCACGACTCCAACCACACTGTCGGATGTGTATTGCAGAGCCGGTGGTCGTCTTGCGGCGACACACACGAATAGTTGTCTCACCATTAATGATGATTTTGTTATCGGTGATAATTTATGGCTGTGGCGTGCAGATCATGGTGTAGGCGCCAATAGCGATGCGAGAAAAGGTTTAATCGTCAACGGTCGCAATGTCACGATGTACGGCTTAGCCGTTGAACATTTTATCCAACAACAAGTTTTTTGGGCGGGAGAAAATGGCAGCGACTATTTTTATCAATCTGAATTTCCGTATGATGCGGTAGGGAAAGTGGCGCCATCATTTATCATTGCAGATCAAGTCAATCAATTTACGGGATTTGGTTTAGGAATTTATGACAACTTTGGAAACGCATTTGCGCCGAGCGCGATACAACTGCCCAATCATACGATGATTTCATTAACGCATATGGTCGATGTGAGTTTGAATCGTCGAGATCTGATCCAACATACCATTCAAACCAGTGATGGAAAAACATCGTGGGGACCTGCTTCAGCACCTCCCGCAGGAAGTCGTCTAGCGAAGTGGCCGCAATAAATAACGTAGCACAGCCACTCGTCATTGCGAGCGTAGCGAAGCAATCCAAGTTTTTGTGCCGTAAGAGAACCTGGATTGCTTCGCTACGCTCGCAATGACGAGTGGCTGTGTTAGGACGAACGATGAAAGATCGCATCACAAAATAGCATAAACGCGCCCACACAAATGGCGCTATCTGCCACATTAAATGCCGGCCAATGCCAATTGAATGCGTAGAAATCTAAAAAATCGATCACGTGACCATACAACAATCGATCGGATACATTGCCAATCGCGCCACCCATAATCAAGGCTAATCCAATTCCCAACCAACGTTGTTGTCTGGATAAACGCGACAACCAAATTAATATTCCCACACAGACGACTAGTGCAATCACAGCAAAAAACCAAGATTGCCAACCGGACGCGCTATTCAAAAAACTAAATGCAGCGCCTGTGTTATACGCCAGTGTGAAATTAAAATGGGGAAACACTGGCACTTCTGTATAAAGCGGTAATTGATGTAACGCAATATATTTTGTGATGCGATCTAAAATCAAAATCACAATAGTCACCCACAACCAACACAAACCTGTCTTACGCAAATTTTCGTATTTCACCCTGACCCTCCACATTTTCCACACAACGTAAACATAATGTCGGATGTTTTTTATCGGCACCCACATCGGATCGACGATGCCAACAACGTTCGCATTTTGGATAAGACACCGGTTCAACTTTAATTGAAAGCCCTGTCATCTCCGTTGCAATCGCATCACTCGGCGCTTCTTTCAACGGATGCACATCGGCGCTCGAGGTAATTAACACAAAACGCAATTCATTTTCTAATGCGCTCAATTGTTGATGCAGCGTTGCGTCACAATATAAATGCACGGACGCTTCCAATGGCGCGCCCAGTTTGTTGGCTTTGCGTTGCATTTCTAATTCTTTATTCACAACATCACGCACTTGTCGCAGTGATTGCCAATACGTTTCATTCATCACTTCATGCGTCGAAAGCTCGGCTAAATTGTGATACCAGGTATTTAAAAATACCGATTCATTACGCTTGCCTGGAAGATATTGCCAAATTTCCTCTGCGGTAAAACTTAAAATCGGCGCCATCAAACGCACTAACGCTTCAATAATGTGAAACATCGCAGTCTGCGCTGAGCGACGTGCAATACTATTTGTTTGGCAGGTATATTGACGATCTTTAATAATATCCAAATAAAATCCGCCCATTTCCACCGTGCAAAAATGATGAATTTTTTGATAAATTAAATGGAATTGATAGGTGTCATACGCTTTGATCATTTCATTTTGCAGTAATCGCATTTTATTTACCGCCCAACGATCCAGCGCTAACATGTTTTCAGTTTTCACTAAATTTTTTTCGGGATCAAAACCGTCGAGGTTCGCTAATAAAAATCGTGCGGTATTGCGCACGCGCCGATAGGTTTCAGAGGTGCGCGTTAAAATTTCTTCCGAGACATTAATTTCCGCACGATAATCAATGGATGCCACCCACAAACGCAACACATCAGCGCCCATTGACTCAATCACTTTTTCTGGCGCAATCACATTGCCTAATGATTTTGACATTTTGCGCCCTTCCAGATCGATCACATAACCATGTGTCAATACGGTTTTGTACGGCGCTTTGCCATGCATTGCAAGTGATGTTAACAGCGAGGATTGAAACCAACCGCGATGTTGATCGGATCCTTCCAAATATAAATCCGCGGGAAAACCCAACTGTTTATTTTCGCGTAATACACATTGATGTGACACACCGGAATCAAACCACACATCTAAAATATCACGACATTTTGTATAGTGTTTTGCATCTTCACCCAATAATTCTTTTTCATCCAGCGCATACCATGCTTCAACGCCATTTTTTTCCACGCGTTCTGCAATTTTTTCCATGAGTGCGACAGAATCAGGATGCACATCACCGGTTTCTTTATGTAAAAATAAAGCGATCGGCGTGCCCCAGGTGCGTTGACGTGAGATACACCAATCAGGACGTTTGTCGACCATGCTAAAAATGCGGCTCTGGCCCCAATCTGGAATCCAATGCACATTTTCGATCGCAGCCAATGCCATCATGCGTAAACCATTTTGTTCAAAGCTGATAAACCATTGTGGTGTCGCACGAAAAATCAGTGGTGTTTTATGACGCCAACAATGCGGATAACTGTGGGTAATTTTGTTGAAATACAACAACGCATTATTTTGCTTCAACACTTCAAGCACTTTTTCATTCGCGGCAGTCACATGCACGCCCGCAAATAAAGGCGTTGTTGAAATATAACAACCATCATCACCGACGGGATTATCCAGTGGTAATTGATATTGTTGTCCCATCACATAATCATCCAGACCATGCGCAGGGGATGTGTGTACCGCACCGGTGCCTGCATCCATCGTCACATGCTCACCCGTGATGACAGGCACTTCGCGCTCATAAAATGGATGGTGTAATTTTAGCTGCGTAAATGCGTCACCGGTGGCTTTCGCCAGAATGTGATAATTTTTAATTTCATAACGTTGCATCACTTGCGTCAACAAAGGTTCGGCAATTAACAAACGTTCTTCACCCGTGGTCACCAACACATATTCAGTGCGAGGATTCAATGCCACAGCTTGATTCGCGGGTAATGTCCACGGTGTGGTGGTCCAAATCGGGATGGAAATATTTCCATGTCCTTCTTTTTTTATTTTACCGAAACGGCTAAGAAAATCTTTCTCATCAACCACTTTAAAACGCACGTCAATCGACGGTGAGGTTTTATCAGCATATTCCACTTCTGCTTCAGCGAGTGCGGACGCACAATCCAAACACCAATAAACCGGTTTATAACCTTTTTGCAAATGACCGTTTTGCATCACGGTGGCTAAACTGCGAATGATATCCGCTTCATATTTAAAATCCATTGTGCTGTATGGATGTTCCCAATCGGCTAATAAACCTAAACGTTTAAATTCGCTACGTTGAATGTCGATTTGACTCGTCGCATATTCACGACAGGCTTTGCGAAAATCTTCCGCACTGATTTTGTGACCGGCTTTGCCAATTTTTTTTTCAACTCTTAATTCGATCGGCAAACCATGACAATCCCAACCCGGAATATAGGGCACATCATAGCCCGCGAAAGTTTTGGATTTCACCACAATATCTTTTAACGTTTTATTCACGGCATGACCAATATGCGTATGACCGTTTGCATACGGCGGCCCGTCATGAAAAATAAATTTTTGCTGCGATTTATTTTTTTCTCTGATTTTTTCATAGAGATGCAGTGTGTCCCATTTTTTTAAAATTTCCGGTTCACGCTCGCGTAAATTTGCTTTCATGGGAAAATCAGTTTTTGGTAAATTTAATGTATTTTTATAATCACTCATTACAATTCCTCATGCATTTCGAAATAAGCACGTGCCGCTTTCGCATCTT
This sequence comes from uncultured Coxiellaceae bacterium, assembly GCA_964578975.1. Classification (GTDB taxonomy): domain Bacteria; phylum Pseudomonadota; class Gammaproteobacteria; order DSM-16500; family DSM-16500; genus CAYRUP01. The sequence goes on from CAZOFA010000061.1 coordinate 5,352, forward strand.
TCGCAATTTGTTCGATCAATAAATTTAAATTCGGATAGCGTTGTTCGTTACGCAGTTTTTCCACGAATTCCACTTTTACATGACGCCCATATATATCTTGATTGAAATCAAATAAGTGTACTTCTAACAAGCTGCGCGTGCCACCAATTGTTGGACGTATGCCAACATTGGCCACCCCCGGTAAACTTTTTTCTGCGATATTTTGCATACGCACGATATAAACGCCTTGAACCGGGGGTATCGCACGATGCAAATAAATATTGGCGGTGGGAAAACCCATGAGACGTCCGCGTTTATCGCCATAGACGACGCGTCCTTCCATAGAATAAGGTCGACCGAGCAAGCGTTCAACCAGCGCGTGATCGGCGAGTGCTAATGCTTTGCGTACCCGTGTACTGCTGACCCGTTCGCCGATCAATAGCACACTCGGAATTTGTTCTGCGGTAAATCCCGCTTTTTCAGCATATTTTTGCATTAACCGATAATCGCCTTGACGTTTATGACCAAAATGAAAATCATCACCAAGCATAATGTGTTTTATCTGCAGCGTCTGAATTAAAATGTTTTCGATGAATTGTTCGGCGGGTAACTCTGCAAAAGATTGATTAAAACGGATCACGAATACGTGATCAATGCCTATTGCTCGGAGGAAACAATACTTTTCACGCCAACGCGTTAAACGCGCCGCCGCTTGGTTTTTCGCAAAAAATTCATAGGGTTGAGGCTCGAAAAGCATCACCAAGGATTGAGTGCCGAGCGCACGTGCTTTTTGAATGGTCGCTTGCAATAAAGCTTGATGCCCGATATGCATCCCATCAAAATTACCCATCGTGACCACGGCGTTTTTAGGCGCGGAATGAATATTACATAAACCGCGAATTACGTTTGTCATAGCGCATAACCCATTCATTAATTTAGAGCCGGCACATTATACGCGTATATCGGCTTTATTGTAAAAGTGCTATAATTGGAAGAGGTTATAACGAGGTCATTTATGCAACGTAATGTCGCAGACATACAGCCCCCTGAATCAAACAATAACCGTGCAACGTATGCAAATTTATTTGTGGGTTTTGCTCAAGAATACTTTGAAGCACGAAGCGTCCCCCCTGACGATAAAACGTTAGTGCGGGCAACTATTCTGTATGTTGAATTAAGCAGAATCGCCCCTCAGCTGCAGGACTTCAGTAATTTAAATGAAATGCAAAGTAACATCGATATCATTATTGGAAAGCTGCAACAAGTTAATACACAGACAGGCAAACAAACTGCTGCCGTATTTGCCAGCGAACGTGATCAAATCGGGGAAAAAGTCAAAGGTTCTAACATGAGCCGCGATGCGTTAATAAAAGAATATTATGGCGAGCAAAATCAAATTTTTGATATGATTCGTGCTGTACTGGCAAGAATCGCAGAACTTGAAAAAGCAGAACAAGAAAAAATGGGACGTGACCAAGTCATCGATAATCAATTGACGACAGGCGAGAAAAATACGCGTGCGTTCAAATTGAAATTAGAACACTTCCTTAAAGAATGTGGCGTCATTGCTGGACAATTAGATAAACTCCATTCGTCCTCTTTCAGCAGCTTGCCTTCCACGATGCAATCCAATGTACCGCCACCCGCTTCAAGTATCAGAGCCGGTCTAGTCTAATTGCGGGATGAGCACATCCCGCGGTCGGATTCCGCTTAGCCACAGACTAGCAAAATAAATCCCTGCCGATCCAAGCAATAACATGCTTAAATGAATCACCCGCCATCCGGTGTCATGCGTGACCCAAGTGTACACATCACCTGAACTTACCCAGAGAAAAATGACGAGCACAATATTGGCAATCAACAAACGAAAACTAAAAAAACGCCAACCCTCACGCGGAATATAAATTTTTTCTTTACGTAAAAAATAAAATAACAATCCGCTATTCAACATCGCAGACAATGATGTCGCCAGCGCAATACCCGCATGTTTTAACGGCCAGATTAAAATGATGTTAAAGACCATATTGGAAATCATGGCTAAAATTCCGATTCTGACCGGTGTACGCATATTTTGTTTCGCATAAAATCCTGCAGCAAGAATTTTGATTAACATAAAAGGTGCGATACCGAGTGCAAACATTGTCAAACTTTTGCGTGCCATGATCACTGCATGCGCGTCAAAATGGCCGTGTTGAAACAGCGTGCTTAACAGCGGCCCTGAAATCACCGCAAAAATAACGGCGGCAGGTAAACCCACAATCAACACACAACGCAAAGCCCAATCGAGCGTGTGAGAAAAATCAGTTTGGGATTGTGAGGCATGATGACGTGATAAATGCGGCAAAATCACCGTCGAAATCGCAACCCCAATCACCCCCAAGGGAAATTCCATTAAACGATCCGAATAATACAACCAAGACACGCTACCGATCACCAGCAAAGATGCAAACACCGTATCCAGCAACAAATTAATTTGTGACACCGACACACCAAATAATGCGGGCACCATTAATTTCAATACTTTCATCACGCCTTGATCGTGAAAACGAATACGCGGTCGCGGCCATAAATTTAATCTTTTTAAAAACGGCCATTGAAAAAGAAATTGCACAATGCCCGCGATAAAAACGCCCCACGCCAAACCGATGATGGGAATATGCAAATGTGGTGCTAACCAAAACGCCGCTCCAATCATGCAAAGATTTAAAAACACGGGCGTGAACGCTGCGACCCAAAATCGGTTGTAGGTATTTAATATGGCACCGGCAAATGCGGTGAGTGAAATCAATAATAAATAAGGAAAGGTGATGCGCAGCATCGTGACCGCTAACTCAAAACGCGCGCCATCGGTTGCAAAACCGGGTGCAAAAATACGAATAATCCAAGGGGCCAGTACGATGCCTATGATCGTCACACAAAGTAAAATAAAACCTAGCGTGCCGGACACTGCATCCACAAATCTTTTAATGTCTTCAGAAGATTTTTGTTTTTGGTATTCGGATAAAACAGGCACAAACGCTTGAGAAAATGAACCTTCGGCAAATAAACGACGCATTAAATTGGGGATGCGAAACGCCACCGAAAACGCATCAAAGGCAGCAGTGGCACCAAACATGTGCGCGGTGACAATATCGCGTAAAAAGCCAAATATGCGCGAGACCAGCGTCATGCTGGATACGATCGACGTTGATTTAATTAAACTTTTACTCATGCTGGATTGCTTCGCGGCTCTCGCAATGACAAATGCGGACACTATAGCATAAGAGAAGCAACTTTTAACTATTTGCTGAGCGCACTTGAAAAATTGTCGCTGAAGACACGATCATCGCGCAGCAAATTTTTTCTAATATCAACTACCTCAGGGTCAGACTCTTTTATCTGACTCGTCACCTCGTCATTGCGAGCGCAGCGAAGCAATCTGGGTTTTTTTGATCACCACGAAAACCTGGATTGCTTCGCTGCGCTCGCAATGACGAGGAAGGGACGTCGCAATGACGAGTCACTGGGTAGGACACTTTTATACTTAAATTTTTTACCTGCCAAAAGTATTTGTTACTCTGGGGGGTGCTTCTTCCGCTGCGGAGCTTTCTTCTCGAGCAGCAAGTTTCGCATCATACGCCGCTTTCTTCTCAGGGTTTCCCAATATCTGGGATACTTTAAATATTTTATCCTGAAGCGCCATTTCATCTCTGGCGAGATCGTAATCGTACAAATAATACGGAGTTTCTGTCTGAGACGATGGTCTAGGTGCCGTGGCGTTTCTAATGTCACGTTCAGTCGCATCTCGAGGTAACTGTAAGAAGGCGTATAAATCTAATTCTTCTAAATCTTCTTCTTCCACAGGTAATTCGGGTGCTTTTACTTCTGTCGTCCCCGATTGCTGTTGATTCGCCTCTTTCTGTAACTTTTTTATAATAAATTTTTGCATCGTTAATGCGCTCCCAACATAAATTAGGGTATAAATTTACCACAATCTCAATATTCGATGCAAATTTAAGTGATGAGCCAAGCCCTTAGACAACGTCAAGTATTTTTTGTGACTATATATTACACAACATTTTCAACAGTTCCCAAAAATTATTGACAATAAAAATTTTTTTTATTCGTAAAAATGTCATTTTTTGATGAATGAATAAATGCATGCGAGCGTCAAGTATTTTATTGGATAAATTTTACCTGATGCGCATCAATCACATGCTAGTTTAATTTTGCAATTTGCAGATTTTTTTTTATTAAACTAATTAATGAGGTCAATATGTTGGGAATTATTCAATTACCATGGTGGGGTTATATCGTTGTTACTTTAGTCTTAACGCAAATCACTTTGTTTTCCGTTACTATTTTTTTACATCGACACCAGGCTCATCGATCCGTTGATTTGCATCCGATCGTGAGTCATTTTTTCCGATTTTGGTTATGGTTGACGACAGGGCAAATTACCAAAGAATGGGCGGCGGTGCATAGAAAACATCATGCGAAAGTTGAAACGGTCGATGATCCACACAGTCCACAAATTCATGGATTAAATAAAGTGTTATTACAAGGAGCGGAATTATATCGCAAAGAAAAATGTAATCAGGAAACATTGGATCGTTATGGTCATGGTACGCCGGATGATTGGCTAGAACGCAACGTTTATAGTAAACACAGTGCAGCGGGCAATATTGCTTTGTTGATTATTAATTTTATTTTGTTTGGTTTTATTGGGATCACCATTTGGGCCCTGCAAATGGCCTGGATTCCATTTTTTGCCGGTGGCGTGATTAATGGTGTCGGTCATGCCATTGGTTATCGAAATTTTGAATCAAAAGATGAATCGCGCAATATTATTCCCTTGGGAATTTTTCTGGCGGGGGAAGAATTGCATAACAACCACCATACCTATGGAACGTCGGCAAAATTTTCCGTTAAATGGTGGGAAATTGATTTGGGTTGGTCGGTGATCCAATTGTTACAATTTTTTGGATTGGCGAAAGCAAAATATGTGCCGCCGCGCCTCATGTTAGATCCTAAAAAATCGTCAATCGATTATGATACTTTAAAAACGGTGCTGGCTAATCGTTTTCAAATCATGGCAAATTTTTGCAAAACAGTCATTCATCCCGTATTTAATGAAGAAAGAAAAAAATCGGATTTACTTTCCAATAAAATACGCACTTTATTAATCCGTGATGCAGCGCCTCATTCGAGTTTAGCCAAGGTGTTGGAACAGCACCAGACATTAAAATTGGTTTACCAGTTTCGTGTGCGGTTACAAACGATTTGGGCAAAAAGTACGGCGACTCAGCATGCGCTGCTCTTGGCATTGAAAGAATGGTGTAAACAAGCAGAAGAAAGTGGAATTGATGTATTGCGAGAGTTTGTGCTGCGGTTGAAAACAGTGGTGCCGCACAGCGCGTGATCCTTCACGGAGCTTACCCCGGCATGCTTAAAGCCGGGGTTCAGGATAACAATGGGTTGACCCCGCTTTTTCAGTAAAATAAAGACTATAATAAATATATCTCATTTCATAATGAGTTAATTATGTCTCATGATCTTGGAAGTTATGCAAATGGAAACCCACCTGAGTATGTCAAAACTGATGCAAAACAACTTATTTTCCCTGACATGCATGGTAATACATTTGCATTTTTATATCGTTTAGAAGCTTTCGGTGTTTTAGAAATAAAACCTGAGGATCGTAGAGCATTAGCCGGAATTTATGCCAAAGGTGAAAACTTAACTCCGGCTCAACAAGATGAGTTTGCTAGAATTTTACGTGAGAATGTTGTTGTACATCCCGGTAAATATGAACATCTTCTTCTCGCCGGGGATCTCGTCGGCGATCGAGGACTCAGTGATCTTTTAACAGTCGAAGTGTTAAAAAAATTGGACGAGAGCAAAGTCAATTATAATATTATCTATTCGAATCATGATTTAGAATTCATCTTGTGGCTACTCTTTCAATCCACACCTGTTTTTTTAATGCAGGATACGGAACATCCTAAAGTATCTGATGAGAATCATATTTATTTATACCAAGACAAAGATGGAAAAATATTTTGTCGCATGGAAGATAAACAAAAGAATATTCAAACTGTATCTCTTTCGGCGTCACAAAAAATAATAGAAGATGAGATAAATAAATTAAAGAAAGAATCGAGTGAAAATATATTTCAACCAGCAGACAATCCTGTTGCACTCAAAAATCCAAAAATATGTCACGCCGCTTTAAGTGATTTATATAGCCATCTCATCCCACCCATACTCACTAATTTTAGTCAACGACGTTCATTAAATAATCTTATTTCGTTTGTAAATAACTACCCGGATAAAAGAGAAAAAATCGTTGAATTAATTAATTCTGTTTATCTCCCTAAACTTAAATTATTTGATTATTCATTTAATGTATCGAACCGGTTGAAACCGGCTATTCGATTAATGAGTCATGCACCAGTCGGTACCGAAGCAATAAAAGCGTATGCAAATTATTATGGCGTTCAGTATGATGAAACAACACCAGAAAAGGTATTTGGCGTCATTAATCAACTCAATGCAAAATTTACAGAACAATTGCATCAGGGTTACACGCAAGTTACCTTACCCAATCAAACAGTCGAATCGCGCAATTTATTGCAGGAATTATGCGCTGAAGCGAAGTCGGATTGGGGTGATGAATACACCTGGAAGAATATAAATCTTACTCCTTTTCTTTATAGTGCTTGGAACCGATCACCCGATCACTTGATGGGTTTTTTGAGTGTACTATTTGATTTAATCGGCACTCATGGTCATTCAGGTAATGGCGCGTCAATCTGGAACCAAAAATATGGCGCTGGGAGTGGGATTAATCTGGACGATGGAAATGAGTTAGGACGTCGAGGAAATGAGCCGTTTGGCAAACCCAGCGACCATCTTTGCATCCTTCCTAATGTTGATGATTTTCTTTCGACGGCTATAACAAGCATGTCTCCTCTGACACGGGGAGAAAGTAAAGAAGACTATACAAAGTCACTTGAAGATATCGGGATGCTAAATGCAATCAGAGCAGACACAGAAGAGATTAAAAAGCATTTAACGCAATTTCCTGATAACCTGGATAAAATTATAAGGATTTTAGACTACAATCAACAGAACATCCTCTCCCCCTTTTTTGCTCTCGCTATTATTCAAAAAATTGGAGAACAACAAATGAAGGAACAAAATACTAATCCGTCTTACTGGAACACTCCAAAATACGGTCATGCGTCGGTGAAAGCCTTTTTCGAAAAATTCAAGCCAGGTTGTCCCTATGCAGCAACTCCCCCATCACAACCAGGGGAATCACCGCGCCCGTAATAACACAGCATGACTTTGCTTTTTTTGGTAAAATCCAACAATGAGCCCTCGCCAGCAAGGATATGTATGCATAAATTTCGCTTGGTTTATTTAATATTATTTGTCTTCTTTAATAATTCATTCGCAAACACTCCTTCAGATTATTACACCGCCAATGATGTATTCGCATTCAAACGCATTGGGGATGTTGTTGCATCACCGGATGAAAAAAAAATTGCATTTACTGTGATGCAAGTTCAAATGACTCAGGCCGATAAAAAATGGCAATCCACGATTTATTTGAAAGATGGAAATACGACAAAATTATTAACCGCAGAACATCTCCATGCATCAATGCCGGTTTGGTCACCGAATGGAAAGCAAATTGCCTATCTCGTTGAAGAAAATAAAAAACAAAGTATTTGGTTGTTTGATCTCGCGCAAAATAAAAATAGAAAATGGTTTGAGTTCAATGGAATTGCCGCCATGAAATGGTCGCCTGACAGCAAATCTCTTGCATTTGTTGGCACAGAAAAAAATCCGACTTCTAAATCTTCGCTCACCAATGTCGACACAAAAAACATGAATTCCCGTGTTTTTTTAGTTTCTCTCGATTCCAATAAAATTTCTGCGCTGACGCCAGAGAATGTGAGTATCACAAAAAATTTTCCGAGCGCCGTCGATGCCGGATTTGATTTTTCGCCCGATAGTCAATCGATTGTGTTCTCATATCAAATGCATCCGGAAGCCGCGTTTTCCAATCAAAGTAAACTTGCGATTGCTCAAGTGACAAATCATAAAATCACTTATATTCCCTATCGCGAATCGGCCAATCAACCTTTTTATTCAGGCGATGGTAAATGGATTGCTTTTCATTCTCATCCAAGTGATCCAATGAAATTAACGAATAATTCAGTGGTCTATGGTGAAATTTGCGTGACGAAAGCCAGTGATTTCACTGCTACACATTGTTTGGCAAATACATTTAATGAAAATCCGGTGATGATTGGTTGGTATCAAGAAAATAAAATTTTAGTGTTAGATGCTTACAAAACCACAGGTATTCAAGTTTACTCATTAGATCTGGATCCCACTATTCCAGCTAAACAAATTTCCACGCAAGAAGGTTTTATTGATCCACTGACGATTTCTTTAAATCAAAATCATACGCTGTTAGGTTTTTCTTATGAAACTAAACATACTGCGCCTGAAGCGTTTGTGAGTCCGATTGAAAATTTTCATTTAACTCAAGTGAGCAATGTCCAATCCGCTCAGCAAAAAAATCTTGGCGAGATAAAAAATATTACCTGGAAATCTAAAGATAATACTTCGATTGAAGGATTGTTAATAACGCCCGCGCATTATGACTCTAAGAAAAAATATCCGTTATTGGTGATGGTGCACGGCGGTCCTGCGGGTGTATGGCCAACACGCTATTTAGGGGGTTGTGAGGAATATGGGGAATATTTTGTGCCGGGTTGTTTTGCCAATTTAACCAGCCAAGGATTTATTCTTTTCCAGCCCAATCCGCGTGGCAGCACAGGCTATGGCAAAGCATTTCGCACAGCCAATTTCAAAGATTTTGGCGGAAAAGATTATCAAGATATTATGTCGGGTGTCGATTATTTAGTGCAAAACAATATTGCGGATCCCAATCATCTTGCTATTTTTGGTTGGAGTTATGGGGGCTACATGACCGCATGGGCGATCACGCAAACGCAACGTTTTAAAGTCGCGATTGACGGTGATGGCTTGACCGATTTAATTTCATTTTCGGGAACTACAGACATTCCATTTTATTTGACGCAATATTTAGGTGATGCGTTTTGGAATAACGATAAGTTATATTTACAACGCTCACCGATTTTTTATGTTAAACAAATTAAAACGCCATTACTGATTTTACATGGTGAAAATGATAATCGCGTGCCGCGATCACAATCAGAAGAACTTTATGCGGCGTTAAAGTTACAAAATAAATCCGTCAAAATGTTAGTGGCGCCTGACACTGAGCATGTGCCGCTGGATGCGAATATTATTTATGAAGAGATCATGCAAATTCAAGATTGGTTAGCAGTAAATCGATAATCGTCCGTCATTGTTAGCCTAGCCACTCGTCATTGCGAGCGTCACCGCTCGTCATTGCGAGCGTAGCGAAGCAATCCAGGTTTTTGTGGAATTCAAGAAAACCTGGATTGGGTGGCGGCGCGGGCCATGGCGAGGGGTGGGGTGGGGGGGCGGGCCAAGGCCAAGTGATTGTGTTGATTGGTAATACCGGCG
>CAZOFA010000062.1:0-14295 GCA_964578975.1 uncultured Coxiellaceae bacterium
CTTATTGAAAGGATGAATCCGCAGTGGGTGGATTTGTATGGTTCGTTGTTATAAAACCTGGATTGCTTCGTCGCTTCGCTCCTCGCAATGACAGAGTAGGAAATCAAACAATGTATAAACGTGATCCCGCTATTTATATTATGGCAAATAAGCCGAATGGCACGCTGTATGTGGGTGTTACGAGTGATTTATTAAAACGGGTTTATCAACATAAGCACGAAAAAATAGAGGGTTTTACACAACGATACGATTGTAAATTACTTGTTTACTACGAACAATATGAAGATATGCAGGGTGCCATTACAAGGGAAAAACAGATCAAGGGAGGTTCTAGAAAAAAGAAATTGGCGCTTATTGAAAGGATGAATCCGCAGTGGGTGGATTTGTATGGTTCGTTGTTATAAAGCCTGGATTGCTTCGCTTCGCTCGCAATGACGGTGACGGGCGGCTCGTCATTGCGAGGAGCGTAGCGACGAAGCAATCCAGGTCTTAATTTTTCCTTGAATAAATAAGCTCACCCGATTGGCTGATTAAGTATTTATAATACAAAAGACTATTGGTCCCAACAGCAATACTCGAAACGTATGAGAGTAGAAATAATAAAATTTGCTGGCCTAAACTGGCTTGTGTCAGATAACTGGGATGGGTGGAGCGTAAATAACCGATCGCGAAGTGTACTGTGAATATTAAGATAAATGTCACGAGGCTTTGATAACTGCCTGGCAACCAAATTAATAATTTATTCTTATCCGATTTAATCGCAGTTTTACGGCGAATTAAAACACCGGTTGCGATCCCCATCAAAAGACCAAAGGCAATCATCCAATTATTTGTCATAAAATTTTCATTAATGGTTTGATAAAATAAATACATAAAAATAGCAGGCGTTATTAGCAATTTTTTTACCGGAACCACGCGATCTTTGAAGCTTGGAATAACAACAAAAATAATAATGGCTAGAATCATTAACACAGTTGAATTACTCATGCTTTTCCCCTCATTTCATATTTTTTAAGTCATTAATCACTTTATCGCACCATTTTAATTTTGCTTCAGCGATGGCAATTCCGTATTCAATCGACATTTGCCAAAAAGGCAGATGAGATGAATCTTTATGCTCGTGTACTAACTGTTTATTGGTTTCAGCGAGCGTCGAGAGCATTTTTTTGGTTTGATAGCGATGGGCTTGAATATGCTCGAGACTGATTTTTGGCGAAACATTCGCGCCAAAAAATAATTTGAGCATAAATTCATTGCGCACAATATGCGTTTCAGGTTCTTGTGCGAGCCATTGTTTTAATTCGGTGCGCCCTTTAGTGGTGAGGTGATATACCTTTTTCTCGCGCGCGCTTGTTTTGTCAGTTTTGCATAAAACAAGCTTCAGCGTAGTGAGCTTGTTCAACGTTGGATAAAGCTGGCCATCGCTTTCAGACCAAAAATTCGCGGTGCTTTGTTGCATCACTTGACGTATTTCGTAGCCTGACATAGGGGCAATTGAAAGCATACCGAGAACGGCATAATGGGTTTTATTTGTTTTGGGCATGTTTTAACCTCTTAAAGATATCTCTAAAAGAGGTATTATAGCGTATAATAATTATTAAAGCAACTAAGTGATGCTTCAATGGCTCGTCATTGCGAACCCGCGCTTTTTGCGGGTGAAGCAATCCAGGTTTTAATAGTTGACGTGCTGAGGAAATAAAGAAATAAACCGAACAACCCAATCAATAAATAAAAACTGCCCATTAAAGCTTGTCCTTGCTGTGAGATCATATTTAATAAAAAATTGATGATCATCGATATCAATGTTTGCAATGTGCCATAAATAGCACCTGCAATGCCGATGTTGCAATTAATGGTAGAGAAACAGATGGCAAGCGCATTGGGAAAAATGAACCCGCAACCCACCGTAATGAAAAATAAAAATGGAATCAGAAAATAAAGATGTGTCCCATAAAATTGATCAGATGCGACCAGTAAAAAACCATTTAAAGTAAATAATAACAATCCGGCGAGCACGAGAAATTTGGGAGAGAATTTTTTTAGTAGGCGACTGCTAATGAATGCGCCCAAACAAATCCCCAGTGCTGCGATTAAAATAAATGATCCGTTTTCAAGTGGAGTTAACTTTAATTCTTGTTGTACGATAAAAGGCATCATGTTGGCATACAAAATAATCGATGAAAAAGCCAATCCGGCGATGAAGGCATAACAAATAAAAAATTTATTTTTCAGCAGTTTTCCATATTGAATCAGTACGTGACTGAGCGTGAGGGTATTGTCTTTATTGCGCAAGGTTTCGTGAAAGCGTGTTTTCAACAGAATAAGTAATAATATTCCGTAAATGAGCATAAAAATAAATGAAGAATGATAACCAAATTGCTGTTGTAGAATGCCACCGAAAAATGGAGCAACAGCGGGTGTTAATGAAACAAACATGGCAATTTTTGATGATTTGATCGCGAGCTCACTCCCCGAAAAGCAATCGCGTAAAATGACGCGCGATAATGAAAGCCCTGCGCCCACTCCTAAACCCTGCATGATTCTGCCAAGACATAAAATAACGAACGAATTGAAATTAAAAACACAAATCAATGAGCCGATAATAAAAATGCTGACGCCAAATAATAAAGGAGGTTTTCGCCCGATGCGATCTGAAATCGGTCCATAAAACAATTGTGATAGCGCAAAACCACTTAAAAATAGGCTCACCGTTAGCTGAGCATGATTTTGAGTTTGTTGAAAAACGTGTGAAATTTCTGGGAGTGAGGGGACAAAAAGATCTGTCCCAATCAAGCCCATAATAGCAAGCAAAATGACCGTAAAAAACATAAAAACCCACTCTCTCTTTTATTGATAACATGAATTTTATAATAAAAAATGATATAATTAAAATTTATTTTACTGATTAACATTATAAGTAATAGTTATATGTCTAGGGGTGGTTTTTATGAATCTTTATCAAGTAAATCTGAATTTATTAATTGCGTTAGATGCCTTATTACTGGAAGGCAGTGTGACCCAGGCTGCTAAAAAATTATTTATTACTCAAGCGGCGATGAGCAATAACTTGCAACAATTACGTGAACTTTTTAAAGATGATTTGCTCATTCGTGAAAAAAATCACATGGTATTAACCGCTTATGCCAAAGAATTACAACCTAAACTTCATCAAGTGCTACAGGAATTGCAATGCCTTATCATTAGCGGTCAACGATTTGATCCGCTTAGTTCCGATCGCGTTTTTAAAATCGGTCTTTCTGATTATTTAGCTTCTTTGTTGATTCCCAAACTTTTAAGTTATTTACGCGTCAATGCACCCAATATAAAAATTTCGATTGTGTCTGTTTATCACCTGAGTTATTCAGAACCTTTTGAAAAAAATGATTATGATCTCGCCATCGGAAAAATTGCCGGATTAAAATCACCTGTTTGTACTCAATTACTTTTTAAAGAAAATGCATTTTGTGTCATGCATCGAGATCATCCGTTAGCCCAAAAGAAAAAAATCACCTTGAAAGATTATCTTGATTATCAGCATATCGCCGTGCGTGCCGATAATCCAAATTTTCCACCGGTGGTTGAAGAATCGTTAGCGAAGATCGGGCATAAACGTAACATTCGCGTGGAAATTCCGTTTATTTTGCCGATTTTTAAATTGTTGGAAGAGAAAACCGATTTGATCGCCACCATGATTCGCAGCACGGCGTTGACTTATCCGTCGGCAAAATATGTCTTCAAGGAGCTGCCTTTTCATATTCCTGATATCCATTTTTATCTCGCTTGGCATAAACGTTATGAAAATGATTTAGGGCATCAGTGGCTCCGAAAAATTATTTTAGAGATTGGGTCAAAGGTTGCGATTTAAGCCCGTCATTGCTTCGCTGCGCTCGCAATGACGGTTCACTCAGTCAGGCTTTAAAATATTTTTTAACGTGTCCAAACTGATATTAGCACCACTTAAAACCACCACGACATTTTGCCCCTGGAATGCGTGAGCGTTTTTGATGAGTGCGCCAAGTGCCACACCTGCGGCACCTTCAATCAATAGATGCTGCATGTTGATTAAAGTGATAATGGCATGTTTGATTTCATCTTCAGACACTAAAATGTAGTCATCAACCAGTTGTTGGCATAATTCAAACGTCATCGCACCCGGTTCAATCCCGCCGGCGGTGGCATCGGATAAAGTGGCTAAGGTTTCCATCTCAATGATGCGCCCTGCCTTGATCGATTCTGCCATCACGGGAGAATTTTTGGGTAAACAGCCAATGATTTTTGTTGTTGGTGAAACCGTTTTTAAAAATCCTGCGATCCCAACAATTAATCCGCCACCACCAATCGGCACCAACACGGCATCAATGTGTTTAAGTTGATTTGCCAGCTCTAAACCAATCGTGCCTTGCCCACCAATGACTTGCAGATCATTGTAGGGAGATAAATAAATCATGTCGTGTTGTTTAGCATATTCAATCGCGTGCAGCTCCGTTTGCATGCAATCAGTGCCATGAAATTCCAAAGGAATATTGTAATTGCGAATGTTGGCAATTTTGGTGGAGGAAGCATTTTCGGGGACAAAAATTTTGCCCTGGATGGATAATTTATTTAAGCCACATGCGACCGCCGCACCATGATTTCCGGATGAAGCAGTGACAACCCCTTTTTTTTGTTGATCAGGCGATAAACTTAATAATTTATTTAAAGCACCGCGTATTTTAAAGGCGCCAGTATATTGCAGATTTTCACATTTGAGGTGCACCTCGGCGTTTGTTTCACGGCTCAACGGAACCGAATACTCCAAAAAAGTTTCTCTTACGTGAGCGCGAATTCTTTTTTCGGCGGCGAGTATTTCATTTTTAATAGTAAACATTTGGTTGCTTCTTAATCGTTAGATTGGTAAATATATCAAGTTAGCCTGCTTTATAGCAAAAATATATTTTTTATGAGGAGCTAATCATGACTGATTTGTTGGAGCTTATTGATCAACTTTGTAAAGAAGAGGACGATCAGGAAAAACAGGAAGAATTAAGCGAAAAACTCCTTAAAAAGTGTGACACTACGGATCGGAAAGTATTAAAGCTCGAATTAGAACTTCGCCTTAAAATAAGAAGGTGTCTGAATGAAAAAGTGAAAGGTCACATACCTAGGTATAAATATATCGAATTTCTCAAAGCCTATGAAAATTTATTTACTCAAGGCATTCCAACGGAAGATAAAGTAAGAACATTTTTTAAAGCGATCAAGGAAGAATATGATAAAATCTATGATGAAGGCCAAAAAATTTTTGCATTACAAGAATCTAAAGTAGAAAAACGTTTTTGTTTTCCAAAGAATGAAATAAAAATCAGGCCATCTATTGCCTCTCCAATCGGTGGATCATTTAGGTTTCATATTCATTTGCCTTCAACGTCCATGAGCTCTTCACTTGATTTGAGTAACGAAAATAAGCCGCTTCCATCTTCCCCGGCCATGAAATAGAAATAATTGAAATGAAGATAAATTCAGCATTAATGCCTTTTCATATTCAGGAAAAAATTAAACTTCACATTGATGAATTGTGTGCTTTAGAGCCGGATCCATTGATGAGATCGAATATTTCTGAAGAGTGGGATCAAGAATTAATGCGAGCGGGCAATGATTTAGATAAATTGAAGCATTGTTTCACTTCTTTAAGAACGCTCGTCAAGGCAGCAACAGCAGCTTCAAAAAAAGCTCTCTTCAGCGAAATGATTTGTCATGCAAAACAGGAACTGGATAAATATAAAAAAATTTTAACGCTAGATGAATGGACAGCTTTTCAGAAAAAAATTGATGCGTTATCAATCATGATACCTATATCGGTAATGGCGGGAAAATTAAGTACTATCATTAATGAAGTAAAACAGGCGGTATATACAAATCAGTCATCACAATCATCTTTGACGCCAAGGCCTCAACGCATCCGCTTGGAGTCGTTAAATGATCATGAAATCAAACCATCCATCGCAAGTCCCATTGGCGGGAGCTCACTGTTCGATAATGTAAAACCTAATCTGCATGAAGAAATCATGAGAAGAAAAGAACGGATTGCGAGTGTCGCTGCAATGCTTAAAGAAAATATTTCGGTTTTACCTCAAGATGAATTTGTTGCGTATCGCCGTCGAATTCATAGATTTAAAAAGCATATACATAGAGTTGATCCATCTCTGGATTCTGAGCTGATGAAGATAGCGACGTCTCTTCGCTTGATGAAGAAAAAATAGGCGCATGCCAAATAGGCGCACCCGCTTCCCCACGGGCAGTGCCAAGCCACCTCTATCGCAACATATTGTAAATAAAGAAAAATTTTACAGTTACAGCAGAAATATTGTTTTGCTACAGTTGCTCAAATATTAATCATCCTCTATACTGGTAAATATATGACCATTAATCAGGGGGTGTTTTATTTATGCAAAATCAAAAAACAATACCCGATCTCTCATCAGAAATTATGGAAGTCATTCAGCAATTATGTGCTTTTGAGCCAAACAAAGCAGAAGAAAAAAAATTTTTTGCATTAAAAGTTAATCAGCTTAATGCTGTGGTGTTTGACCAAGACATGACAAATATAGAAAAAAAATCAGCTTTGATAGGTGGGTTGGAAGAGCTCCAACAAGAACTTGCTGTCAAAATGGGACTCAAAGTAATTGGTCAATGTAAAGAATATTTACCGCAAACTAGGTTAGAACAAGCGAGAAAAAAAATTGATGAACTCGTTGATTCTACAAAACCTCCGAGATCGATCATTGAGGGAATCAATCAAGTGGTGAAAGAGGTGAGTAAATTAGCTTATCTCATTCGTGTGCAACAGCAGATGAATCAATTTCAAAATTATATCACTAAAGAAGAGCGCAAAAAACTAAAACAAGAACTGACTCAAATTGCCAACTCACAAACGTTTGTCACAGATGAGATTGATAAGATAATATCGGATGCAAAAAATAGGAAAAAATTGAATCGTTACTCTTTCATGGAAACAGATAGCAAAATCAAGCCATCCGTTGCCGGTGTTATTGGAGCGACGTCTCTTCGCTTGACGACGTCTCCAAAGAAAAAATAGGCGCATGCCAAATAGACGCACCCGATTCCCCGCGACCATTAAAAACATGCACAATCATTTCTTGAATGTGATGGTGTTGTAATTCAGTTGGATTGCGCGTCAATTGTTGCAAAAACCAGTGCGACAATTCTTCTAACGTCACGTTACACATCGGCAACATAACGGTATCTTGTTTTAAAAAAGAAAAATTTTGTTGATTGAAATGAATGATCCATTTATCTGTTGTTTCTTCAATACGTAAATAATTGGAATGACTTGGTAACAAAAAACGATAATCCAACGATTGGCAAAGTGCCAATAAACGTTGTTTATACAAACGGCAATCAAACGCCATGCCATTATCAATGATCTGTGTTTTGAACGTGACGCCAACTTGATAATCGTGGCCATGCATGCCTTCGCGTTCGGTCGCAGAAAGTAACATAAAGTGCCCGGCTGAGAACTTTAACTCTTCTTTATGTAATTCAACAATCGCAATACGCGCCACAGGCAATACCTCTAAAATGAGCGCGTGATTATACCTGATAAAAAATTATCAAAGCAAATACCATGTTACTCTGAGCAAGCTCAAATCTTAACCAAGAGCCCATTTTTTTAGTACTATTTCAGATTGCCTTAAGCTTTGTTTCAGCATAATAATAGAAAAAACAGAGAACTAAACGATTGGAGTGGTATGCAAACAGATAGACGACTAATGTATCTTAAAGATTTCATTGAGTATTTTGTCCGAATACTACAGGTAAATGCGGATGAAGCGGTTCATGACGAAATCAATAAGCTCGTTCGTGAGTTGCGATCGATTAGCGATGTGCACGCTCAGGATGAGAGAGCACAGCAGTTAACACCTGAGGAAGTAGCAACAAAGCTAAATAATCTTGTCCCAATTATTCAACAGCTCATTCAACTCAATGCAATTGTGCCAGAAGGAAATTTTTCATTAAATGATATCTGTGAGGGTATTTCAAATCCAGCGACGGAAGCAGGGCGATTGGTTCAAGGTGTTAAAGATGAACTTTGTCACTTTGATCCATATGATTTGGTTTACCCCCTAAGAAACATCATTATCGTCACAATAGGCTCTTATTATCAAAATCGTATCGTTGATCAATCGTCAGCTAAATTTAAAGAAATACTTACTACACAGAATGTTGATAGTGCTTTAATTATTTATGAAGATTTTTTAAAAATTAATGATTCGTTAAGGAAAAAAGGATATTCCGATAATGTTGCTATATTAATTTCTCAAGTTGCGGATGTATTGGCAGAAAGTATTTCTCAAGATATTTTTCATTATTATCAATTGAGAATGTTTGCTTGGCATTTAGAGCAGAAATTAATTGAGCTTGACGGTAAAATTCAAGAATTAAATAAGCAATGTGAAAAGTTGGAACGTGTTCTAAATAGCTTATGTCGTTCACGAGATAAAATAATAGAAGCTATATTTTTCGAAAAAGATAAGGAAAAATCGGATCTCTTAGAAAATCAGTTTATATCGGTCAGTCAAACCATTGTAATATTAGAAGCACAATTAGGTTTGCTGATGAGCCCAGGAAAAGAATTAAAAAAACAGAGCGATCGATATCTTGGAATGAAATTATATTTAGAGAACTCAATACTCGGTGCCGCAAAAGAAAAAATTATAGAAAATGCCTCAAACAAACACACGCCTGAAGATAAATTAATGGGAAATCTTGTGAGACGGATTCCTCTTGAACTCATTCCACAGCATGTTGATCAGCTGATTCCTGAGCCCGAAAAAGCTCTGTTCAATAAAAAATTTTATTATTATCAAGTAAGAAATGCCTATGAAATTCATCGGCATCAAATGAAATTAAAATTACCGGACGCGGTGGATGAAAATACAGCGCATGCAGTGTCAAATAATATTTTTGAACAATTTATTAAGAATATAAAAAATCTAATTGAAAGCACCCCACTGTTGGCAGAAGGAAATGTAAAAATAGGTTGGAAGAAAATAAATAATAAAAAATATCCGACTGATTTAGCCAAGATATATCAACATTGTTTAATTGCTGAAAAAGATAAAAATTGGGAGCAGCATTTTCATGCGATGGCGTTGATCGGATCAAAGGCAAGTCTTGATAAACCGTTTACTTTTTTTGGTTTAATGAAACTCAGCCACGCAGAGGCTGCGCGTCAACGATTTTATGAAAATTTTAAGAAAGCGATTAGCCAACAACAAAACATGCTACAAAGAATCAAGTCAAAGTAAATCGCGTCGTCGATCTAGTAAAGAAAATCCACGCAAGGGAATATCAAGATTTTTAGTCAAGCCCATCACTTTGACAATGTCGCCCATTTCGCTCGGCAACGTTAACAATTTAATTGTTTGACTCTGTTTATACTTTTCAATTTCATCCGTTGGCGCGGCATTTTCCAGCAAGCCTAACGACAACAAAAATGCAGCTTGCGTGGTAAATCCGGCAACTGTCAAACCGGCTTCACTGGCGGCGTCCGCAAGATGGGTAAAATCCACATGAGAAGAAATATCCTGCAATCCCACTAAAATCAGCGGATCATCGTGATGATGATGTTGATAAAAACAAGTGAGTGTGCCACGACGACGTTCCGGATGATAATATTCTTGTCGTCCATAACCATAATCCAACAAAAGAATGAGACCACGCTCGATGAGAGACGCGAGGTTGTTAATCCACTGAGGCTGGATGAGACTGGCTTCAGATTGATAATCTGTCGGTACGGTTAACGTTTGCAAATAGTTTTGTAATTCGAGAGCAGGCGCTTGCAGAGTCCACACAAAGCGATTATTTTCCCAGGCGACACAGCATTCTTGAAGACCTTCGTCAGAATTTGTAAAACGATGCACAGGCATCGCATCTAACACTTCATTCGCAAAAATCATGCCACGGATTTTTTTTTCAGGAAATTGTTCCAGCCACACGACACGTGATAATAAATGTGGACACATCGTTTCAAGCAGTTGTTGTTGACGCGCACGCAAATCGGCGCTGACTTCTAAAATAAAATAATTTTTAGGAAGTTTTTTACTTTTTTCTAATTCAAGTAATAAATCTTTCGCGAAAACACCTGAGCCTGCGCCAAATTCCAATATGTCAATTTCACCCAGTGCATCCATCACTTCGATCGCTTGTCGTGCAATGCAGTGCGCAAATAACGCTGAAATTTCAGGCGCGGTGACAAAATCACCCGCGGCTCCTAACTTATCTTTGCGCGAGCTATAATACCCAAATTCAGGCGCATACAGCGCACACTCCATAAAGCGTGCAAAGGTAATATACCCACCGGCTTGCTGAATTTCTTCTTGAATCAAGCGGCTGAGTTCTGGATGTGATTGAGGCAAACTTGTCATATAATCAGCCATCATTAAATTGTGCGAGTATACCATGTCAAACAGGGTCAAAGTGGCTTTAATTACGGGTGCGGCGCGACGTATTGGTGCAAGTATTGCGACAACATTGCATCAAGCGGGCATGCAGGTTGTATTGCATTATCATCATTCAGAAGTTCAGGCAAAAGCATTATGTGATGCGCTCAATCATCAACGTGCGCAGTCAGCCAGTCTCTTAAAAGCAGATTTATCGGATATGACCCAGTTAGATCATGTGATTAAACAAGCTGTTGAAGCATGGGGGCAGCTCGATGTGTTAATTAATAATGCGTCACAATTTTTTAAAACACATCTAGGGCAGGTGACAGAGAAAAATTGGCATGAATTAATGGATAGCAATCTCAAAGCGCCATTTTTCTTATCTCAGGCGGCTGCAGCTTATTTACAAAAAACCAAAGGTTGTATCGTGAATATTACCGATGTGCACGGTGTGCGACCGATGCGTGATTATGGTGTGTATTGTATTTCTAAAGCCGGGCTGCTCATGGCAACGCAAGTATTAGCGAAAGAATTGGGCCCCGATATTCGCGTCAATGCCGTCTCCCCAGGCGCCATCTTGTGGCCCGAAGGTGAAAATACATTAGATGAAAAAGATAAAACACAAATTATTAATCGCGTTGCATTAGCACGTCCCGGATCGCCCGACGATATCGCAAAAGCGGTTTTGTTTTTAGTGCAAAACGCAGATTACATCACCGGTGAAGTAATAAATGTCGATGGTGGTCGATCATTATTGATTTAGTCACTTCATGCGAAGATAATGCCTTGTAAGTAACGAGGTACCCAATGAATTTCTTACGCAATCCATTCATGACTGCCTACAAAGGGCGACTGTATCCTAATTTTTGGGATATCGTTGCGTTGTTGTTTGCATTAGGCGTGATTGCATTTTTAGCGTGGGATGCGAAACAAATGGTCGTGCCGTATCATTTGGGCGAAGTGATGCCTATTTCGCTTGATCCGCGTTATTTACCCGGCTATGCATTGCGCACCGTATTACGCATGTTAATCGCGTTATTTTTTTCGTTACTGTTTACATTTATTTTTGGCACGTGGGCGGCGAAGAGTAAACGTGCGGGACGCATTATTATTCCCATCATTGATATTTGCCAATCGATTCCGATTCTCGGATTTTTATCCGTCGCGATTGTGGGATTTATTTCATTATTTCCGAATAGCATGCTCGGGCCTGAATGTGCGGCGATTTTAGCAATTTTTACTTCACAAGCATGGAATATGGCGCTGGGATTTTATCAAACGGTGCGTTCGGTGCCGATGGAATTGCGTGAAGCGGCGAATATGTTTCATCTCTCCGCGTGGCAACGTTTTTGGCGTATCGATGTGCCGTTTTCCATGCCAGGATTATTGTGGAATATGATGATGTCGATGTCAGCGGGTTGGTTTTTCGTCGTGGCAACAGAAGCGGTTTCAGTGTCAAATCAACAAATTTTATTACCCGGCATTGGTTCTTATATTGCAATTGCGATTGAGGGCACCAACATTCGCGCCATTAGTTATGCCATCATCACCATGTTGATTGTGATTTTACTTTACGATCAACTATTATTTCGCCCCTTGGTGGCGTGGGCTGAAAAATTCAAAGCCGAGCAAGTGGCAACAGAACGCGAAGCGCATTCATGGGTGATTGATCTTTTGCACCGCACACGTTTATTACGTTTTTTCGGACGAAAACTGAGTGTGTTATTTAATAATATGGTGAATTTTTCTTGGTTCTTATCCAAACCCTATCAAAAATATAATGCGTACTCTGTTCGCCGTGAGCGTTTTTTCAATAATGCATGGAATGCCTTATTAACCACATTGCTATTAGGAACGGTAATTTATTCTGTTTATTTTATTGCGCATCATATTCCGCTGACGTCGATCGGACACATTTTTTTTCTCGGATTAATTACAACGCTCAGAGTATTCGTATTAATTGTGGTTTGCTCGCTGATTTGGGTGCCGGTGGGTGTATGGATCGGATTGCGACCGGGTGTCGCACATGTCATCCAACCGATCGTACAATTTCTTGCAGCATTCCCAGTGAATTTATTGTATCCGTTAGTCGTCATTTTAATTTTAAAATTTCATTTGAATGTAGAAATTTGGGTGACGCCGCTCATGATTTTAGGTGTGCAATGGTATGTGTTGTTTAATGTGATTGCGGGTGCATCCGTGTTACCCAAAGAATTATTACAAGTCACCGATAATTTAGGCGCGACGGGTTGGTTACGTTGGCGTAAACTGATTTTGCCGGGCATTTTTCCCTATTACATGACCGGTGCGATTACGGCGATTGGTGGCGCTTGGAATGCGAGTATTGCCGCCGAAGTGATTAGTTGGGGAAATACCAAATTAGTGGCAACCGGTTTAGGCGCGTTCATCACTGAGAGCACTAATCGCGGCGATTTTCTGCATATGGCGCTCGGTATTGGTATGATGTGCATTATTGTTTTAGTGTTAAATCGTCTCATTTGGCGACCGTTGTACGTGCTCGCTGAGACGCGTTATCAGATAGGATAGGAAATGATGATAAATAATGAAACTCCTCTGATTGAAGCGGTGAATGTAGAAAAAAAATATAAAACGGGTGATCGACAAGATTTGCACGTGTTGCATGATATTAATTTTCGCATGAATGAAGGTGAAATCGTTGCGATTCTCGGTAAATCGGGTTCCGGTAAATCAACTTTGTTGCGAATTTTTGCGGGACTTGTGCGACCAAGCTCTGGCACTGTGTTTTATCGTGGTAAGCCCGTGCATGGACCGGTGCGTGGCACATCGATGGTCTTTCAAAATTTTGCCTTACTTCCTTGGCTCACGGTGTTAGAAAATGTGGAATTGGGATTAGAAGCATTAGGCGTGGATCGTGAAGAACGTCGCGAGCGCGCATTGAAAGCGATTGATACGATCGGGTTAGATGGATTCGAAACAGCATTCCCCAAAGAATTATCAGGTGGCATGCGTCAACGTGTGGGTTTTGCGCGCGCACTGGTTGTGAATCCCGATATTTTATTAATGGACGAACCTTTTTCCGCGCTCGATGTGTTAACTGCCGACAATTTAAAAAGCGATTTACTGGATTTATGGGAAACGAAAAAAACCGGAATTCACGGCATTATTTTTGTCACGCACAATATTGAAGAAGCAACCTTATTGGCAGATCGCATTATTATTTTTAATAGTAATCCCGGTTCAATTCGTGGCGAATTAAAAATTTCCTTAACTCATCCGCGCAGTGATTTGGATCCACGTTTTCGCAATCAAGTCGATCGCGTGTATACGTTAATGACGACACAAATCCGTGCGGAGCAAACGGGTGCTGATGATCATCCGTTGATTGATATTGGTTATCGCTTGCCAGAAGCCAGTGTGGCGGAAGTCACGGGATTGTTGGAAACGCTGAACGCCCCTGAAACCAATGGCAAAATGGATTTGCCGGTGGTGGCTGAAACATTGATGTTGGATATCGATGAATTATTTCCTCTCACCGAATTATTAGAAATTTTGCATTTTGCGAAAGTTTCGAAGGGTGATATCACCATTACCGAGGATGGTATTGCATTTGTGGAAGCAGATATTTTAGAACGTAAAAAAATATTTTTACAACGCTTAATAAAATATGTGCCGCTCGCACGTTACATTTACGACCAATTAACGCATCACCCGCGTCATCGCGCGCTCGAAGAAAATTTTCTGTCGTTGCTTGAAGATTATTTAACTGAGAAAGAAGCGGTGCGCGTGTTGAGCACGGTGATTGAATGGGGTCGGTATGCGGAATTGTTTGCGTATGATTATAATGCGGGTGTGTTGAGTTTGGAAAATC
>CAZOFA010000063.1:0-13941 GCA_964578975.1 uncultured Coxiellaceae bacterium
AACCGTGCGGGAATTTAATAAATTAAAATGCTGAAAAATCATGCCGATTTTGCGCCGTGCGGCGCGTAGCTCGTATGGCGCGAGTTGTGTTAATTCTTGGTTGTCGACGATGACTTTTCCCGCGTTGGGTTTTTCCAATAAATTGACGCAACGAATCAAGGTGCTTTTACCCGCGCCACTTTCACCAATAATTCCGTAAATTTCACCGGGATTTACCCGAATATTGATATCCTGTAGCGCAGTCAAGTTTCCAAGAGGGGTGATATAATTTTTACTGACATGTTCTAGTGTAATCATGATTTGCAGTATAATCCCGCTGGCATTCGTTGTGTAGATTTTTCTACGGGGACTTTAAGTGTGATATCACCATTATTAACAGATTTATATCAACTGACGATGGCTTATGGCTATTGGAAACTCGGCATTCATGAACGTGAAGCCGTTTTTCACCAAATTTTTCGCAAACAACCGTTTAACGGAAATTATTCAGTGGCTTGTGGATTGGCCAGTGTCATTGAATTTTTAGAAAATTGGCGTTTTAGCGATGATGATTTAAATTATCTGCGCGGTTTGCGCGGTCCAACTGACGTATTGTTATTTTCTAATGAATTCCTCGATTATTTAAAAGAGTTGCGTTTTAGTTGTGATTTGGATGCCATCCCGGAAGGCACGGTCATTTTTCCCCATGAACCGTTACTCCGCATCAAAGGCCCTTTATTACAAGGCCAATTACTCGAATCCACCTTACTCAATATCATGAATTTTCAAACGCTGATTGCGACCAAAGCCTCACGCGTGTGCGTGGCCGCGAATGGCGATCCGGTGCTTGAATTTGGTTTACGTCGTGCACAAGGACCCGATGGAGCACTTTCCGCCAGTCGGGCTGCTTTTATCGGTGGTTGTGTTTCAACATCGAATGTGCTCGCAGGAAAAATGTATGGCATTCCCGTGTCAGGCACCCATGCGCATAGTTGGGTGACTGCTTTCGATGATGAAATCAGTGCTTTTTCCGCCTACGCTGACGTGATGCCGCACAATTGTGCGTTGTTGGTCGATACTTACGATACGTTGCAAGGTGTGAAAAACGCGATTGCGATCGGAAAAAAATTACGAAAAGATGGCGCTGAATTGCGTGCGATTCGTCTTGATTCAGGTAATTTAGCCACGCTCAGTGTGAAAGCGCGCGAATTGTTAGATCAAGCCGGATTCAAAGCAACAAAAATTATTGCGAGCAATAGTTTAGATGAATATGTGGTAAAAAAATTAAAAGATCAAGGTGCTGCGATCACCGTTTGGGGCGTTGGCACGCACATGTCGACCGCATTTGATCATCCTGCGTTTGATGGTGTTTATAAATTATCTGCATTACGCGATGCCAAAAATAACTGGGAATATAAATTAAAAATTTCCGAAGATCCGATTAAAACATCCAATCCCGGTATCCATCAAGTACGGCGTTTTTTTCGCAATCATGAGCCAATGATGGATGTGATTTACGATGTTGAACAAGGCATTTCCTCGACGCATCCTTGTTTAGTGACGTTGGAAACACCGCATCTTTTTCAAGCGGTTGAAGGATTTGATCAATTCAAAGATTTATTACAACCCATTTTCCGTCAGGGAAAATTAGTGGCACCGACCAAACCCATCGCCGACATTCGTGATTTTGCACTGGGAGAAGTTAAACAATTTTTAGCAAGTCATCCAGACGCACATTATCGAGTGGGTTTGGAAAGTCATTTGCATGAAATAAAACAAGTATTGATTGCTGACGTGTCAAACAAAAATATTCGCAGAGATTTTGAGTCATGATGATCAGACACAAACGGTGTGTGCGAAGTTTTGTGCGGCGTGATGGGCGTATGACCGATGCACAAAAACAAGCGATTGAAGTTGCTCTGCCAATTTTCGGTCTCACATTAAAAAATGGTTTGATTGATTTCGCTAAAATTTTTCAACGCAGAGCACCCTGTGTGTTAGAAATTGGTTTTGGTTCTGGGCTTTCTTTATTAGAAATGGCGAAGGCTCATCCGCAACAAAATTTTATTGGTGTCGAAACACATTTGCCGGGTGTGGGCAGTTTATTACAGGGAATTCAAGCGCATCAATTACAAAATCTTCGAATTTATTATGCAGATGCAGTGGAAGTGTTGCGTGAATGTATTCCTGATCAGAGCCTGGATGTCGTACAAATTTTTTTTCCAGATCCTTGGCCCAAACGAAAACACCATAAACGTCGCTTGATTCAAACTGAATTCATTAATTTAATTGTGACAAAATTAAAATCCGGCGGCACATTACATCTTGCCACTGATTGGCAACATTATGCAGAACATATGATGAAGGTGTTATCGAATATTGCGGAATTAACAAATTTAGCCGGTGTTAATCAATACTCGGATCGTTCTTCACAACGCCCGGTGATCACGAAATTTGAGCAACGCGGACAACAAAGTGGAAGAGAAATTTGGGAGTTGCGTTTCAGTGTATGTTGTAAATAAATCCTAAATTTGCTTTACTAGAGAACATTGAACGAAGAGGATTTCAAACAATGACAATCAGAATGATCACCAAAATCAGCGCAGCCATCATTGCAATGAGTATAACAAGTATGGCGCATGCAACCGGAGAAGGATTTTATTTTGGTTTGATGTTAGGCCCAACAAATTTACACGGTCAAAAACAAACAGGCACTCTTCCAACAACACCTCCAACGTCGTTCACGATAGAACCGAAAAGCAATAATGGTCTTGGCGGGCGCATTTTTATGGGCGGTAATTTTAGTCAATATGGGGCACTGGAAAGCGGTTTTACTTATTACTCATCCTCAAATTATAAAACAAACACGGCAGTAGGCGCCGAGATAAACAACAATCTTCGTACCACAGCTTATAGTTTGGATTTATTGGGTAAAGCGATGTATCCATTTTCCACCACCGGCTTTGGCATCTTTGGTAAATTTGGTTTGGGGTATTTCAAATATAATACCTCTGGCAATATTAATGGAACCGCAGTTAATCGCGCCAATATTCCCGGCGATCCCTCAAAATCCGGTGTTCGTCCCATTCTAGGCCTGGGCGTCAGTTACGATATCACACAACGCTGGGTAGCTGATTTGTCTTATACACGCGTGCTCTATAATTCCAGCTATGTAAAAAACCCTGATTTTATTGCGTTGGGGATTTCTTATCATTTGGTGGATGAAGTTTGCGGGCAGTTTTTGTGTTAAATAGGCTTGTCACTCCCGCGCAGGCGGGAACCCATTCAAAATAGATTCCCGCCTGCGCGGGAATGACACAATTCTAATTTTTGTCTCTTTCTTTTTTTCCAACATTGTCTCGTAACAGCGTTGATCCAAACCTCTATCCTCATTAAACAAACCATATAAGCATTATTCGCATGAATAATATTGCTTTTGTATATACAAAGGATTACAATGATGATGTATCATTTGATAATAAATAAACGCATTGCTGAAAAATTAAGATTAAAACATGATGTTACACACGCCGAAGTGTTGGAGTGTTTTCTCAACCGTACTAAAGACATGCTTGAAGACACCAGGCTTGACCATCAAACAGATCCACCCACATTTTGGTTTATTGCTGAAACTGATTGTGGACGACGAATTAAAATAGTTTTCATCGAAAATATTGCTGGACGTTATGAAATTAAAACAGCATACGAACCCAACGAAACTGAGGTAAAGATTTATGAAAAATACGCGTAAAAAATATTCAAAAGATGCTTGGGATAATCGTGAATTAGGCGCAACTGAAGCTTTTGTACGTAAAGCCTCTCGAAAGCGACAAAAAACTTTTGATGAAAAACTGGGGTTGCAGATTATATCTATCCGTCTTCAAAAAAATTTAATTGATGACTTAAAAGATTTAGCTAGTGATGATGGCTTAGGTTATCAACCCTATATACGCCATTTGTTAACCCAGCATGTGCGCAATGAGAAACGAAAACGTGAAAAGCATCTAAAAGCTAGTTGAAGCTTTGTCATCCTTCACGGAGTTTATCCCGGTATGCTTAAAGCCGGGATTCAGGATGACACTAAAAAAAGTCCGATGACGTGATTGAGAAAGCGTAAGCCTAAATCGGTTGCGGCGAGTTGTGTTTGGTCATCAAGCATTAATTTTTTTTCTTTTGCAAATGACAGCGTCGGCTCAATCGCGCTGAGATCAAGTCCAGTGCGTTCAGTAAATAAAGTTGCAGGAACCCCGGATTTTAAGCGTAATGCATTCATCATAAA
This sequence comes from uncultured Coxiellaceae bacterium, assembly GCA_964578975.1. Lineage (GTDB taxonomy): Bacteria > Pseudomonadota > Gammaproteobacteria > DSM-16500 > DSM-16500 > CAYRUP01. The sequence goes on from CAZOFA010000063.1 coordinate 4,259, forward strand.
TTCAAAACACAGATCTTTTTCAGAAATAATATTTTCACTGACTGTAAATTTTTTTTCGGGATTTAGATAATCACGCGGATTTTTTAGTTGTGAATGACGCGTAATTTTATTTTGCTGGACATCAGTAATTTTACTGTGTGCGCCAGCGCCGATTCCTAAATAATCACCAAATTCCCAGTAATTTTTATTATGCACGCATTCACGACCCGATATCGCGAAAGCGGAAATTTCATATTGATTTAACTGCGCTTGCTGTAACACACCATACCCTTTTTCTTGAATGTCCCAGAGAATATCATCCGCGGGTAATTCAGGTGGTTGATGATGAAAAAGCGTGTTGGGTTCAATGGTTAATTGATACCACGATAAATGCGGTGGTTGAAAAGCGAGTGCATGATGCAAATCTTCCAATGCATCTTCTAACGATTGCGCTGGCAAACCATGCATAAAATCCAAATTAAAATTATCAAAGCCGGCATTTTTTGCGGCCTGAATCGCGCGCAGGGCATATTCACGATTATGAATGCGTCCGAGTGCTTGAAGTTTTTTATCTTGTAAACTTTGAATACCTAATGACAAACGATTCACACCAGCCGTTTTGAATCCTTGAAAACGCGCTTCATCGATGGTGCCAGGATTTGCTTCGAGCGTAATTTCAATATTAGATGCCAATGACAAACGTTTCGAAACTCCATTGAGAATTTTTTCAATCGCCAGTGGAGAAAACAAACTCGGTGTGCCACCACCAAAAAAAATGCTCACGACATCGCGCTCGATGAGTGCGGGCGCGCGTTCATCGAGATCTTGTAACAATGCATCCACATAAAGATCCTCTGGGAGATCATGCTGTCGCGCATGCGAATTAAAATCACAATACGGGCATTTGCGCACACACCAGGGAATATGAATGTAGAGACTGAATGGCGGTATGACTTTCAAATTTTGCATATTTTGCATAGGTGAAAAGTATAGCATAACGCGCTAGAATAACGCCCAATTCTTATCTTCAGGAGCACAAAACAATGAAAAAACGCGTAAAAATTGCTGTGACCGGCGCTGCTGGGCAAATTGGGTATGCCTTAATTTTCAGGATTGCATCCGGGCAAATGCTAGGCTTGGATACCGAAATCGATTTGCAGTTATTGGAATTAGAGCAAACCTTACCAAGCTTGCGCGGTGTGGCAATGGAGTTAGATGACTGTGCGTTTCCGTTATTAAAAAATGTGGTGTGCACCTCGGATGTGAATGAAGCGATGCGTGATGTGAGTTGGGCGGTGTTAGTGGGTGCGGTGCCGCGCAAAGAAGGCATGGAGCGTTCTGATTTATTGAAAATTAATGGAAAAATTTTTACGGCACAAGGTCGGGCCATTAATGAAAATGCGGCAGACGATGTGCGTGTTTTTGTGGTGGGAAATCCGTGCAATACCAATTGTTTAATTACCATGAATAATGCGCCGGATGTTCCAACCGATCGTTTTTTTGCGATGACCACGTTAGATGAATTACGTTCACGCAAACAACTCGCGATCAAAGCCGGTGTCGATGTAACCGCGGTCAAAGAAATGACGATTTGGGGAAATCATTCGTCCACGCAATATCCTGATTTTTATCACGCAAAAATAAACGGCAAACCGGCAACGGACGTGATTACCGACATAAAATGGCTGCAAAATGATTTTATTTCGCTGATTCAAAAACGTGGCGCCGAAGTGATTAAAGTGCGCGGCGCATCATCCGCAGCGTCAGCAGCGAATGCCGCATTAACCGGCGTCCATCATTTGGCGCACGATACCGTTGCCGGCGAAAGTTTTTCTGTCGGCCGTGCCTCTCAAGGCGAATATGGTGTCGACGAAGGATTAATTTTCTCGGTTCCTTGCCGCACTGAAAATGGAAAACTTAAAGTGATCACCGGATTGAAACAGAACGAATTTGGCCAAGAAAAATTTAATTTGACGTTAAAAGAATTGCGTCAAGAACGTGATGCAGTGCAAGAGTTGGGTTTAATTACTGCTTAATAGTGACACCGTCAGTGCGAGCGAAGCGAAGCAATCCAGAAAGCATATTAAATTGAATAGTTTCTGGATTGCTTCGTCACTGTGTTCCTCGCAATGACGGCGTGGGATTTAAGCCCAAACTGCCAACACGCCCATCACAATCAAACCAATGAGTAACGCACCAAACTCAATCAGACTTTCTTCTTCATGTTGTCGATCATGATGATTAATATGATGCAGAGTCGACATATAAAGAAATGTTCCGGCCGCAAACGCATTAAAACATGCGGTGAACACTTGACTGCTGGTGGAATGCAAGACGTTTGTCAGTGACGCGCCAAATGCAATGCCGAGTGGTGTCATCAAGGAAAATAAAATAATTAATAGGACGATGCGTTTTAAACTCATGTTGCTGCGATTGAGAATCACGGCGAGTGCAAAACTTTCTGAACTTTTGTGCGCGATGATGGCAAGAAAAATGACCGACGCGGTTGCGAGCGTGGTGTAAATGCCGAGCACTGCGCCTTCAATCAATGCATGAATAATGAGAATTAATGCCAGCATGTAGGATAATAACGAGGCGTGATTTTGTGTTGCGGCAAAATAATTCGATAATCTTTCCAGAAAAAGTAAAATTAAAAATCCGCCCGCACAAAAAAGTTCAGCGATGGGATAAGTGTGGCTGGGCAATATCGCGGAAAAATCTCTGATCGCATCTGGCAACATATGAAATAACGCGGCACCCAAAAAAATACCGCTGGCAAATGCATCCGCCAATTCTAATGGGCGATTATGTTGCGGCGCGGTGCGTAATTTAATGGGATAGATAATCACAATCACGGTGGTTAAAAAAATTAGAATCCCGGCGATGGCTTTGTAGTAGAGTAGAGTCACTTTAATTTTTGTTCCTATTATTAATTTGCTTTATCATAATCCGAAATTACGAGAGAAAACATCATGGACTTAACGATTATTCAAAATATCGCCATCTGGGCGTTGCCCGTTTTATTCGCGATTACTCTCCACGAAGTGGCGCACGGTTGGGTTGCGTCCTTTTTTGGCGATCAAACGGCGCGTCTTTCCGGGCGGCTGACCATTAATCCGATCAAACACATTGATTTAGTGGGCACCATTATTGTGCCCTTAGTGATGTTAATGGCAGGCGGGTTTATTTTTGGTTGGGCGAAACCGGTTCCGGTTGATCCGCGTAATCTGCGTCATCCACGCTACAACATGGCGGTAGTGGCGGCCGCGGGACCATTGGCTAATTTATTAATGGCGGTGTTTTGGGGTGGAATCATTAAACTCGGAATATATTTACCTCAGTGGTTTGGTGTACCGATGATGTACATGGGCGAAGCCGGTATCCGAATCAATCTCGTTTTAGGCGTATTAAATTGTTTACCCATTCCACCGCTGGATGGCGGGCGCGTGCTCTACAATTTATTGCCCGGACGCATGGGATGGAATATGTCGCGGATAGAACCGTATGGATTCTTGATCGTCGTGTTACTCCTCATCAGTGGTATTTTGTCGTATCTCATCATGCCAGTGATGAGTTTGTTGAATGGGTGGATCGTGTTGTTATTTAATTTGTGATAATAATTTTTATCACTTATGAATTGTCGGACCGCGCATCATGATAAACGTAGACGCAGGTGGTACCGGTAATATTGTGTCACCGCCAAAAACAGGCACAACATTGCCATTGCCAGAGGTGGTGATTGATGTTGCGGGTGAGCCGAAATAATAAATACTGCTATTGTCGCGCGCGGATGCGAATAGTTTTGAGAGCACCGTAATATTGCCGTGTGAATTACCGCTCGTGCGAATGTAAACATGATCGCCACGTAAATATTGACCTTCTAGACGTGCATTATCAGCGAGATCAATATCAAGTGATGTCGCGCTGCCAGCCAGTCCGACGCGAGCAGAATCGCGTTCAGTAATACAAGCGCCATTGCTGTTCACCCAATACATAAAGACACCGGCGTAATTGACGGCGGTCAATTTTTTCAAATTCGCATAACCGGCAATGGTGGTGATACCGCCGGTCGCATCGATCGTGAGCGCATTGCTATCGGCACCAATCACACTCACCATACCGCGGCCGTCATGTTGAATCGAACGAATCCCAATTCGGCCAGCGACTTTCACATCGCCATTGCCCCAGTCGTTAATATCCAGAGTCGGCGTAAAAACACCGAGGACAGCGACGGAGCCTGGTCCTGTGTTAGTGACTTTTAACAGACGCATCGCACCATTCAATAACGTTTCGCAGGCATTGCTGGACTCGATCACTAATCCCTTGCTTCTGATATTGCGTCCTTCAACCATGGCGTTACCTGCCACTTTTAAATTTTGTAAGTGGTGGACATTGATCCGCACAATCACATTGCGTAAATCGCTTATGCGCGTGGGTTGATCAACGATTTGGGAAACATAAACGGTGTTACCTGACACTTGCACAGAGGTTTGTCGCACGGCATCATTTGGCCCCAGTACAAACACACTGTTGTGCTCTTGATCACCTGAAATTTGCACCTGGAAATAACCATCGACCGAAACACTCGTAAATTGCGGCACTTTTACCGCCATGATCGTCATGGCCGATTCATTAGGCGCTTTATTGGCAGCTTGTTCAGTTTGAGTGGGTTGACCGGTGAAAAACCAACGATCCGCATTGCGGGTCCAAATCATTGGGTTGAGATTAATACGGCTAATCCAGCTTTCATTCAATGTGTTGCAATCGACTTGGGAGTTATAACGGGATGTATGAGAGCAAGCAGTAAAAAGTGCTGTGGCACTGATTAAGATGATTGCAAACAAGTTGTGTTTTTTCATAGTTCCTCAAGGCCTAAACACACTTTGATTTATAGGAAAATGTATCATAAGATGGGCTGTTTGTATAATAAATGAGGAGATAGAGAATGCTTACACGCGAAGAAATCGATAATAAATTACAACAAAACAAGACAATGTTGATGACTGAATATGCAGATATCCTTTTAGAGGCCAGAGGTTCCTATAGACAAGGTAAAGTTGCGTTATCCCTTTTTAAATTTAAATCTTTTCCAGCTGTTGACGACGTGATTGCTAATAAAAGATCTCTTTGCCTTTGGTATGAGCAACTATCTAAACTTCTTAATGGACCAGGCGGAGATGATACGAAATCGATGAAATTTAATGTGTTGAAAGCGCTCTTCAAGATTAAGGAGCAATACACTAAAGCGCAAGCACAAGCGCTTATCAATACCACAAAAACGGCATTAGCTGAGCTTCCAGAAATGGTTCAGTTAAGAAAAGCTCGTTCAAATACACTGGTGTAAAACATAAACATGTCCATGGACGGGCTCATTGTTTTGCATACGCGTTTCAACCACGACATAATGCGCAATCTTGAAATGATTTTGTTGTGCAAGTGAATCTAAATATTTTTTCTGGTGTGCAAAGCGCCCCGATTGATTCATTTGAAAATCATCTTGTTCAGAAATTTCCGCATTAAAAATAAACCAACCTTTCTCACGCAACGCATTCCTCGCATGTTGAAACAGAGTGGTTAACTCACCCATATACACTAAAACATCACCCGCTAAAATTAAATCATACGCTGCTGTTTTGTCAGCTAAAAACGAAGTGAGTTCATGACAAATGAGATGATCATAAATATTTTTTTCAACAGCAACTTCCAGCATTTTTTCCGATAGATCAACACCGGTTAATGATTTTGCAAACGGCTTAAATGGAATACCGCATAAACCTGTCCCACAACCTAAATCGAGAATATCCAATTGATGAGGATGAAGCGTCGTGACTTTTTGTAGCGCTGCAAACAAATGTGCTGGCACTTGATAATCCAGTGCAGTTAACAAATGCGGTTCATAGTGATCTGCATACGCATCAAATAACGATTTCACATAATCCGGGGGTGCGGATAACAAACGTTTATTTTGTGCGAGCATCGTGACGGTGTAGCTCAAGGCTTCGTTCTCCGGTTGCAAACGTTGCGCTTGTTGAAAATGTTGTAACGCAAAAGCAGGATGTTGTTTTGCTAAAAACGCCACGCCTAAATTATTATGCGCGGCAAACAAATCAGGATTGATGCGCACCACGTGTTGATAATGTTGAATTGCACTATCAATATGTCCTTGTTGCATATTGATGACACCTAAATTAAAAAGAATTTGTGTATCGTCCGGTTTCAGTTCGAGTGCTTTTAAATAATGGTTTTTCGCTTCATTTAACGCACCTTTTTTCAAATAACAGGTGGCGATATTACATTGCGTTTCGAGATGATAGGGATGTGATTCTTCAATGACTAAAAATTCGCGCAATGCATCACTCAATTTATCCAACATCATCCACAAACACGCTAAATGAAAACGCGCTGCAAAATGCTCGGGGGCTTTTTTCAATAATGTTTGATAGGTTTCGATGGCTTCATCAAATTTATTTTGTTTCGCCAATGCAAGACCCAAGTTATAATACGCGTCGATATACTCTGGCGCTTTTTGAAGGACAGTGCGATAAGTTTGGATCGCTTCCGCAAATTTTGCTTGGTTGTAATAGACCGTGCCTAAATTATTAATGGCCGGCACATAATCCGGATGCGCTTGGATCGTCGTTTGTAAGAGAGTAGCTGCTTGGCTAAATAAACCTTGCAGTTTTAGCACATTGGCAAGATGTAGCGGCAGCGTGGGATCATTCGGTTGATATTTTATCGCAGTTTGTAACGTCTCGATTGCTTCAGCGAAATTTTCTTGCTGCGCGTACAGAATTCCTAACGCATGCAGTGTTTCAACTGCGCGCGGATTGTTGCGCAAAATCGCAAGATAACCCGCTTTTGCTTCATCCAGCTGACCGGATTGATGAAGTGCTTGAACGGCTCCAAAATCGAGATTTTTTTTCTTCATGGTATACTTGTCACCTTTGTGTAGGATTAATTCAATCATGATGCGGTCAATTAAAACAATCGATAAACCTATCGCAGCGAACATCAACATTCCTGGTTCAAAGAGTATAACAAATCGGGCTTTGTTGTTAGCAGCACTTGCCGACGGTGTTTCTAATATTACGCAAATTTTACTGAGCGATGATACATTTGCGTTAATCGAAGCATTGGGTCAATTAGGTATTCTCATCGAATTGGATGCATCAAATCAACGTTGTGTGGTTCACGGATGTGCGGGGCGTTTTCCCAAAAATGAAGCCGCACTTTGGTGTGCTGATGCAGGCACGGTCGCACGTTTTTTATTGGCAGCCGCCGCATCATCACCGGGAAAATTTACGTTTGATGGATCTGATCATTTGCGCACGCGCCCCATTGAAATGTTGATCAAAACACTCGAGCGACAAGGCGCAAAATTTTTTCCCAAAAACGTGCAACGCATGCCTTTTGTGATAGAAGGTCGTGAAGGATTGCTTGGCGGAAAAATTGAGATTGATGGATCGGAAAGCAGTCAATTTCTTTCAGCAATTCTGATGGTCGCACCGTTCGCCGAATCGCCGATGACAATCAAAACGCGTCAATTAGTGAGTGCATCGTTTGTGGATATGACAACGACGATGATGGGAGAATTTGGTGTGATGGTGCGTCGCTTAACGCAAGAACGATTTTCGATTCCGACACCACAGCGTTATGCCGCACGCAATTATGTCATCGAACCTGATCTCACCACCGCCTCCTATTTTTTTGCAGCGGCCGCCGTGACCGCAGGACACGTAACGATACAACCCATTGAAATAAAATCCTCAAAACAAGGTGATATTAAGTTTGTTGCGATTTTAGAAAAAATGGGTTGTCGCATTCAAGAAAATGCGCAGGGTTTTTCCGTGCAGGGCCCGGCCGAATTGCGCGGCGTGAGTGTCGATATGCGTGATTGTTCCGATACTTTCATGACACTTGCCGCCGTCGCACCGTTTGCAAAAACACCGACTGCGATCACCAATATTGGTCATACGCGATTACAAGAATCCAATCGTATTAGTGTCATGTGCCGTGAATTACAAAAAATTAATGTGCATGCGGAAGAAGGACCGGATTGGATTCGAATTCATCCGAGTGTGCCCAAAGCCGGAATCATTGATGCGCATGGCGATCATCGCATCGCCATGTCATTTTCAATTATTGGATTACGCGTGCCAGGCATACAAATCAGTGGAGCAGAATGTGTTTCAAAAACCTGCCCTGAATTTTTCACTCTGTGGGATTTACTTTAGAATTCGGTGCTTTGCGTCTTTTCCTAAAATGTCTTGAACGCGTTTTTTGCGTACGTGGCCCCGGCGTTTTCAAGAGTTTTTCACGCGTGGCATGATCAGCTTCTTGAAATTGTGTCCACCAATCCGCAACATCCTCCACCGGTTCACCCGCTTTGGCGCGTAAAATTAATAAATCATAAGCGGCACGAAAGCGTGGATGTTCCACCGTGCGATAAGGTCTTGAACCATGGCGGTGATTAAGATGATGTTGTAATAAACAAATTTCACGTACCGACGCGGTTAACACCCGAGGAATTGCTAATTGTTTCGTTTGCGATTTGATGACGAATTGTAATGCTTTTTCCAGCGCCACATACACGGGTAAATTATCTGCTTGAAAATGTGAAGCCTGTTGTAACGTGGGGCGCCATAATAAAACCGTTAATAAAAAAGCGGGTGAAACAGTTTTACTTTCTGCAATGCGTTGATCAGTCGCGTGAAATGCTTCTTCTAATAATTTTCTTGTTTCAGGTTGATGAAGACAGGCGGCGGTTTGTGAGAATAATTGTGCGAGTAATTGATATTTTTCTAGCAATTTAAATGTTTCAGCTGTTTGTCCTTCTTGGAATAATTTTAACACTTCTTGAAAAAGACGCGCGGGCGAAACATTTTGTAATAAATGACTCATTTGCATGAGCGGAGTTTCGGTTTCTTGGTTAATCCGAATATTTAATTTACCGAGAAAACGCACTGCCCGCAGTAAACGTACGGGATCTTCTTGAAAACGTTGTTGTGGATTCCCAATCATATGCAAGGTTTTATTTTTAATGTCTTGCATACCACCGACATAATCGACAATGGAAAAATCGGCAATGTTGTAATAGAGGGCGTTAATACTGAAATCACGCCGCCACACATCGTCCTCGAGGGTGCCATATACATTATCACGCACGATCATGCCGTGATGCATTTTGCCGTGTTGTTCATGCGCGTCATCATGATGGGTACGAAACGTCGCAACTTCAATAATTTCTTTGCCAAAAATAATATGCGCGAGGCGAAAGCGTTTGCCAATCAAGCGACAATTTTTGAAAAGGCGCCGCACTTCTTCAGGGCGCGCGTTGGTTGCGATGTCGTAATCTTTCGGCGTGCGTCCCAATAATAAATCGCGCACACAACCGCCCACCAAATAAGCGCCATATCCCGTTTCGTGTAAACGATACAACACTTTCAGAGCATTGCGATTGATATGACTGCGAGAAATAGAATGCTCAGCACGTGGAATAATAACGGGTTGAATTTTAATTTTATTGTGGGTGGAAGGTTCTTTCGAAAAACGTTTAAGAATACCTTTTAACAGCTTAATAATTTTTCCTATCCTCTCGTCTACGTCTATACGGTCAACAATTTTTGCGTATAATACCACACTTATCTTTTCTCAAGAAAGCATTTGCTCTCTTCGTCTAGTGGCCTAGGACATCGCCCTCTCAC
>CAZOFA010000064.1:0-13819 GCA_964578975.1 uncultured Coxiellaceae bacterium
ACATGTCTAGCCTCAGTAAAGAGAATGAGCTGAGTCAGCCTCAACTTTTTCTTGTTGATGTTCATGATACGGCATCGAACTTTGTGACGTGGTCTTCGGTAATCTTGCAAGTTGTAAAAAATAATTGCGAATATCCGCATGAGAGACATCCGTGGTGGATTGTGCAAGTTCTTTAAAATAATTTTGCCAATCCGGTGTCAGTGTCTCAGGATTTTTTAAATAAGTTTCGTATAATTCTTCCAGATAAGCGTCATTCCCACCGTTAAGATAGGAATCTTTCCATAAGTCTTGCATTGAGCGTTGTTGTTTTGTTTTCATTGATTAAAACCATAGAGTAATTATCATTATTTAATAGTTTAAACTGCATCTTCTAACATCATATTTTTTATGTGATTAATGGCTTTCGTGGGATTTAAACCTTTTGGACAAACATCGATGCAATTCATGATGCCTCTGCAACGAAACACACTGAAAGGATCGGCTAAATCAGCAAGACGCGCTTCTGTTTCTGTGTCGCGGCTATCAATAATAAAACGATACGCTTGTAATAAACCAGCGGGACCAATAAATTTATCGGGGTTCCACCAAAAAGAAGGACAAGACGTTGAGCAACAGGCGCAGAGAATACATTCGTATAATCCATCTAATTTCGCGCGCTCTTCTGGCGACTGCAAACGTTCTTTTGCGGGAACGGGATCATGATTTTGTAAATACGGTTTTACCTTTTCGAATTGATCATAAAACTGCGTCATATCCACCACAAGATCGCGCAACACCGGTAACCCTGGCAGCGGACGAATGACAATCGGTTCTTTTAACGAAGACAAATGCGTGGTGCACGCCAAGCCATTTTTTCCATTCATGTTCATCCCATCGGATCCACACACACCTTCGCGACAAGAACGGCGCAGCGTTAACGTATCATCGATCGTATTTTTAATGGCAATCAATGCATCTAGCACCATAAAACAATTATGCTTTACCACATCCAAATCAAATTCCTGCATATAAGGTTTTTGATCCGTTTCTGGATTGTAACGATAAATAGAAAAACGCATGTCAAAAACTCCTATTGTTCTCTGTCTTGAAGTTCGATGGGTTTTACTTCGTGTGGTTTCATATTAATAGCACGAAATGCAATTTGACCATCGGCGAAATATAATGAATGCTTCAACCAATTTTTATCATCACGTTCAGGATAATCATAACGCGCATGTGCACCACGACTTTCTGTGCGTTCGTTGGCAAGATAGGCGGTTGCAATAGCCGTTTCCATCAAATTATCTAATTCCAGTGCTTCAATACGGCTGGTATTGAAAAAATTACTTTTATCTTTTATCGCAGCATGTTTTAAACGTGCCTGTAAATCTTCTAATTTCTTGAAACCTTTTTGCATGTTTTCCGCATCACGGAACACACCAAAATCTTCTTGCATGACTTTTTGTAAGGTCGAACGAATTTCGTCAACGCTTTCGCCTTTTTCATTTTTATTCCAGCGCTCTAATCTCGCCATTGCCACATCAAGATCAGCGGGTGTCGGTTCGCGGAAATTTAATCCTTGGTGCACACTTTGTTGAATATGAATGCCTGCTGCGCGACCAAACACGACTAAATCGAGTAATGAATTTGCCCCTAAACGATTTGCACCGTGTACCGAGACACAAGCGCATTCGCCAGCGGCATAGAGACCTTCGACGACATGATCTTGTCCGTTTTTAGTTGTTAACACTTGCCCATGCACATTGGTTGGAATACCGCCCATGATGTAATGACAAGTGGGGACGACCGGAATTGGATCTTTAATGGGATCGACACCCGCAAACGTAATGGCTAAATCACGAATGCCGGGCAACCGTTTGTTAATGACATCTTCGCCCAAGTGATCGAGTTTCAATAATACATATTCTTGTTTGGGGCCGCAGCCACGTCCTTCACGAATTTCAATCATCGAGGAACGCGCGACTACATCACGACAGGATAAATCTTTTAAGTGCGGCGCATAACGTTCCATGTAACGTTCGCCATCTTTATTAATCAGATAACCACCTTCGCCGCGACTTCCTTCGGTGACAAGTACACCTGCGCCATAAATACCCGTGGGGTGAAATTGCCAAAATTCCATATCTTGCAATGGATAACCTGCACGTAACGCCATGCCAAAACCATCGCCGGTGTTAATGTGTGCATTGGTTGTTGATTGATAAATTCGACCTGCACCGCCGGTGGCAAGAATCGTCGCGCGTGCTTTTAAAAAGACAACCTCACCTGTTTCGATACAAATGGCAATGACACCTGCAATGCCACGATCGGTTTTGACTAAATCAATTGCAAACCATTCATTAAAAAATTTAGCTTTGACAGCTAAATTTCGTTGATACAACGCATGCAACATTGCGTGCCCAGTACGATCTGCTGCACAACAGGTACGATGCGCTTGTTCTTGGCCATAATTTCGTGTGGCACCACCAAACGCACGTTGATAAATTTTTCCATCGTTGTTGCGTGAAAATGGCAAACCCATGTGCTCAAGTTCATAAATATTTTGCGGGGCGTTCTTACACATATATTCAATTGCGTCTTGATCACCGAGAAAATCAGATCCCATCACGGTGTCATACATGTGCCAACGCCAATCGTCATTGCCATCGGTATTGCCCAGCGCTGCATTAATGCCACCTTGCGCGGAAACCGTATGTGATCGCGTCGGAAAAACTTTAGAGATGACCGCCACATTCAAACCCGATTGCGCCAACTCAATCGATGCACGCAAACCAGCGCCACCACCACCGATGATCACCGCATCAAAAATATGCGTAGCTAAATTCGTCGCTATATTCATTGATTAAACACCCCATAAAATCAAAAACGCGGCGAAGAAAAAACTCAGCAGCGCAAGAAACACAATTGTATGTAGAACAAGGCGTGCGATTGGACACGTGACGTAATCCGTGAATATCGTCCACATTCCAACCCATGCATGCACCAGCAAGGATAAAACCACTAACAAAGTTGCAATTTTAACCCACCACTGTGCGAAAAATCCTTGCCAATCCGGATAACTTAAATTCGGATGCAAGATAAAAAATGTAATTAGACCCACACTATAAATGACCATCAACACTGCAGACATGCGTTGAAACAACCAATCGCGCAGTCCTTGATGATTAACACCTAATACCGATTTCACCATAACCAGATACTCATTGAGATAATTAATAATCCTGCGATCACGATGGTTAAAATCGCACCCAATCGCCCACTTTTTAATTCTTCACCAATTCCAATATCCATCAACAAATGTCGAATGCCGGCGACAAAATGAAAAATAAAGGCTGACAAAGCGCCCCAAATAATAAACTTGACCCAGGGGGTTAAGAATAATTCATGGAGATAATCGAAATTTGATTGCGAAGATAAGGAAAGATAGAGCACCCAGAGCAAAAAAGGAATGATAAGAAAAAGGATCAATCCTGAAATGCGATGCAATATCGAAGCGATTGCAGGTATCGGAAAACGTATTGTAAAAAGGTTTAAATTTTTAGGTTTTTTGTTATTCACGGTTCAATGATTCCCTCTGATTACCATATTTTAAAACCGCTATGATTATAACGATCACATACCCTCAAAGCAAACCCTTCGACAGCATGTCATGCTAGCATGACACAGGGTATGAGGTCGTTATTTGACAATAACCATACGACTTCCTTATAGTGACCAATGAAATGGAGGCAGTCTATGTCGAATAAGAAAGCAACGCTTAACATAGAACATAAAGATATCAAATTCGATATTTTACAAGGTACCTTAGGTCCTGAAGTGATTGATGTCAGCAAGTTAGTCAAAAGCGGCTATTTCACTTATGACCCTGGGTTTGTCTCGACTGCTGCCTGTGAATCCAAAATTACGTTTATTGATGGTGACGAAGGTATCCTGCTGTATCGTGGTTACCCCATTGATCAATTAGCCATGCAATCCAACTTTGTCGAAGTCTGTTATCTGCTGTTGAATAGCGAATTACCCACTAAAAAAGAATACGATGAATTTTGCAAAGCCATCAATCGCCACACCATGGTGCATGAGCAAATGCGCAATTTTTTCAATGGATTTCGTCGCGATGCACATCCCATGGCGGTCATGGTGGGCGTGGTCGGTGCCCTTTCCGCTTTTTATCACGACACACTGGATATAAAAAATCCCGAGCATCGTGCGATTTCCGCATTACGTTTAATTGCCAAAATGCCCACCATCGCAGCCATGTGTTACAAATATTCGATTGGCCAACCGTTTATGCCGCCGCGCAATAATATGTCTTATGCCGAAAATTTTCTGCATATGATGTTCGGCACGCCGTGTGAAGAAACCACACCGGATCCCGTGTTAGTGCGCGCATTAGACCGCATTTTTATTTTGCATGCTGATCATGAGCAAAATGCATCGACTTCGACTGTTCGTCTCGCCGGCTCAACCGGTGCTAATCCATTTGCCTGTATTTCATCGGGAATTGCTGCATTATGGGGACCGGCACATGGTGGCGCGAATGAAGCGGCACTGAATATGTTGCATGAAATTGGCGATGTTTCACGTATACCAAAATTTATTGCGCGCGCCAAAGATCCCGATGACAAATTCCGTTTGATGGGTTTCGGTCATCGCGTTTATAAAAATTATGATCCACGCGCCAAAGTGATGCGTGAAACCTGTCATGAAGTGTTAGATGCGGTTGGCGCACACGACGATCCGTTTTTTAAAATTGCGATGGAACTTGAACGTATTGCTTTAGAAGATGAATATTTTGTCGAAAGAAAATTATATCCGAACGTTGATTTTTATTCGGGCATTACCTTAAGCGCCATTGGCATTCCAGCAAATATGTTCACTGTGATTTTTGCGTTAGCGAGAACGATTGGTTGGATTGCCCATTGGAATGAAATGATGGGTAGCTCCTATCGCTTGAGTCGCCCCAGACAACTTTATACCGGACCCACGGAAAGAGACTTCATCCCCATCAAAAAACGTTAATAAAGACAGCTCGAAATCGTTTGTTTAATACACATGTTGTGCTAACATTGTGCAAAGTTAACGAGGTTTAGGTGCAATGTTAAGTGGCGAAGAAAAGAAAATATCTGCGGTATTGGATATTGATGGAATGTTGGGTACGGGCTTCTCAATACAGGGGCCTGAATCAGCGAAAATCGCTGTTGTAAAACAAATTGATGCATGCAATAAGCGTTTCGCGACACCTGGATACAAACCACTCGAAATAATTGAGTTTTTTCTTGAGTGTGACGGTAAAAATACTCGATTTTTTCATGTTCTTCATCCAGGCGCTAAAGAATTTGCCCCATGGCTACTTAAAAATGGCTTTGATATGGCTTTTTTTAGTGGCGGAGGTAGAGTTCGTAACGATTTATTTGTCAAAGAATATTTATCCAAGACTGGCCTCTCAGACAAAATTAAACCTATCATTTTATCCCGTGAGGATCGTAATCAGTGTGAGTTTCCCACCGTACTAGCACAAGCAACAAAATATGGGATGCCAACCAAAGAAGATGCAAATGGAATTCCTTTAAATCCACCGCGAAAAAAATTGAATAGTGGCCCATTAAAAGAAATTTACGAGCGCGCAGTGCTGGTTGATGATGATATTTCTAATATATATCCTGGCGAAGAAAAACATGCTCTGATTATTCCTACCGGTGTCAAATTAGAAAATTTTTGCTTAAAAGATAATACGACTGAAGATGAAGTATTAAAATTAAATAATATTTTTCAGGTTGTGGGTATGTTAAAAACTGCAATGAATCTGACGCAACAAAACGAGAAAAGTTTTTTCGAGAATTTATTTGATCTACAATATGAAACGATCATTCCTGCTAAATCGACTAAACCAAAGTCTGAATTTTTTAAAGATAAAAAAGAAGCTGAGCCTATTTTCGTCCCGATCGAATTAAATAAAACGGATAAATTAAAATATTGTGAAATTGGACTGCAGGAACTTCAAATCGAAAATCCGCATTTAAAACTTTATGGACAGCATTTATTAACAAGATTGCATGAAAAATTAATGAAGAAGATGGAGCAAGAAGCTGCAGCTAAAAAAACTACTCAAGAAAATGTGGTTGTAGCGCCATCAATTACATACATCTAAGATGATACAAAATAACGCCTTCCCGGCCAGGGAAGGCGTACTAACAACGCTAGCTTACTCTACAAATGGATCCCGATTTAGCAACCTCCTCAATCGTATTAGAAACATACGCAGACGGTATGCATGCATCAGCATATGAGGGCGGCGGCTCTGGAGCATGAGATTTCTCCGGTGCAGAAGGAACCATTTTTTCATTTACCAGCTGTATCGACAAAATCTTGTCTTGAAGTATTTTAGCCACTTTAAACTGATAGATATCAGAACCTGCCGTACTTGATTTTTCTCTAATAAACTCCTTAAATTCTTCCACTTCTAATGGTGTTACCGATGGAAAAAGATTTCTGAAGTTAGCATAACGCGCGCTTCTAAAAAATTGTAGATGGGGTTTCTTATTAAAAGCATTAGTATAATTTAAAGAAATTAATTGATGATGGTTAAACGAAGCTTCAATTGCGATTAAACATGCTGAAAAATCAGCGATACGATTATTAAAATCGTTAGTGTTTTTGAAAGGGTGATCGGGATGAATTGAAGTAAAATATTCAAAACAGTTAAACAAAAAATTGTGCTTGTTTATTACTGTTTTAAAATCAGCTTCAGAAAAATGATGCTGACGCGGAACTAATTTTCCCAAATTAGTTTGATGACGAATTTCATAAAGTTGTCTTGGTCCCAATGCTTCAATAACTCGTTTTAATGTTTCTCTGTTACCAAAACGACAAGCATAATGCAATGCAGTTTCATGCGCATTATCTTCAATCTTTGCTATTTTTTTATAAAATTCATTTTCATCATCATTTATATCTTCTGCATTATGTAAAGTAAATATTTTTTTGACTAATGCATCATTGCCGGTTTTAATTGCATAATGTAATGGTGTGCAACCGTATTTATCTTTTTCCAAAAGTTTTTGTTTGAAAAGTTCTCTAGGAAGAAAATTAAACCAAGCATCAAATATTTTTGTATTTGTGTCTTGATCTATTGAGTTACGTTGGCAAAGTAAATGTAATGGATTTAATTCTTGTTGATTTTGACAAAACAGTGCTTCGAGCGGGACATGAGCGTTTTTTTCTTCTCCAGCTTGGTTGGCATGAGGATCATTACCAAAAATTTGGCACATTGCTGCAACCATCGACAACGGTTTTGGGTTGGATAAAACAGCGTGAAATGGTGTGTCAACATTTCCATCGGTGAGACGCAGCGCATTTTTTATTAAGTTTTTGCCAAAACATTCTATTTCATAATCCAAATTCTGCCAGTGAGCCACAATAACATGGATAATTTTTTTGTTTTGTTGATTGTCTGCTTGCAGAAGATTCCATTTATCTTGAACAAGCTTTAGTTGACCGATACGATTTAAGAGAGACTTAAAATGACATTTATCGCCAAGTCTTTTTGAATACGCATAAAATAACGGCGTGTTGCCTTTTTTATCTTGAACCAACAGCAATTTGTTCATCAAATCCGCATCATCACCGACGAATGGATTGAGAATTGCTTGGATCATCGAAAATTGATTTTCTTGAATCAAATCTTTTGCTTGATGAAGTTTACGCGCGTTTCGTAATGTTTGATGATGATTCTTAGATTGAGTAACAATGGAGGTAAGACAAACATAGCTTGGATCATCAAAGGTTCTATTGTGTAGATCGACATAAAAGTAAGAATTTCCCTCACGCGTCGCAGCAGTCACATCAGATCGGCAAAGAGTATCATCTTTATTATTTGCTTCGGAGCATAAATCATTTTGTAAAATATAATGCAGTGCATGTTGTTCTGTTTTTTGCAGGATACCAGACACCGCATTTTTTTTTGCAAGAGGTCCATCAAATTTAGCAATCCACGCAGTGATTGCGACCGAATCCAATTCCAAAAGATTATATTGGCCTGAGTACACTATACCATACCTATAATTACCCCAACATCTAGGGTCTACTAAAAAATAATATCCAATCGGAGAAACACGCGGAGCTTTCATCAACCATTCAATCATATTTTTTTCACGTGGCATGGGGTATCCTCCTAATTATTTTTTTCTCGATTAATGCATCGACCTTCAGAATAACTTAATATTTTTGAATATGATAATTACATTTTTGTAATCAAAAAAATCGACTGCCGTTTTCAGCTAGTGCATGATCAGCAAGCGTGATAATATAGCGCCTCTATGAAAACACTCTATACCAATCAAGAATATTACCGCGCGCATTTAGCGCGTGATCCACGCTTTGATGGCAAATTTTTTGTGGCTGTCAAAACTACGATGATTTACTGCAGACCGATTTGCCCGGCTAAAAAAGCGCATTTACGCAATCTGAAGTTTTTTATTCTTGCCGCTGAAGCAGAGGATGCTGGATATCGTCCGTGTTTGCGTTGTCGACCGGAAGCAGCCCCCGGCTCCCCTGCTTGGATTGGCACCTCTTCCACGATTCAACGCGCATTACGCATGATGGATGTTTTTGCGCTCGAAGGATTATCTGTGAAAGAAATTGCAGAAAAATTAGGAATTGGCGAACGATGGTTACGTGAATTATTTCAGCAACAAGTGGGCGCCGGTCCGCATTCAATTCTTAACGCGCGTAAACTGGATATTGCAAAAAATTTATTGGATCACTCGGCATTGAGCATTACAGACATTGCATACAATTCAGGATTTCAATCGATTCGTCGTTTTAATGATGCATTTAAAGCACGCTATAAAAAATCGCCGACGACGATGCGACAACATAAATCGCATCCGAGCACGAATTTACATTTGCAATTCGCTTACCGTCCTCCTTATGCCTGGGAAAACATTTTAAATTATTTTAGTCAGCGCTCAATTGCTGGAACTGAATGCGTCGAAGATAAAATTTATCAACGCCTCATTGCATTTGGTGAAACCCGCGGTTGGTTTCAAGCACGCTTAATCCCAGAGAATAAAATTGAATTTGAAATTAAGTTAAATCAACATGCAAATTTATTAGAGCTCATCGCACGCTTAAAAAATATGTTTGATCTTGATGCAGATCCAATGGCAATCGAAAACGATCTTAAACGCGATAAAAAATTAAAACCACATTTAGCAAAGCACCCAGGTTTAAGAGTGATGGGTGCATGGGATGGTTTTGAATTAGCGGTACGCGCCATTGTGGGGCAAAAAATTAGTGTGAAAGCGGCACGCACGGTGTTGAGTCGAATCGTACAACGCTGCGGCGAAAAACAAACGCTTGATGCTGCTTTGCCGCTTCACCATTTTTTTCCGACGCCAAAAGCATTACTCGCCACTGATTTATCAAATTTAGGTTTACCCTCGACAAAAATTGCTACTCTCAAACAACTTGCACGCATGCTCTGTGAAAAAAAATTAATTCTCGATGGCACTGAATGTTATGAGAAAACATGCAAACAAATTCATTCAATCAAAGGAGTTGGTCATTGGACAGTGGAGTATATTGCGATGCGGATGTTGAAAAATCCTGATGCATTTCCAGAGACGGATCTCGAACTGCAGAAAAAAATCAAACGACTTAAACTGAATCCAACGCTCTGGATTCCCTGGCGCGCTTATGCCGCTGCCCTACTTTGGACGATAAAAACATGAAAATTATACCTGAAAATGCGACGTACGATAAAATTGATTCGCCGGTTGGATTATTGACGTTGATCACATCACCCAAAGGACTGCATGCAGTGTTATGGGATAATTATTTATATAATACCGATCATCTCATTCTTTCACGCAATGAAAAAACGATTGTGCAAACCAAAAAACAATTAGACGAATATTTTTTAGGTAAAAGAACAGTGTTTGATTTGCCGCTTGTGATCAATGGCACTGATTTTCAAATTAAAGCGTGGGAGCAATTGTGTAAAATACCTTACGGAAGCACAATTTCCTATGGTGAACAGGCAATGCGTATCGGAGATAAAAACAAAGCACGCGCAGTTGGATTAGCCAATGGATTAAACCCGATTTCAATTATTATTCCTTGTCATCGGGTTATTGGCAGTAATGGGAAACTGGTTGGCTTTGGTGGGGGTCTCGATAAAAAAGCATTTTTATTGAAATTAGAAAAGCGTTTTCTTGAGCACTATCATCCTTTATAAGTCACAGCTTTTTCCGGCTCAGGATAACCACCACCAAACAAGAATTTCACACCCGCTAGCAACATGACATCATTCTTTCCGCCCGACATGGTATACACATCTCTTGCATCCACACCCAACGTAATGGATTCTGAAATAAAATACTCCGCACCAATGCCTAAATTCACATTCGCTTCATCTCTGGGATCATTCGTGTTACTCACTTTCAATCCAGTGATGCCAACGCCACCTAATGCATACGGTTGAAAATGTCCATGCGCATTGAAATGATAAACACCGTCTAACAAATAATAAAATCCGTGCGCGCCGGGTTTCATACCCGGATCCGGGTGAGCAATATCCGTATTAATAACACTGACGCCTGCTTGAACGCCCCATTTTTCATTGAAGTTATAACCTAATTCAATCGTCGGAATTGATGTATTGTCTAATTGTCTTTTATCGGCAAAAAAAACATAACCATCCGCTAAACGCAACGTAACAGCACCGGGACGATTATCTGCAAAAACAAACCCGCTACCAGCAAACATCATCAAACCCAAAAAAATTAATGCATTATTTTTCTTATTCATGGAATTGTCCTTTTTTTATAAAAAAAAATTTGTAACATTATGCAATCACTTTATGCACGGCAGCAAGCCAATCTTGATAATATTTTTCGCGCAATGTAGATGATAATTTAGGCTGAGACCTCGCATCGGCTTGCCAGTATTGTGCAATGTCGTCTAATGATTGAAATACACCGACTTGTAATCCGGCTAAAAAAGCTGCACCCATTGCACTCGTTTCGATGCATTTTGATTTTTCGACAGTGGTATTTAACATATCAGCAAGAAATTGCAATAACCAAGTATTTGCCACCATACCGCCATCCACGCGCAATGTCGTGAATTGATGCACACCATCGCGCAGCATCGCCTCTAACAAATCACGGGTTTGATAACACACTGACTCCAATGCTGCGCGAGCGATGTGACGTGCGTCACTATTGCGTGTCAAACCAAATAGTGCGCCGCGAGCATCAGAATGCCAATAAGGCGCACCCAGACCGGTAAATGCAGGGACTAAATATACGCCGCCGTTATCAGGAATCGATTGCGCAAGCTGCTCTGTCTCTTTGGCGGAAGAAATAATTTTAAGAGTATCGCGCAGCCATTTGACGGTCGCGCCCGCACAAAAAATGCTGCCTTCTAATCCATACGTGACTTGCTTATTCAGACGATACGCCACCGTGGTTAATAATTTATTTTTTGAGCGCACGACATCTGAGCCGGTATTTAATAACATAAAACAACCGGTGCCATAAGTGCTTTTGACCATCCCCGGTTTAAAACACGCCTGCCCGACCGTCGCCGCTTGTTGATCGCCAGCCATGCCTGCAATTGAAATTTTTTCACCGAATAATTCTGTCGTGCCAAAATCAGCGCTGCTATCCAATACGGTCGGCAAAATACTTGCTGGAATCGAAAATGCATCGAGAATTTCTTGATCCCATTGTTGCGTTAAAATATTAAATAATAATGTGCGTGATGCATTGGTGGCATCCGTGCGATGCGATTGGCCATTGGTTAAACGCCACAACAAAAAAGTATCCACCGTGCCAAACGCTAATTCACCGCGTTCTGCTTTTTCTCGTGCGTGCGGAACATTTTCTAATAACCAAACAATTTTAGTGGCAGAAAAATAAGGATCTAATAAAAGCCCCGTTTTTTCGGATAATTTGTCACGCATGGGATGCGACCAATCACGGCAAAATTCACTGGTGCGGCGATCTTGCCACACAATCGCGGGGTAAATGGTCTCACCGGTTTTTCGATCCCAGAGCAATGTTGTTTCACGCTGATTGGAAATACCAATCGCAGCAATATCACGGGCGGTTACATTCATTTTTTTTAATACTTGCTCGCAACACGTATAGGTATTGGACCAAATTTCTTCGGGATTTTGCTCAACCCAGCCTTTTTCTGGATAAGATTGCTGTAAATCGATTTGGTGTTGGCTTAAGGGTCTGCCTTCGGTTGAAAATATGATGGCCCGGCTACTAGTCGTGCCCTGATCGATGGCAAGTAAATATTTTGACATCTCGACCTCCTTATCAGTGCCGTCATGGTATATTAAATTAATGAGTTAATCGAGAATATTTAGGTATGGAAATAAGCGATATATTTATTATTGGTGGTGGCATTCATGGCACCGCCATTGCGCTGGATGCAGCCGGGCGAAGATTGACAGTCACGCTGTGTGAAAAAGATGATTTAGCGTCAAGCACTTCATCGGCCAGCACTAAATTGATTCATGGTGGGTTGCGTTATTTAGAATATTATGACTTTCGCTTAGTAAAAAAAGCGTTGCGTGAACAAGAAATTTTAATGAAAAAAGCGCCACATCTGATTACCCCACTCGAATTTGTTTTGCCGCACGAAAAACATTTACGTCCGGCCTGGTTAATTCGTTTGGGATTATTTATTTATGATCACATGTCATTCCGCAAAGCATTACCGCGTTCTCGTTCCGTCGATTTAAAAAAAGATGTGCGTCGAGAACCTTTGTTAGAAAAATTTTCTCGTGGTTTTTCTTATTTTGATTGTCGTACCGATGATGCACGCTTGACTGTACTGAATGCATTAGCCGCAAAAGAAAATGGTGCCGAAATATTAACGCGACATGAAGTGCTTTCCGCTGAACGCGAAAATAATTTTTGGAAAATTACTTATAAAAATCTGGCTGCAAATGAAATTAAAATTGCTTACGCCAAAACGCTCATCAATGCATCAGGTCCGTGGCTGAGTCAATTTAACCAAACACTTTCGGTCAAGTTAGTGAAAGGCAGTCACATTGTGGTGCGTAAATTATATGAGGGAGACTTTGCGTATATTTTACAAAATCATGATAATCGGATTGTGTTTGCGATTCCGTATCAACAACATTTTACATTAATTGGTACGACTGATGTGCTTTTCAATGAAGATCTGGAGAAAATTAAAATATCGGATGAAGAAAAAAAATATTTATGTCACGTGATGAATGAGTATTTTAAAAAATCGATTTCTGAGAAAGATATTCTATGGTCGTATGCTGGCGTGCGCTGTCTGTTTGATGAAAACAAAAAATTAACCGCGATTAGTCGTGAGCACAAATTAATAATGGATAATGAGCGTGGATTACCGTTGGTGAGTTTAATCGGTGGAAAACTCACGACGCATCGCGTGGTAGCGGAAGAATGCCTGGATAAATTAAAACCCTATTTCCCCAGCATGAAATCTGCCTGGACGGCCTCTTTTCCTTTACCGGGCGGTGATTTTGTTGACTATGATTTTGAGAAATTTTATCTGGCATTTAAAAAAGATTTTTCTTGGTTACCAGAAAATATTGCGCTGCATTATGCAAAAAATTATGGGACGCGTGCGTATGTGTTGTTGAAAGATGCGCATAAAATGGATGATTTGGGGGAATGTTTTGGTGATATTTTTTATCGAAAAGAATTAGATTATTTAATTCAATATGAATGGGCAAAAACTGCGGATGATGTTTTGTGGCGTAGAACAAAATTTGGGTTATTTCTTACGGCCGAAGAACAGGCTG
>CAZOFA010000065.1:0-3527 GCA_964578975.1 uncultured Coxiellaceae bacterium
CGTTTCAACAAAACAAAAATTACGGTTGCCTTCAACCCCCAAACGCGGACTTCCCCTAATACCTACCGCCATTGCGAGCGAAGCGAAGCAATCCAGGTTTTGTGCTGTGAGAGACACAAAAACCTGGATTGCTTCGCTACGCTCGCAATGACGATAGGTATACGCGCAATGACGTATCTTGATTACATTGACATTAAAATCAGCTAAATTAGAATAACTGCGATTAAATATGATAGAAATATAACTCATGAAGCTAGCCTTTACGACGATACTCAATGCGCACGATATTAATGCTTGGTCAGGCACCCCTTTTTATATGGCGAAGCAATTGGAGGCTCAGGGGATAGAATTTGATTATATTCATCGGTTAAAAAAACGTGCAGCACCTCTCTTTAAAATCAAACAACGATTGCAAAAAGTATTCACTGGCCATCGGGATAGTTTTAGTTATTATCCGCCTTCGTTGCAATATTACGCACAGCAAGTCGCCGAACAATTAGCGCATACCAATGCCCAAGCCGTGATTGCGCCGCTGTTAGCGCCGATTGCGTATTTAGATTGTGCGCAACCCATAATATTTTGGACCGATGCGTTGCCCACCAGTTTATTACATTTTTACCCCGGATCGCGTCGATTAACGGATGCGTCAATTCAACAAATGCATGCCATCACAGAAGAGACGTTGCATCGTACACGGTTAGCAATTTTTTCATCCGATTGGGCAGCGCGTTATGCGCTTGAGCGTTATGGTGTGCAACCAGAAAAAATTAAAGTCGTTCCGTTTGGCGCGAATATTGATCGTCAGCATTCGCTCGCCGATATTAAGCAAATCATAAAAAATCGCGATAAACGCGTTATAAAATTATTATTTCTTGGCAAAGATTGGTTTAGGAAAGGTGGCGACATTGTTTTGAATGTTGCAAAAGCGTTAGCATCAACGGGACAAGCCGTTGAGCTCGCGATTGTCGGATGCAAACCACCGCTCGACGATCTTCCTGCATTCGTAAAATGTTATGGATTTATTTCAAAACAAACCGCAGAAGGCCGCGCACAAATTGAAAAATTATTACGTGACTCTCATTTCCTTTTTATGCCCTCGCGTGCAGAAGCCTATGGCATCGTTTTTTGCGAAGCGAATGCGTTTGGTTTGCCGTGCTTGACGTCATTTGTGGGTGGTATTGCGACGGTCATAAAAAACAATATCAATGGCATGACATTTTCATTAGAAAGTTCTGTCACAACCTATTGCGATTACATCACTCATCTCATGCAACATCCAACTGATTATGAAAATCTGGCGCTGTCTTCGTTTCATGAATATGAAACACGCTTGAATTGGGGTGTTGCGACGGGGACGGTTAAAAAATTAATTGAAGATATTATTTAATTTGTCTCTCACCACAGAAACAGGGCACTTGACTGGTCGTGTACAACCGTACTTTTCCAATGTGAGCAAATTACAACCATCCCTTCTTTCTTATTAAGGTTTCCTTAATCTTCATAATGCTAGTTTGGTATTTCAAATGGATTTTTATTATTCAGGAGGAATATCATGTCATTATCAGTTGAAAATCAATCTGCTCTTCTTGATTTTGCTAGTAAAAAGGGAATTACCGCTCAAACTGGATTTAAAAATTTTACTCAAAATGTGATTGAGCGTGATGCTGTTGTGCTCGATATAGAAAACAGGGAATCGTTAAAACAAGTTCTTGCCTATATCAATGCAATAAACAAAGACAAACCTGCTACAGAAACAGTCGTCTTGCGTGCAGCCGCCGGTGGAAAAAAAGAACTGGGTCATGAGAAAGAATACAGTCAATCTTTTTCGTTGACGCCTTGCGCGAGCGGCGATGTGATTGTGCGTCTCGTGGGTCCTGAGTTTCAAAAGATAGAAGTGCTAGACAAAGAAAAAAATCTTGTTCAGGTCGGTGCAGGTGTACAAATAGGCGATTTGGATCATGCCCTCTATGATGAACATAAACTTTGTCTACCCACATCTAGCTTAATTCCCTATGTCACATTGGTGGGTCTTATTGCTAACGCGGGACATGGGACAGGGCGCGATCAACCCAGTGTGGCAGGACTTATTCGTGCGATGACGATTTGTCGTCCGGATGGCAAAATTGTACGAATTGATAAAGAAAATCATCCTGATTTTGAAACGATTCGCGCCAGTCATCTTGGATTATTCGGCGTCGTGTTAAGTGTGGAAATTGAATGCGCCCCGGCAGCAAAATTACAATGCGTAAAAGAAGCCCGCAGTGTTAATGCATTATGTCAGGACATTAAAAACGGTTTATTTCATGACAATGACTATGTCAGCGTCATGTATGTGCCTACATACCAACCTGATGAGCGCAACGAAAAAAATGTGACTGTCATTCGCTGGAAACCAGTTGGGCTTGATGTTGAAACTACAAATAGTTGTCCGCTCGTGAGGGATGCCGAACAAGAGTTATCAATCAAAATAAGTGATTTGTTTAATGTTCCTGGCTTTTTAGCGCACCATAGTCATCTAATCCCACTTTACATGAAACATTTAGTCGCTCGAATAGAAGTGGGTTCGAAAGATACCTTATCAGTAGCACCATGGCCCGATGTCGCTCATTATCAAGTTGCATTTCCGTCGAACCTGGAAGATACCGATTATTTATTTGCTACGAAAAAAAATTGCGAAGAGATTATCAAAGCAATTGACAGGATTTGTGAAAAACTAGCTGAATATGCAGCACGAAAACAAAAACAATTTCCCATCACAGAAGCAATCTATATCCGCTTCTTAAAAGGCACCAACGGCGGGTTGTCCACGAGTCAAACCAATGAAGAGAAAACTCATATCTGTGGTCTTGATATAGTGACCAACAGAAATATTCCTGGTTATGCGGATTTTAAAGTAGAAATGGATCGACTCTTTTTTGAAGAATTAGGAGCTGTGCCGCACTGGGGAAAAACAGTTGATCTAAATAAAAATTACGCCGAGTTATATGGCAAAAGATACGATGAATTTAAGAAAGTGCTCGATAGATGGTATGAACAATGTGGATTATCATTTGAAAAAAGTATTTTCTTGAATCCTTTTTTTCGTAGCATTCTACAAGTTCCAGCAAGTCCAATGCTGGCGGAAAGACATCAGCAAGATGCAGAGGCAGTTGAAAAAAAAGTGGAACTTCCCACTTTGTCTCTATCCGCTCGTGAAGCCGCACAAAATGTATTATCACATCTAGCGCAACACAACCTAGATAGTGCGCCTTTACGAGAACTGAAAGCTAAACTTGAACAGTTTGTTCAACCATCTCAGATTGAAGCGGTTAATTTTACGGATAGTCGGCGAAGAGAAGGATTTTTGAAATCGATTGGAGCGGGTGCAGGAAAAAAACAAGAAAAAAACCAGGAAGAGGAAAACACATCTTGTGTCTGTAGTTGTGCTATCAGTTAGCAGCGTCATTGCGAGCGCGAGCGAAGCAATCCAGGTTTTATTGTCTCTTGCTAATGAAAAAATCGTGAGATGCTAAAACCTGGATTGCTTC
>CAZOFA010000065.1:3537-13810 GCA_964578975.1 uncultured Coxiellaceae bacterium
ATGATTTTTGAGGGGAGGAATGGATATAGCACGTTATACTTCGTATTTCCATGATGGAGAGATTTTAGATATTAAGCACATAAATAACAATATTGAGATGTTTTTAAAGAGTGCTGAAGTTGATGCAACTATTATTAAGGATATTTTTTTGTCTGTGGATAATAAAAAATTGGGGATTGGAAAAAGCCTGGATTGCTTCGCTCGCGCTCGCAATGACAGTCATGTCAAGACACGACCCTTTTTTTATTACCGATTCGACAAAATCAAATTAGAAACATCCTTAATTGAATCCGCCGTCACAGCAAACTCACCTTGAAACGGTGTATCCAACGTCACCAATAAAAACAGCATGGAAGCTGCCATGATTGCAAACGCAAATGTACTAAAAAGATGTAAATAAAAATTGACGCGGAAAGCATAATTAATAGCAATAATGAGCACCGTACCTAATAGAACCACTTCCCATAACTCAGGCGCAAGTGCTGAATAACTCATTAAAATTCGTTCGTGACGCGCATTAGAAAGATCATTGACCGATCTACTCAAGTTATCAAACACAATATTTTCAGAGTTAGATTTTGGTTCGAATTTTTTGATGTCATCTAATATTTTTAAAATAATTCTATCCCCTGCCAACCCAATTTTTTTGAAACTACTCATGATTGGCCATTCTTTATTGATCACTTCATTCACATAATTCAGTAAATCTTGACGCAGCACATCTCTTGACGGTTGTTGCATCCAAGTACTTTGAAGATAAATATTTTCCAATGCATTTGCTTCGTGCTGTACGGCTTGTGAAGCATGATCTTGATTGGTAATTAAATAAAGACAGAGAAATCCAACTAATACACCATAAATAATACCGATCAGCGCACTAATGCTGCTGATTGCGGCATTGTCTCTGTAGCGTAATTTTCGATAAATAAATTTTTTATTTATAAAAATACATGCAAATGAAACGACGACGGTAAATGCGACTAATATAAAAAACACACCGAAGTCTGGAAGTGTATACATGAAATTGGGCATACCTTTGCCTTTTAATAGAATCCATTTGTTAATTCAAACACACCAGCAAGTAAAAATCACCCCAAAAATTATACGTATTGGCTTTCAAATTTTTTAAAGCGTTTTTCTAATTCCCACTGCAAGCTTGCTTTTTCATTTTCATGCAGAAAAGTTTGACAAGCAGGCGAAATTATTTTGCTACCTATATTATCTTTCGCGCATGCTGAAGCAATCACTTGATAATTATAATCTTGCCATAGCGTTTTCCCAGGTAAAAAACTATAGCTAATACTATTCCGCGCGAGATTTTTTATGATCGGATAGGAAAAATGATACGTTAAAATTGCTTTCTGATATTGCAATGTTAAATACGTACGCAACACACCTTCATCATCTGTTGATAAGGCAACGGGTACATGATAGTACATGTATTGCGGCAACGGATGATTTTTTCCTTCAATCCCTAAAATAGCTGCATTACTCGTGAGATTAATTTCAACCATAATATGTTTCAGAGCCATCTCTTTTAATAATTGATCTGGGTTGTTTTCATATACCACATCTACACCATGTCCGATACGCTCGGCTTTTGCCACCGATATTGCATCATGTATATGAAAACGCAATCCTTCAGGCGGAACTAAACTGCTATTTAATTCTCCCGCATGTAAAGAGATATGCACATGAGGATAAAGTTCATGTAAAAAACCCACCATTTGCATATGTAATTCGTAATCACGCATAGCAAGATAACCGTCTTCAGGTTGAACCATATTGATACCGACGATACGCTTGTCTTTACTGGCCGCTTCAAATCCCGCTAACAGTTGCGCATACACTTCAACCGGTTGTTGTTCACGTAAAATTTGAAAAAGATAACGCACTTTCACATCACAGCCAGCGGCTGGTTGTTTTGTATCGCAGTGCAGAATTTTCCGCTGTGTTTTTTCATCGTTATCTAAATCCTGTGAAACTTTACTGACAAGCTCATTCATGCCATTTGCTAATAGCTTTTCACGTAATTTCGCCAAATCCGCGTCCCAACCTACTTTGTCCCCGAGAGAACTTGCAAGTTCAGGTGTCACCATTAACTCAAGATAAAGTTCATTTTGATTGCCCGCACGGTCTGTTATTTCAGCCAAAATTTCTGCGCTATGCGCTGAACTAATAGGAGAATATTTCATGAAAGATGCAAAAAAATGATCGTGACCCGATTCTTTGCCCGGGTAGAAGTTTCGCATCGACCAAGCATCAATTAATGTATTATACAAAGTTGGATCCTCTACAACATGCTGAAGCAAATCTGTCGTCGCACAGCTTGGATTGACGGAAAGTGAATTGTCTTTTCTATTTACGCATAAATTATCTTGCATTCCATAACGAATCATATTTTCCGCCATACTGGATCCACCGGTATGGTTATGTAAATCACCACCTTTTGGCATGTTTTGTAAAAAAATTAATAATTGTTGAGGATTATCTTTTATTGTTTCGAAATATTTTGCAGTGGCTACTTCTGGGTTGGTTTGGGAAGCTAAAGCTCCGTGAACAATAAAAAAAGCTGCTATTATTCCTATTTTAGTTTTCAAAATAAAATTCCTCATGTGTCAATATTTACTGCAGTATAACGATGTCTAAATTAACTGCCCAGAGGAATTCAATTTTTCCATATCATATTGTTCCAAATTTTCACCGATAATTTGCATCGCGATTGCCAATGGATGTTTTTCATCATCACGCACTTCGTCAATTAATTCATCCAAAATTTTTTCGAGTTTTGCGTATTCTTTGAAATTGGCGGGTCTTTTGAATACAGAAATCGGTAAGTGAAATTCACGGGCTGATTTTTTGTTTATGTAATCAATTTTTAAAACGAGTGCGCTCATAGTTTTTCCTCACCCAGTTTCTCTTGATTGTAGGGTTTGTATTCTTTATGCGTCTATATTGTTCGAATGTAGCAAACTTTCATTGTGATGTTAAGTATATGTCAATATGACATATATGCCACATGGTACCGACGCCAGTACTTCGCTCACTACTGTCAGGTAAATCTGTAATAATTTTTTACCGTTCGCCCTGAGGAAGCGCTGCGCGCCTCCTCAGGGCGAACGGAGTAAAAAATTTTCAGATTTACCGGACAGTAGTGGTGCTTCGCTGCGATGACACTAAGCCAGTAAATAATTTTCAAGCTCAGTCAATAAAGTTAAATCATTTGCAGTTAATTTTTTTTCATTTCGTAATGCAGTGATTTCTTGCAACGCGGTTTTTCGGGTGAGACGTTTATTGCCTTGATAATCGATGGGTGTTTCTTCAGCATTGAGAGATTGTAAATAACTGGAAAATATTTTCGCCTCGGGTTCCAATAAAGCATCCGGATAATTTCTTCCCAAAATACGTAATGCGAGCATACTCAATTTAGCGGGCGCTTGTTTGATTAATTGTGCTTTATCGCGCGCCGCATGAAATTGACGACAAAATTTATCTTCTTGCTCAGTCCAAAAACCATTTAAATATAAGCTCGCGTCAATATCGGTGTTGGGAAAAACAGGATAAGTAAAGTTTGCATAGTAGTCGATAATATTTTTGAAAATCTCAGGATTTGCCCGTAGCCATAATTTATTTTTTTCAGCCAGCAATTTGCGTTCGTCAGTGAGTTTTTGCAAAAAACGTTCTTTGTACGGCAAAATAAAATTCGGTTCGCCCGGTTTTTTATTAATAACCCAGGTTTTTTCAACAAGATTTTCTTGGGTAATGTCCGTCATGTCTTCTGTATCTAAACGCAGCCACAGCAATTGATTGGCGTAATGACGATGTTTTCCTAAATATAACACAGGGCATTGAAACTGAAGTTGTGATCCTAATTTCCCGCTGACCAGTAAAGCCGTTTCATTTTGCAAATCTTGCATGCGTTGCAGATCGATTTCTTTTTTAAAATATCCTTGCAAATAATCCCACATCTCACGTTCTTGCAAAAAACGTAACGCAAGTTCACGGGTCACTTCTACATCCACCATCGCATGATGCGCGCGACCTTGAATTAAGTTATTTTCCGCATTCAGATTTTCCAATTTTAATGACACGCGACCATCGCGCACTGGCCATTGCAACACATGATTCTTAAAAAGAAACAGCATGACGGTCATGGGATAAATATCCATGCGCTGACATTGATTGGCGAATTGATGCGTGTAGGGTTTTAATAAATTGCGATAAAAAGAAAAACGTAAAAATTCATCATCAAATCCCAGCGTGTTATAGCCTAAACTGATTGTGCCGGGCTCATTCAACCATTGATGAATTTGTTTGATGGCTTCAAATTCTCTGACACCTTGGCTAATTTCATGGATACCCATTTTATGCGTCAAGAGTGCCAAAGGAGCGGGGATCACGTCAGGATTTAATTTCACTTTCAATTCGTAACGTTCAAGTTCCTGCAAATTTAAATCGGTACGAAGTGCGGCAAAATGTAACACTTGATCAAATGATTTATTGAGCCCTGTCGTTTCAATGTCATAAAACAAATACGTTTGCAATTAAAAATCCTCAACCCGAAGCACATGATAAGCCGGTGTTTCATAAGGATGCGCTTCACGTAATGCGCTAATGACATCGTGAATACATTTTTCATCACACATCATTTCAACGTAATATTCTTCGACTTTTTCTATCCGATCTTTGATGCCAATAAAGGCTTGAGAGCCTTCCAACGGCATAAATTGACCTTCGCCCAATACTTGCCAAGCGCAATTTGAATAACGACCAATTTTGCCAGCGCCTTTCGCAAATAAAGCATTTTTAACTTGATCCACATAAGGCACGGGAACATAAAACATTAATTTATACATGGCGATAACCTTATTTTAGAGGAAAATATCATAACATTGTTTGCTTGTTGTTTTCACCGATTATCAATATCATATGGGGCTGCAAAATGCGGGTGTAGTTCAATGGTAGAACTTCAGCTTCCCAAGCTGATAGCGTGGGTTCGATTCCCATCACCCGCTCCATGACTGAAAAGAGGTGAGTGATATGAGTAAAGTAGTTAAAACGCTAGGCATTGTCGTAGGTATTGTGGTCCTCGTGATTGTGTTGGCCATTATTTCATTGATGACGTTTATCAGCCCTAATCGTTTAAAACCGATGCTCACTCAGCAAGTCATGAAATACACGGGCAGACAGTTGACCTTGAATGGTGATTTGTCGTGGACATTTTTTCCATCAGTGGGTGTCAAAGTTGGACACATGACATTAAGTAATCCGAACGATTTCCCCGAGAAAACGTTTGCGGAAATTTCGGATGCCACGATCAGCGTGAAATTAATGCCATTACTTTCCGGTAAAATCGAATCCAGCGGGATTGTGTTAAATGGGTTGAAAATCCATCTCATTAAAAACGCGCAAGGCCACGTGAACTGGAGTTTTAATATTCCCACGGCGGCAACCACGACAAATGACACTTCAGCAAAATCACCCGCAAAAAAACCGCTGAAAGATTTAAATATTTCAGCAGTGGATGTCTCGAATGCGAGTATTACGTATGTGGATGAGGGTGCAAAAAAATCCTATGACATCAAACAATTTGAATTTCATGCAACCAATATTAATTTATTACAACCATTTCCCATCAAGAGTACATTTGATTTTAGCGCGCAGAATCCAGCGGCTGAAGGACATGTGAGTTTGACGGGTAATATTGCATTAAATCTCACAACCGATGTGTATAGCATTCGTAATCTTTTGTTTACGGCTGACATTCAACAACAAAATAAAAAAATCAGTCTCAATGTGATGGGCGATGTGGTGGCCGATTTAAATCGACAAACCATCGAATGGACGGGTTTTAAAGGCAAAGTCGCGAACGTGATGATGCAGGGAAAAATTAATGTCACGAATTTATCGACGCATCCAGTGGCGACCGGCACGATGCAATTGCAGCCGTTTGATTTGAAAGAAACCTTGAAAAGTATCGGACAAAATGTCGATGCACTACAAACCGCAAAAACAGTCACGGGCAATTTAAATTTTACCGCGAGTGAAAATGCGGTGACTGCGCAAAGTAATATGAATATTGACACACTGCAAATTGCTAAACTTACTTTAAGCAAGCTCAGCGTGAAAGCGAATTTGCAAAATGGTGTGTTGAATTTTGCACCGATCAGTGCGCAACTTTATCAAGGAAGTTTAAACGGTCAAGCAAGCGTGAATTTAAATACACCGGCACCGCAAATGAAATTGCAAGCGCAATTATCGAATATTCAAGCAGAACCGATGCTGCAAGATTTGCGTGGCCCGAATCAAAAAATGACAATTGCCGGATTAGGTAATCTTGAATTACAACTGACAACCGCAGGACAAGATGCGGCAAGCATTAAAAATAATTTGAATGGCACCAGTCGGTTTAGTTTTAACAATGGAAATATTGTGGGTGTGGATTTAGGTTATTTGGTTGACTCCGCGTATTCGCTCGCTAAACGACAAGCACCTGTGGGCTCCGGCACCGGTAAAACCAGTTTTGGTACACTCACGGGGACCGCGATTATTCGTAATGGTGTGATTCAAAATAATGATTTATTTTCCGATGCCCCACGATTTGAAACGCGCGGCGCGGGCACCATTGATTTAGTGCAACAAAAAATTGATTATCGTTTGCAAACCACCGTGAAACAACGTACGGGTGAACAAAAAAATGATTTAACGAATTTGTATGGGATTTCCATTCCGGTGTTAATTTCGGGGAATTTAAATAATCCCAGCGTGCGCTTAGATTCAGGCGAGTTAGTAAAAGCAATTGCCAAACAACAAACTGAACGCGTCACACAACAAGCAAAAGATAAAATTGAAGAACAATTGCCAGATAAAGCAAAAGAATTATTAAAAGGCAAAGCAGGGGATGTGTTAAATAATTTATTGGGCCACTAAAAATGTTACGTGTCATCACGCTGAATTTGAATGGCATTCGCTCTGCGGCAAAAAAAGGTTTTTTTGCTTGGTTACGTTTGCAAAATGCGGATGTGATTTGCGTGCAAGAAGTGAAAGCGCAAGAAGCGGATCTCATGGATTCAGTTTTTCAACCGGAAGGCTATCATCATTTTTTTCATTTCGCGGAAAAAAAAGGATATAGCGGAGTTGGAATTTATTGTAAGCAAAAGCCTGATCAGGTGATCACCGGTTTGGGTTGGCCCGATGCCGATCAAGAAGGGCGTTATGTGGAGGCGAAATTTGGCGATCTGGCGATTGCATCGCTGTATATGCCATCGGGAACCAGTGGCGAACATCGTCAAATCATTAAATTCGATTTTTTAAAACGGTACAAAGAGCATTTGTTAAAACGACGCGAAGAAAATGCGCAGATGATTATTTGTGGGGATTGGAATATTGCGCATCGACAAATCGATTTAAAAAACTGGCGCGGTAATCAAAAGAACTCTGGGTTTTTGCCGGAAGAACGTGCATGGATGGACGCGCTGTTTGGTGAAATGGGCTTTGTGGATGCATTTCGTCAAATTAATCAAGAAGCTGAGCAATATACGTGGTGGTCGCATCGTGGACAAGCATGGGCAAAAAATGTGGGGTGGCGCATCGATTATCAAGTTGTGACGAGTGGGTTGAAAAATAAGGTCAGGGCGGTCTCTATTTACAAAGACCAACGCTTTTCAGATCACTCACCTCTGATCATAGATTATGATATTATTTCAACGTGTTAAGATTCTCTTAAGCTTGATTTATTAAGATTAACAGTATGAGGTGTAATGGATGGAAACTCCGGGTGAAGATTATATCATCGCAGAAGGTCCAGAGGGATTAAAAAACATACTCGAAGAATTATTGGAGAAATCCAAACAGGACCCTGTGTTTGCTAGACAAGAGCATTTTGTGCTTTATACGATAGGTAATTTGAAGTCGTTGATGAAAGTCGGTACGGATCAGGCGCCGTTTAAGTTTTGGTGCTACGATCTGATGGGCCGACCGATTACACTAGCAATGAAAGAAGTGTTGACGCAGTTTTTGTGGGAACATTGGGGGGAAAAAGAAATCAGCTTACAGGATGTAACTGAACAAAATAAATAGTTGGAGCAGATAATGGCTAGGAATACAGAAG
This sequence comes from uncultured Coxiellaceae bacterium, assembly GCA_964578975.1. Classification (GTDB taxonomy): domain Bacteria; phylum Pseudomonadota; class Gammaproteobacteria; order DSM-16500; family DSM-16500; genus CAYRUP01. The sequence continues at coordinate 11,648 of CAZOFA010000065.1, forward strand.
AAGTAATACAACAATTAAAAGAAAAAATGTTTGACGAACAAGTTGTAGATAGTGCAAAAAAATCTAAAGATGAAATAGAAGAAGCCGCGCGCAAGAATACGATACCGTCTTCTGGGCCGGTAACACTGACAGCAGCAAGGCAAAATCTGAATGCAGCTTCGGTACCCATAATAAAAGTGAAGGATGAAAGTAGTAGAACCTGGTTGCCGTTATTTAAGGCGAGACCGAATAGAGAAGAAGAAACAAGGACAAAAGAGAATAAAATCTCGGCGCCAGGAAAAAAGTTTTAAAATATTAGAAACAAAACGAGGGGTTATGAAGTATTTTAAAAAAGCAGCCTTAACAGCCGCTGAAATGGGTGACAATCGCGCAATAGCCACCGCTTATGTGCAGTGGGTGTTAGAGCCTGTTGCTGTTCCGAATACACCTAATCCTGAACTTGAAAATTTTGCTCGAAGCGCTGCTGAATTTATTATTGAAATGGCGTCAGAAAATAGAATATTGCTTCAAGAACTTTTAGGCAATAGTGCAGCTCTTTTTAGTCAAAACTCTAGATTAAATCCAAATCCGTTAGTAAAAGCGTTCTTCCAATTTATTACGGAAAGTTTAAGACGTCAGGAATTACCACAAACTCTCGCAGAATTAAAAGCATTGCCGGGATCTAATTTTCGGCCAAAATTGGACGAATTACGTGAAGCCGCAAAATTGGAAGAAAAACACACTGAGGCATTGAGCACGCAAACGCTTCAAAATCCAAATCAATCGCAATCGTTGGCGCAAGAACTTGTGACTCGGGGTTGTGTTACCGTAAATGCGATGGCCTACGAAGCAGATATTGGTCTTGCTTTGCGAGAATTGCAAGACGAAAAATCAGAGGCTCCAAGACATGTGCATATTGGAGTGGGTGTGCAACGTCTTTATGACGATAAATTCTTGGCACCGATAGCTGACGTTGTCAAAAATTTAAAACAGAAAGCCGATCATGAGCAAATAGGACAACAATATTTTGGCGTTACATCAAATGGTCACGCGCATTTTAATTATTTCAAGATTGGTGTGCACCCGGGAAATAAAATAGAGATATTTCTTGAAGATTCTAAAGATGCTCCTACCGGATCTGATCCACGTCAACAGGCGAATGCTAAAATCTTAGAGAATCTTAAAAAAGTAGTTACAGATGCAGGATGTACTGTATTTAATCCCAATGTAAAACCGAATTATTTAAGCGAACAAGGCGATGATCCTAATTGTGCTTATTATGCGATTCGCTCAGTGGCGCGCAGCGCTCGTGATTTTGGAGCGCCGCAACTTCATAAAAATAGTGAAATACTTGCAGCGGCTGCTGAAAATAAAACAATTACAGATCTTAAAATAGCTGTTGTTAAAAACAGTGTAAGAATGCTTGCTGATTCAAATCCAGCAGTAAGAACAATCAATGCTGCCGCTATTAGATCGGATGAATTCGGAATTGTTTTTGCTGATGCTCAAAATCCTTTATATAAAGGACATAGGCAAGCGCTTATTGAAACTGGCCAGGCTAGACGGGTGGACACTGAAGTTAAAAAACAACCACAACCTGAAAAGAAAATGAGTGAACATAAAGTAGTAAGTCCCACACATGCCACTCAATCGCCTAAAGCTCAGTCTCCTAAAACTGAATACAAAATGTCGCCACTTGATGAATTGTGTCGTCGTAATTTTGAGGCAGAAGCTTTGCAAAAAATTGAAGCTAAAAATACTGCTGAATTGGAACAATTAGTGCAAGACAGTGAGCATGAGGTTGAAAAGGCTCGAATCAGAGCAGGAAAAACGACTCTTCCTGTAGAAGTTAAAACATCCGCGCCACCAAGTCCGCGTAACAATTACAAAACCTTACGAGATCAGACTTTATTTGGAATAAAAATACCTCATGTGCCTGATCATTCCAAGCATGCGCATCAAATTAATTCGGATGCGTTGTATGCGCGAATTCTTCAGAATCAAGAGTTGTTAAAATATTTTAATAGTGAAGTGGAAGCAAAAAATTCTCCGCGGACGCCGTCTAATAGACGTAGATAAAATTGTCATTCTGAATTTTGTCATCCTGAACGTAGCGCCCTTCGAGACGCGCCCTTCGAGACGCGCTTCGCGCTCCTCAGGGCGAACGGTCACAGATAGCCGTTC
>CAZOFA010000066.1:0-13650 GCA_964578975.1 uncultured Coxiellaceae bacterium
GATATGGGCTGGTTGGTGATACGTCTTTTACAAATATTTGGATTAGCGCATCCAAAACGTTTGCCACCCAAAGCAATTTTATCACCCAACAAACGTTCGATTGATATTGACACGTTAAAAGCGATTTTAACCAATCGTTTTCAAGTGATGGCGCATTACAGTAAAAATGTGATGATGCCGGTATTACATGAAGAACGTCGTCGTGCGGGAGAAGCCGGTAGCGCGATGTTGCGTCGTGTGCGCACATTACTGATTCGTGAAACGTCATTAGTTGATGGCAAGGGCCAACAATGTTTAGCCAATGTTCTCGAACGCTATCGCTCGTTAGAAGTGGTGTATCAATTTCGTTTAAAGTTACAAAACATTTGGGCGAAAAGCACAGCCACTCAAACAGAACTTTTAGAAGCATTGCAAGAATGGTGTCGTCAAGCAGAAGCCACTGGCATTAATGTATTGCGGGAATTCGTGCTGCAATTAAAAGCGTATGTGCCGGATCGGGCTTGGATTAAATAATTTGTCCCTATTTCTAGAGTCGTGAACGTGAACGTTTGCGTGCCCGCTTGCGGCTCTGTCATTCCCGCCCCCGCCTTCGCGGGAATGACAGTAAGAGTTCACGTTCACGATTGAGGGCTTCTTAATAATTCTTCCTGCATTGTTTCTGGTTTAATGGTTTCAAACATAGAAGGGAAAATAATCGGGGTTTTTGCAGTGACATCACTGAGATCAGGTAGCTGCATAGCTGTCATGTAAAAATCATATTCAGCAATAACTATAGGCGTAATTCTTTGAATCATTTGTTCAAGAAAAGTAGCGAGTTCTTCTTGATTAAAAAATGTTTTTTCATCGCGACAAATGAGAAAGTTTTCCGATAATTGGCGCGCGAATTCAGGTGCTGTTAGACTCATACTTTTAGCAAACTTTTCTTGATCGGTTAATTTCATAGAAACAAAAAATTGAGCCAATGCTAATGTATAATCAGTTTCAAGTAGTGATGTGGTAAGAATTCTCTTAGAAAACACGGATACTCCGCTTTTTATTATAATTTTAGGAGTTGATCACACAGATAAAAAAACTAAATTTTTTTTATATCTTAGTTTCTTCAAAAACAACATGCATACCACTTTTGCCGGTCTCAGTGTTATATGCACGCGGATCATAATATTTTTTCTTAAACTTCTCCGCCATCGTACGCTTATTTTTCGTCGTGGTGCGGAATGTTCCTGTCTTTTTGCCTGCTTTGGTTAAACCGGTAGATAACATCTTAATTTTATCGCGCATATGCAATACCTTGTTAAATTATGCTGCTGTGTCTTCGCGTTGTTCTTTTTCGCGTTGCTTGATATCTTGCAGAACTTTTTCAATACCGTATTTATCAATAATACGCATGCCTTTGGCGCTCACACGCAGTTTGACATAACGTTTTTCGCTTTCTAACCAAAAGCGATGTTCTTGAAGGTTGGGTTGAAAACGTCGTTTGGTCTTGTTGTTAGCGTGGGAAACATTGTGCCCCACTAACGGACGCTTTCCAGTTACCTGACATACTCTAGCCATAATCTTATCTCCGATAAATCCTATACTTGCTGCAAGGCAGGCCGCGATTTATACCAGAAATACCCCATCAAAGCAATAGAGCTGGCTGCACAAAGTTGTTAGAATATGGGCCTTGAATTTGAGGAAAACCCTCTGCATGAATCGATTCCTGACAAAAAAGCATATCCTCTTGGGCGTGACGGGGGGCATTGCCGCGTACAAGAGCGCGGATTTAGCGCGCCGCTTACGTGAAGCGGGTGCCGAGGTGCGTGTGGTGATGACACGACATGCTAAGGAATTTATTACGCCGTTAACCATGCAAGCCGTGTCGGGTCATCCGGTCCATGATGATTTATTTGATCTAAAAGCGGAAGCGGCCATGGGCCACATTGATTTGGCGCGTTGGGCTGACGCTGTTTTGATTGCGCCGGCCACCGCGGATTTTATTGCGCGCATGACTCAGGGCAATGCGGATGATTTATTAACGACATTGTGTCTGGCGACCAAAGCACCAATTGCGCTTGCGCCTGCCATGAATCAAAGTATGTGGAAAAGTGCCTTAACCCAGGAAAATATAGCAGCATTGGCCACCAAAAATATTCATGTTTGGGGTCCCGGCGAAGGCAGTCAAGCCTGTGGTGATACTGGCCCTGGGCGGATGTTAGAGCCATTAGAATTAATCGAACAATTGGCCGAGTTATTTAACACCGGCAGTTTGAGCGGTAAACATGTGTTAATCACGGCGGGCCCCACGCGTGAGGCGATTGATCCGGTACGTTATCTCACCAATGCGAGCTCGGGAAAAATGGGCTATGCCCTGGCGGATGCGGCAATGGCGGCTGGCGCACGGGTGACGTTGGTGAGTGGCCCTGTGCATCTTAAAACGCCTGATCGTGTCAATCGTATCGATGTCACGAGTGCTGAAGAAATGTATCAAGTTGTGATGAATGAAGTGCACAGCGCAGATATTTTTATTGGTGTCGCTGCAGTGTCGGATTATCAGTCAAAAAAAATCGCGCCACAAAAACTTTCTAAATCTGCGACACTCACATTAGAATTAGAGCGCACAGTCGATATTTTAGCGCGTGTGGCTAATCTCGAAAAACGTCCTTTTGTCGTGGGTTTTGCCGCTGAAACTGAAAATCTGCTGAAAAATGCTGATAAAAAATTTAATGAAAAAAAACTGGATATGATCATTGCGAACCAGGTTGGAGCAAACCGAGGATTTGAACAAGATGACAATGCGGTTGTGGTCATCGTAAATCAACAACAACATGAGTTTGAAACGATGCCAAAAAATAAATTGGCGCGAGCGCTCATCGAACTGATTGCAAAAGAGGTAAAATGAAATGGAAGAAATAATTGAAACAACTGTTCGGGGCATCACAAAAACATTATCGATCCAAATCAAAATTTTAGATCCACGCATGGGCACAGAATTTCCGTTACCCAAATACGAAACGAAAGATTCTGCGGGACTCGATTTACGTGCTTGTCTGAATGAAAAATATCATCTGCAACCCGGCGAAACTTTATTAATTCCCACGGGAATTTCAATTTATATTGGCGACCCACAAATGGCTGCGGTGATTTTGCCGCGTTCAGGGCTGGGACATAAACATGGTTTGGTGTTGGGAAATTTAGTGGGCTTGATTGATGCAGATTATCAAGGACCGTTGATGATTTCTTGCTGGAATCGAGGTTCAAGTTCCTATACCATCGAGCCTGGTGATCGGATTGCACAACTCGTTTTTTTACCCATTGCGCGTGTCAATTTTACATTAGTCGATGAATTTGATACGACTTCTCGTGGCACTGGCGGTTTTGGTCATTCAGGAAAAAATTAATTTATGTTAGCAGAGCGTCAAACGATTAATCCTTCTATTTTCCGTGCGTACGATATTCGCGGTATTGTCGGCGAAGGTTTAACAGAAAAAACGGTTTATTTGGTCGGACAAGCGATTGGATCCACAGCACTGGAGCATGGCGAAAAACGCATTGCGTTGGGACGAGATGGAAGAATTTCGGGTCCTGCATTATCACGCGCGTTATGCGCAGGCTTGCTTGCCTCCGGTTGTGATGTCATCGATATTGGCATTGTGCCCACGCCGTTGTTGTATTATGCGACGAAGATGATGGATACACGTTCAGGCGTCATGTTAACCGGTAGTCATAATCCCGCCGAATATAACGGTTTAAAAATGATGATCGCCGGCAAAACATTAGCAGAAGACGATATCCAACAGTTATATCAGCGTATCATCAAAAATAATTTGTTGACGGGCTCCGCCGAAGTGTGTGAATTAGGCATCATTGAGCGTTACATGGCGCGTGTCAAACAAGACGTGCATTTGTCGCGACCGCTGAAAATTGTGGTGGATTGTGGCAATGGTGTTGCAGGAGGTGTGGCGCCGAATTTATTTCGCGAATTAGGTTGTGAAGTGATCGAATTATTTTGCGATATCGATGGGCGTTTTCCAAATCATCATCCCGATCCGAGTCAAACAGAAAATTTAAGCGATTTAATTCGCGTGGTGCGCGAGACACAAGCAGATATTGGGCTTGCGTTTGATGGCGACGGCGATCGTTTAGGGGTTGTGACAACATCAGGTGCAGTGATTTGGCCGGATCGACAATTGATGTTATTTGCCAAATCAATTTTAGCGCATCATCCCGGTGCCAAAATTATTTATGATGTGAAATGCACGTATCATTTACCAAAAATCATTCATCAATATGGCGGCGTGCCCATCATGTGGAAAACAGGGCATTCACTGATTAAATCCAAATTAGCAGAAACGCAAGCGGCACTCGCAGGCGAAATGAGCGGACACATTTTCTTTAAAGATCGTTGGTATGGATTTGACGATGCAATTTATGCCGGCGCACGCTTATTAGAAATTTTGGCACAGAGCGTTGGAAATAGTGATGATCTTTTCTGTGATATTCCCAACAGTGTGAATACGCCGGAATTAAAAATTTATGTCGATGAAGCAGAAAAATTTTCTTTAATGGAAAAAATAATTGATAGCATTAATTTTGGTTCCGCTGAAATTGTGACGATTGATGGTTTGCGCGTGAATTTCGCCGATGGTTGGGGATTAGTGCGACCGTCTAACACGACACCGTGTTTAGTTTTACGTTTTGAAGCGGAAAATGAATCGGTGCTCGCACAAATTCAAACATTATTCCGTGATTTTTTATTAAAAGTGAAACCGGATTTGGTCTTGCCATTTTAATATGTCTCATTTTGATATTATCATTGTTGGTAGCGGAATCGTGGGCGCAACCACAGCACTGTTACTTGCTAAAAATCCAACGTTGAATATTGCAATATTAGATGCGCAATCAATTTCTTCTCAATGGAATTCACGTCAGTATGATCATCGCGTCAGTGCGATTGCGCGGTCCTCCAAAAAAATTTTCCAGCAGCTTGATCTGTGGTCGACGTTGAAAGCAAAACGCATCAGTTCATATACACATATGCAGGTGTGGGATGAGGCGGGAACAGGACGAATTGATTTTGATTGCAGAGAAGTGAATCTTCCGGCGTTAGGCTATATTGTTGAAGATAGCGTGATGCGTACCAGTTTAATTGAAAAAGTTTCTCAAACACCGACGATTCAATTAATTCATCCAGTGAAATTAATGTCGTTGCAACAAAAATCGGATCGAGTGGAACTGACGACGAAAGATCAACAAATTTATAGTGCAACATTATTGATTGGTGCGGATGGGGCTAATTCATGGGTGCGCGAACAAATTCAGACGGAATTAACGTCGTGGGATTATGAGCAAACGGCGATTGTGGCCACGGTACAAACTGAATTGCCACATCAAGCAACTGCCTGGCAACGTTTTTTATCGACAGGCCCTTTAGCTTTTTTACCGTTGAGTGATCCTCATCAATGTTCAATTGTGTGGTCGGCGACACATGCGGATGCAAATGAATTAATTGCTTTGTCGGATGAGGATTTTTGTCAGCGTTTGAGTACAGCATTTGAAAAAAAATTAGGTGCGATTTTGCAAACGACAAAACGTTTTCATTTTCCGTTGCGCATGCGGCATGTTAAAAATTACGTGCAGGATAAAGTTGTATTGATTGGGGATGCGGCGCACACATTGCATCCGTTAGCCGGGCAAGGTGTGAATTTAGGATTGCTGGATGCAGCAAGTTTGGCGGATGTCATTTTAGCCGATGTGGAAAAACAACGTGATTTTTCGCGACGCATGACACTGAGACGTTTTGAGCGTGCGCGCAAAGCGGATAATGCGGTGATGATGACTACGGTGAATTTTTTAAAAAGTTTATTTATCAGTGAAAATCAATTCGTGCAGCAAACACGAAATCTAGGATTAAGTTTCACTAATCAGTTACCGATCATAAAACAAATGTTGACCCATTATGCGACTTCTGTCACTCCCGAGAAGGCGGGAATCTATTCAGAATAGATCCCGCCGCAGCAGGGAATGACAGAGAATCATTCACCCCTTCAGTTTTTTAATCTGAACCGGTATACTCCACACCTTCTCTAATAATGACTAATCAATGCCAAGGAAATGCAACGCCTATGGGCAAACAAACTTCTTTATATAATGCACACGTTGAGGCGGGTGCCAAAATCGTAGATTTTGCCGGTTGGGATATGCCATTGCATTATGGCTCTCAACTCGAAGAACATCATCAGGTGCGCCGCGATGCCGGTATGTTTGATGTGTCGCACATGACGATGGTGGATGTGACAGGCCCTGATGTCGCGAAATTTTTACGTTATCTGTTGGCAAATAATATCGATCGTTTAATTCCGGGCAAAGCGCTGTACACGTGCATGTTGAACGAGGAAGGCGGTGTGATTGACGATTTGATTGTGTATAAAGTCTCAGATGATCATTATCGCTTAGTCGTCAACTCCGGCACACATGATAAAGATTTATTGTGGTTGGACACAAAAGCGCAAGATTTTAATCTTAAAATCACAGAACAAACCAATACGGCCATGATTGCAATTCAAGGCCCCAATGCGCACAACAAAATAACGGCGGCTTTTGCGCGAGAAGATTTGCCTGTGAAGCCATTTACTTTTTCGACGATGAACGAATGGTTTATCGCACGCACAGGCTACACCGGTGAAGATGGTTTCGAAATTATTATGCCCGCAGCGCTCGGACCTGTGCTATGGCAAAAATTATTAAAAGCGGGGATTAAACCCTGCGGTTTAGGTGCACGCGATACATTGCGACTCGAAGCAGGGTTCAATTTATATGGCGCGGATATGGATGAAACTGTTTCGCCATTAGAATCCAATTTAACTTGGACGGTTGCATTTGAACCGCCCGAACGCGATTTTATTGGACGCACTGCATTACAAGTCCAACTTAACCAAGGGTTGCAAAAAAAAATGGTTGGGTTAGTGCTCGAAGGTCAGGGCGTGTTGCGTAATCATCAAAAAGTCATGGTGAATGGTGTCGCTGTCGGTGAAATCACGAGCGGAAGTTTTTCTCCGACGTTAGGTCGCGGCATCGCGCTCGCGCGCATTCAAACCTATGTGGATAACGAATGCAGTGTTGAAATACGCGGAAAATTAATTCCAGCCCACATCATTAAACCTCCGTTTGTGCGGCAGGGTAAAAAAGCATTTTTAGAAATAAGTCAGAGTAATGGAGCGGTCCCATGAATAGCGTGCCAAAAGCGTTAAAGTATTCCAAAACCCATGAATGGGTGCGTCAAGATGAAGATGTGATCACGATTGGTATCACCGATCATGCGCAGTGTATGTTGGGCGATTTGGTTTACATTGAATTACCCGAAGTGGAAATCACACTGGAAACAGGTCAAGAATGTGCAGTGGTTGAGTCTGTGAAAGCAGCCGCTGATATTTATTGTCCGGTGTCAGGCGAAATTGTTGAAATCAACGAAGCACTTTTAGATAATCCGCAGTTAATCAATGAAGATCCGTACGGAAAAGGTTGGTTGTTTCGCATTCGTCCGTTCGAAAATGAACATCGCGATTTATTAACCGCTGACCAATACACAAAACAAGTTGCATCCGAAGCACATTAATTTTGGAGTCTTGACGCATGCCATTCATTCCCCATACGCAGGATGAAGTAAAAGACATGTTGGAAACGATTGGTGCGCCCAGTATTGACGCATTATTCGATGAAATTCCACCTGCTTTACGCATTAAAGAATTACCTCCCATTCCCGCTCAATTAACTGAAATGGAATTATCACGCTTAATGCGTGCATGTGCAGAGCAAGATACCACGGAGGCTTGTTTTATCGGTGCAGGCGCGTATGAACATCATATTCCAGGAGCAGTCTGGGAAGTGACGGGACGTGGTGAATACATGACGGCGTATACACCGTACCAACCCGAGGCCAGTCAAGGCACACTGCAATTGTTATACGAATACCAAACCATGATGGCGAGTTTAATGGGATTGGATGTGTCGAATGCATCGTTATACGACGGTGGTTCGGGGTTAGCAGAAGCTGTGTTGATGGCCATGCGCATTCAACGCAAAAACAATGTGCAGCGTATCATCATGCCCGCAACCGTTCATCCACTCTATCGACAAGTGGTCAAAACCATTGTCGGTCAACAAGACGTTGAAATTGTTGATGTGCCTTATGATGCGACGACGGGACAAATTTCTCTCGCGCATCTCAAAAAATTATCGACAGAAAATTTAACTGCGCTCGTGATTCCACAACCGAATTTTTTTGGTGTATTGGAAAATGTGGATGCGTTAACTGATTGGGCTGCGGAAAATAATGCTTTAACCATTGGCGTTGTCAATCCACTGGCAATGGCACTGTTAAAACCACCGGGTCAATGGGGAAAAAAAGGCGCGGATATTGCTTGTGGCGAAGGTCAACCGCTCGGCGTGCCACTGTCATCTGGCGGACCGTATTATGGATTTTTATGTTGTCGACAAGAATATACTCGACAATTGCCCGGTCGTATTGTTGGGCGCACGTTTGATGGCTCAGGTAAACATGGTTTTGTGTTGACACTACAAGCGCGTGAACAACACATTCGTCGCGCCAAAGCGAATTCAAATATTTGCACCAATCAAGGATTGCTAGTCACCGCAAGCACGATTTACATGAGTTTGTTAGGCCCATACGGATTACGTAAAGTCGCGGCAACTTGTCATCAAAATTTACAATATTTACGAAAAAAATTATTGAAAATTGAAGGCGTGCAAATTGTTTTTCAAAATAGTCCGTGTTTCCATGAAATGGTGATCAAACTAAATCAGCCGATTGATCATGTGTTGATTGAATTAGCCAAACAAAAAATTCAGGGTGGCTTCAATTTAAAAAAATTCTATCCTGAATTGGGCGAATGTTTATTGATTTGTGTGACAGAAACTAAATCGCTGGATGATTTAGAAATGTTTGCGCAAATGTTACGTGATGTATTGGGTGCAAAAATAAAGGAATACGATCATGTCTGAATTGATCTTTGAGTTATCGCAAAATAACCGTGTTGCAGGTGCGCAAATTCCTCGAAATATGCCTGAAATAAATGATATTCCAGCTGACATGTTGCGCCAGGATAAACCTTTATTGCCAGAAGTCTCTGAATTAGAAGTTGTGCGACATTACACGCGCTTATCGCGGCTGAATTTTTCCATCGATACGCATTTTTATCCGCTGGGTTCTTGTACCATGAAATATAATCCACGCGGCGTACATCGTCTCGCGATGATTTATGGTTTTGTTTATCACCACCCATTGTCTCTCGATATGCATAGTCAAGGTTACCTGGCGTGTGCGTATGAGTTACAAGAAATTTTAAAAGCAGTCACTGGTTTTAAAGGCGTATCGCTCACACCGATGGCAGGTGCGCAGGGAGAATTTGCCGGTGTTGCAATGATTCGTGCTTATCATCGTGCGCGCAACGATCATGCGCGTACCGAAATTTTAGTACCGGATGCAGCGCATGGGACGAATCCAGCGACGGCTGCACAATGTGGTTATAAAGTTCGAGAAATTCCGACCGATGTGGATGGGAATGTTGATATTGAAGCATTACGTGCGGCGGTGGGTCCACAAACGGCGGGAATTATGTTAACGAATCCATCGACGCTCGGTGTATTCGAACAAAAAATTCAGGAAATTGCGAAAATTGTGCATACGGCCGGTGGATTACTGTATTACGACGGCGCGAATCTGAATGCAATTTTAGGTAAAGTGCGTCCGGGTGATATGGGTTTTGATGTCATGCATATTAATTTACATAAAACGTTTGCCACGCCACATGGTGGTGGTGGTCCGGGGGGAGGGCCCGTCGCAGTGAGCGAACGTTTAATTCCGTTTTTGCCGATACCAATTGTCACGAAAAAAAATGACACGTATCAATGGCTCACGGAAGAAGATTGTCCTCAATCGATTGGGAGATTATCAACTTTCATGGGAAATGCAGGAATTATTTTGCGTGCTTATATGTACGCGCGCTTGTTGGGTGCAGAAGGCATGCATCGCGTGGCGGAATATGCGACGTTAAATGCAAATTATTTATTAGCCTTGTTAAAAAAAGCGGGATTCACACCGGCTTATCCCAATCGTCGTGCGAGTCATGAATTTATTATCACACTAAAAAAAGAAGCAAAAGAATTTAATGCGACTGCATTGGATGTTGCAAAACGGTTGTTGGATTATGGTTATCACGCACCGACGATGTATTTTCCTTTGATCGTACCCGAATGTTTGTTGATTGAACCGACTGAAACCGAAAGCAAACGCATCTTGGATGAGTTTTCTGCCGTGTTAGCTCGTATTATCGACGAAGCAAAAAATAATAAAGATTTTTTGAAATCGGCGCCTTACGATTTGTCGGTGGGACGTTTGGATGAAGTGAGAGCGGCGCGCGTGTTAGATTTAACGTACAAAGCGGAGAGCGCATGACTTATCAGTGGGCTGTCATCGGGGCAGGGCCTGCTGGGATTGCAACGGTCGGAAAATTATTAGATCACGGTGTGAAAGCGCAGGAAATTGCGTGGGTTGATCCACATTTTACGGTGGGTGATTTTGGAACTTTGTGGCGTGGTGTACCCAGTAATACAAAAGTTGAAAAATTTTTAAAATTTTTAACCGAGTGTTCTGCGTTTGATTATAAAAATTGTGTGGATGATTTTGCTTTAAATCATTTGGATCCTGATCACACTTGCGAATTAAATTTGATGGCAGATCCTTTGCAATGGGTGACCGCGCAGTTAAGAAAAAAAGTTTCAGCGTTAGTCGATGTCGCAGAACAAATTAAATTAACTGAACGCGTTTGGCATATCACGTTGCAAAAATCAAAAATTACGGCGAAAAATATTGTGTTGGCAATCGGCGCTGAGCCAAAAACAATGGCATTCACGGTGCCGATGGTATCATTGCCTGATGCGATGGATCGTCAACGCATCCATGAGCATTGTCAATCACATGAAACAATTGCCGTGTTTGGTTCTTCACATTCAGCTATTTTAGTGTTGCGTAATTTAGTGGAGTGCGGTGTGCGACGTATTATTAATTTTTATCGTTCACCGTTGCGTTATGCAATTTATCTCAATGATTGGATTTTGTTTGATGACACTGGATTGAAAGGTCCAACCGCACAATGGGCGAAAGAAAATATTGATGGTGCTATTCCAAAGAATCTTGAGCGTATCTACTCGAATAAAGAAAATATCGAGCATTACTTGCCTCAGTGTGATAAAGCCATTTATGCGGTGGGATTTACTCGTCGTCATTTGCCGGTGGTGGATGGCGTCGGGCATTTGGAATATATCAAAGAATGCGGCATTATTGCGCCCGGATTATTTGGTATTGGGATTGCGTTTCCAGAAGCGAAATACAATCCACTCGGGATTCATGAGCATCGTGTTGGGTTGTGGAAATTTATGGATTATCTGCAACGCGTTTTGCCGATTTGGTTACAATATTCGCCTTAGGTTCTTAGCCACCACAGACTTGAATCGAGTCACCGATCGATGTGCATTGTCGCCCACTGGTTTCCGATTCTGTTTCAACCGAGTTATTCTGATAACTTGTAATTGGCATCAGTTTAATGGGTTGTTCCGTTACTGTGGGCGGAATAATATTTTGGATGACCGGTTGTAAAATAATATCTGGCGGTGTTGGGGTTGGGGCCGCATTTGGTAAAATATTCGCACTCAAGCCAGTGGGTAAAATGACTGAATAATTTCCGCCAGCCGAACCTGATAGCGCAATGTTAGTCGCAATGACTGTTATGTTAGCGCCTGGATTAGGAGTCACGAAATTGCCTTGTCCGCCGGATGCAAGCACATTTCCAGCATCGAAACTCAGAATTCCTGACAAGATTGCAGCACTGGTGTTAAGTATCGCAGCGGTTGAACCGTCAAATAATTTATTATTGGCAATGACACCTGAAATAGTTAGATTAGCAGTGTTAATCGTCAATGCACCGTTGTGATAAGTGGTGGTGTAATTGGTAGGATCATACGTTCCACCGGTCGCACCCGATACCAAAATGGCATAAGGATTTCCTGCAACAGTAGCAGTGTCGGCACCGCCTGTGGTGGTTAAGTTGACACTACCAACCGTTTCACCATTTTGTAACCCTGTTGTGCTATAGGCTGTCGGTGTAAAGACTTGACCATAGGTCTTGCTGGCGTTATTGGCGGTGATTGACAACGCAGCGGGGGTCACTGTCAATTGTCCGTTGTTATAAGAAATGTTGTAATTAGCCGCGCTAAATGTACCACCGGTTGCAGCGGATGCAGTAATTGTATATGGACCTCCGACAACATTTGCAGTCGATCCAGTGCCGCTACTGGTTAAAGTGACACTGCCAACGGTTTCACTATTTTGTAAACCGCTAGATGTGAATGCAGTATTGCCGAGTGAAAGCACTTGTCCATAACTCTTGCTGCGATTATTCGCAGTGATGGATAACGCAGCGGGACTTACTGACAATTGTCCATTGTTATAGGCGATCGTGTAATCACTTGCAGTAAACGTTCCACCGGTAGCGCTTGACGCCACAATCGCATACGGACTTCCTGCGACATTCGCAGTACCCGCAGCACCACTACTGGTTAAAGTCACACTGCCAATCGTTTCACTGTTTTGTAAACCGGAAGAGGTAAATGCACTTGTACCAAGCGAGAGAACTTGACCATATGTCTTGCTGTTATTGTTCGCGGTAACTGATAACGCAGCGGGATTTACTGTTAATGCACCGTTGTTGTAAGTGATGCTGTAATTGTTGGTATCAAACGTACCACCGGTAGCAGCGGACGCCACAATCGCATAAGGACTTGCAGCAACGTGAGCCGTTGCGCTGGTACCGCTACTTGTTAAAGTGACAGTGCCAATGGTTTCACTATTTTGTAAACCGCTTGATGTAAATGCAGTATTACCGAGCGCGAGAACTTGCCCGTATGTTTTGCTGTTATTGTTCGCGGTGACTGATAACGCAGCGGGATTAACTGTTAATGCACCGTTGTTATAAGTGATGCTGTAATTGTTAGTATCAAACGTGCCACCGGTAGCGCTTGATGCTACAATCGCATAAGGATTTCCTGCGACATTTGCAGTTGCTCCAGTGCCACTGCTGTTTAAAGTGACACTGCCAATGGTTTCACTATTTTGTAAACCGGATGCAGTAAATGCTGTATTACCAAGCGAAAGCACTTGTCCATAGGTCTTGCTTCGATTGTTCGCGGAGATAGATAACGCAGCAGGGTTCACTGTCAATTGTCCATTGTTATAGCTGATTGCATAATCGCTTGCAGTAAAAGTTCCACCGGTAGCAGCAGACGCGACAATCGCATAAGGACTTCCTGCCACATTCGCGGTACCCGCAGCACCGCTACTGGTTAAAGTCACACTGCCGACTGTTTCACTATTTTGTAAACCGGATGGCGTAAATGCTGAAGTGCCGAGTGAAAGTACTTGTCCGTAACTCTTACTTCGATTATTTGCGGTGATGGATAACGCAGCAGGATTTACGGTTAATTGTCCGTTGTTATAAGTAATCGCGTAATCGCTTGCAGTGAAAGTTCCACCGGTAGCGCTTGATGCCACAATCGCATAAGGACTTCCTGCGACATGAGCAGTTGCTCCAGTACCACTAC
>CAZOFA010000067.1:0-13545 GCA_964578975.1 uncultured Coxiellaceae bacterium
TATCTGTGACCGTTCGCCCTGAGGAGCGCGCAGCGCGTCTCGAAGGGCACTTCGTTCAGGGATAACAATAGATGATTATTGTCTATGACTAAAATAACCCAATACAAAAAACGTAACCGCAGCAATACCTAATACTTTATACGGTCTTTTCGTCACAAAACGATCGACTTTTTTTACAGCTTTTGTCGCACGCTTCTTAGTAATATTCATGGATTTTTCAATCGCACTCGATGTTTTTTCTTTTACATTATCCGTGATATCAGTCAACGTATTTTTGAGTGACTCTAATCGATCATACAAATCAACATTATTTTTATGATTAGCACGACTACGATGTTTATACGAACGCGCTACCGTTTTCATAAAAACATCTCCTGTTTAATAGTTAGTATGTTCTTGTCGTCACTGTTGTCGTTTGTGCAACAGGTACTGTACATGTTGTGGTGGTCACTTCCGTTGGTGTGACATACGTTTTTGACGTAGTACATGGAGGTCGACCTCCACAAGTAGCACATGCCGTCAAAAAAAGTAATATGCTCAATCCAAGAATTTTATTCATGAATAAATTTCCTTTATTAACAAATTACCTTCACTTTGCATCACCTATCCAATCAAATGACTATTGCCTATGACTGAAATAACCCAATACAAAAAACGTGACAGCAGCAATACCTAATATTTTATACGGTCTTTTCGTCACAAAACGATCGACTTGTTTTGCAGCTTTTGTTGCACGTTTTTTAGTAATATTCATGGATTTTTCAATCGCATTTGAGGTTTTATCTTTTACATCGCCTGTGATATCACTCAAAGTATTTTTAAGTGACTCTAATCGATCAAACAAATCAACATGATTTTTATGATTAGCACGACTACGATGCTTATACGAACGCGTTAGCGTTTTCATAACAACCTCCTCCCTGTTTAATTAATATGTTGTTCTTTCCACTGTTGTGGTTTGCGTAACGGGAACTGTTTGAGTTGTGCTAACTTCAGCTGGTGTTACATACGTTGTTGACGTCGTACGTGGAGGTTGACCAATTGAAGCAGAACATGCCGTCAAAAAAAGTAATGTGATCAACGCAAGAATTTTATTCATAAATAAATTTCCTTTATTAATAAATTACCCTATTTATTGTACTCTTATCATTTATCAAGAAATTGAATGAAACGGCTGGTTTTTCACTGGTTATTAAAAAATAAGAAATAATTTTTTTTTAATGGTTTTGAGGCGATTAAATTTTGGCTGATAGAGCCTAGATAGTACGGCTCTGCGCCATTTTAATATAACATAATGATTAATAAAGAATTTTTCAGCCTTCAGTGATTCTCGCCCAGGTTTGCGTACGTCCCAAAATGGGCAACCCAATATACCCGTGCACTTGCAAATTATTCCCATCATTGGTCGTTTTTAACGTACAGCGATAGGTTTTGCCATTCGAGGGATCAAGAATTTTTCCACCTTCCCATTGATTATCCTGTTGCGCCATGCCTTCTAAAAT
This sequence comes from uncultured Coxiellaceae bacterium, assembly GCA_964578975.1. Taxonomy (GTDB): domain Bacteria; phylum Pseudomonadota; class Gammaproteobacteria; order DSM-16500; family DSM-16500; genus CAYRUP01. Next base: position 1,503 of record CAZOFA010000067.1, read on the forward strand.
GACCATGCCGACAATCGGTTGATTGTGTTTATCACCCTTACATGCATCACACAATTTATGTTGATCATCGCCTGGTTTGGGAAAAATATGCAGAACTTTAGCACTTAATGTGTGATCAGAGGTTTCATAAATCTCAACAATGCTTTTGGGTTTTCCTGTCACATCGTCAATGGTTTTCCAAAATCCAATGGGTGAATTATTTGCAGCGGCAAAAGCGCTCGAAAAAATAAAACTTGCGGTAATGAAAGCAATTTTTAACATCCTGCTGCCAATCATTTATTTATTCCTTCATTTTTTAAAAAAAATATCATACACCAACTTAGTCATCGCGAGGAGTGTTTTTTACGACGTGATCATCCAGTGTTTCTATTGATGACAAACCACAATAGATATAATACCATTTCACAACAACTAACCAGGAGCAAGTCTCGACATGGCAATCAATCAATTCAGCCTATTAAAAACCACTCGATTTTTGCCTCTCTTTCTCACCCAATTTCTAGGTGCATTCAACGATAATATTTTTAAAAATGCGTTGATCATGTTGATCACCTATACCTGGGTCAGCACATTCCAATCGCATGCGGAATTTGTCATCACACTTGCGGCTGGAATTTTTATTTTACCGTTTTTTCTTTTTTCCGCGTTAGCCGGACAATTGGCCGATCTATACGAAAAATCACGTCTCATTCAGTACACCAAAATTGCAGAAATTATTCTTGCATTAAGTGCTGGCATCGGTTTTTTTCTGCATAGCATTCCAATTTTAATGATCGTATTATTTTTATTAGGCACGCAAGCAACATTTTTTGGCCCCATGAAATATTCTATTTTGCCTGATCATTTAGAAATATATGAATTAATTGCGGGCAATGCATTACTCGAAGCAGGCACTTATTTAGCGATTTTAATGGGAATTTTGTTAGGCGCTTTACTTGCATCACTTCATTCCGCATCGACTCTGGTGCCGATGCTCATGTTAGTGTTCGCCATAATGGGATATTCCACCAGCAAAAAAATTCCTGCCAATAAAATCGTGGATAAAAAATTAAAATTAAATTTTAATTTCATGCAAGAAACTTCGAAAATGATTACGCAGACGTTTGAAAAGCGTGAGCTTGCCATTTCTATTTTTGGTATTTCTTGGTTTTGGTTAGTCGGCACCACCTATCTTTCCCAATTTCCCACTTACACTAAAAATGTCTTAGGCGCAGGTTCCTCTGTTCTCACACTCTTTCTCACTTTTTTTGTGGTCGGCATTGGGATTGGTTCACTGTATTGTAATCGCTTACTCAAAAGTCGCATCCATGCCACTTATGTGCCTTTGGCTGCGCTAGGCATGACACTCTTTGCGATCGATCTCGTGCTTGCCAGTCAACACATGGTCACGAAATCAGAACACTTATTAACTGTGACACAATTTTTAAGTCATTTACAAAATTGGCATGTGTTATTGGATCTACTATTTCTTTCTGCCTGCGGTGGAATTTATGTGGTTCCTCTGTATGCAATTTTACAACATGAAAGCCCGCCCGCTCATCGCTCGCGCACGATTGCCTGTAATAATTTCATGAACGCTTTATTTACCTTAAGCGCCGCCATTATCACCAGCATTATGCTTTTTTTAAATTTTTCTGTGACGCATATTTTTGTGTTAGTGGCGATCACTAATTTAATCGTCGCTATTTACATTTGTAACTTATTACCGGACGCATTAATTAAATCATTTTTAATTTGGTTGTTTAAAACATTGTATCGGGTCGAAGTGCGTGGCTTGATTCATTATTACAATGCTGGCGATCGCGTGTTAATTTTATCAAATCACACCTCGTTCCTTGATGCAGCATTACTCGCTGCATTTTTACCGGATAAAATCACGTTCGCCATTGATCATCAATATGCAAAAAAACGCTGGGTAAAAATATTATTAAAATTAGTGAATACATTTCCAATTGACCCAACAAACGCAATGGCAGCCAAATCACTCATTGAATATTTGCGTCGCAACAATCGCATTGTAATTTTTCCTGAAGGTCGCATCACAGTCACCGGTGCTCTCATGAAAATTTATGAAGGCCCAGGACTCATTGCAGATAAAGCAGGCGCAAAATTACTACCGATTCGTATCGATGGCGCACAATACTCACCCTTTTCTTATTTGCGCGGAAAAGTCAAAATTCGTTGGTTCCCAAAAATTACTATCACCCTTTTAGAAGCCAGAAAATTTGATTTGCCCGACACGATGACCGGGCGACAACGGCGCGAACTCATCAGCGAACGTCTGTACGACATTATGGCTGACACCATGTTTTTAAGTAGTAATTTGCATGAAACGACTTTTCAATCACTTCTTTCTGCCGCGTCCGTACACGGAAAAAAACATTTAATCGTTGAAGACATTGAACGAAAACCGATTCATTATCAACGTTTGATTTTAGGCAGCATTATTTTAGGACGTCGCATCGCAAAATCCAGCAAACCAGCGGATACGATTGGACTGTTATTACCAAATTCGGTTGGCTGTGTTGTCACTTTTTTTGCGTTGCAAGCCCATCACCGTATTCCCGCGATGTTAAACTTCAGCACTGGCATACAAAATATTTTACTGGCCTGTCGCACTGCGCAAATTAAATTAATCTATACCTCTAAACGATTTATTGAACTTGCCGATTTACAATCCGTTGCTGATAGCTTAATTAAAGAAGGCATGACGCTCATTTATCTTGAAGAGGTGCGCGCAAAAATTTCTGTGCGCGAAAAATTAATCGGTAAAATATTTTCGTATTTCCCAACGCTCTATTATCGATTCTATAATAATATTAACAAACATAACGAGCATGAGTTTCCGAATAAACCTGCTGTTATTCTATTTACTTCGGGCTCCGAAGGTGCACCCAAAGGTGTGGCGTTAAGTCACGTGAATATTCAAGCAAATCGTTTTCAATTGACTGCCCGTGTCGATTTTAGTCCCGCCGATCGTATTTTCAATGCATTACCCATGTTTCACGCGTTTGGTTTAACAGCCGCAACGATATTACCGATTCTCTCGGGTATCCGTGTTTTTATGTATCCGTCACCGTTGCATTATCGCATTGTGCCTGAAGTATGTTATGACACCAATGCGACAATCACGTTTGGCACAGATACATTTCTTGCCGGTTACGCGAAATACGCGCACCCGTATAATTTTTATAGTATTCGCTATATTTTTGCCGGCGCTGAGCGTTTGCGTGAAGAAACGCGTCGCATCTGGATGCAAAAATTTGGCATTCGAATTTTTGAAGGGTATGGCGCAACCGAAGCATCCCCTGTTTTATCGACTAACACCGCCATGCAATATAAAGCCGGAACTGTGGGACGTTTGTTACCCTGTATTCAATATGAATTGCGTCGGGTGGATGGCATCCATGATGGTGCAAAATTATGTATTGCGGGCCCAAATGTCATGCTTGGCTATCTCTATGCACACACACCCGGCGTCATTCAAGCACCGGAAGATGGTTGGCATGATACCGGTGATATTGTATCAATTGACGAAGAAGGTTTTATTACCATCAAAGGACGTGTGAAACGTTTTGCAAAAGTTGCCGGCGAAATGGTTTCACTGACGGCGATTGAAGATGAACTTTATACAATGATGCCTGACACGCAACATGCAGTGTTATGCATCGCCGATGCACGCAAAGGTGAGCAAATCGTTTTGGTCACGAATAATAAATCCGTGACGCAAAAACAATTGATTGAGCAGTTTAAAAAACGTGGGATGGCTGATATTTCGATTCCGCGTAATATCCTGATTTTATCTAAGTTGCCGGTACTCGGCAGTGGGAAAATTGATTATCAAGCGGTGAAATTGATTGTAGATGAGAATCAGTTTCAACATGTTGCGGTTGAAGAAGATGAGCTGGTGTGATCAATTTTTTTCGTGCCCGTGTGCGTGCCCGTGCCCGGGCCCGTCTTTTCTTCAACAATTAAGCATCATTTTTTTCGGCGCAGAAAAAACGGGCCCGGGCACGCACACGGGCTCGGGCACGAAAAAAATTTTGCGTTAATTATTTTTGCCTCTGGATAGCCCCGTTGATAATGTAGCCCATGGCGTATCAACCACCATTGGAAAATCAGACCATTCTTCATAGGGTAAAGCCTTCGCGGGTGTAAATAACTTCTTCACCGTGTCTTGATGTTTCGCTTCTAATTTTACTTCTGGAATATTAAAATAATCGCGCCAATATTTGGTGACAAATAATTGCGACGGATCCATTTTTTCACGCCATCTTAAAAATTCAGGTAATTGAGCATAATTGTCGCGCAATTCTTGCGGATTAAAAGTGTAATTCCCATAGTTTTCTCCCGGATGAGGCATATGCTTTCCCCAATGAAATCGAAGACCGGGTATATCGTGGAGTAATTCATAAAACAATCCAAAATATTCGTTCGCATTTCCTACTAAATTTCGTGTCCACCAATAAAGATCTAATCGCACTGAATCACGACCTTCTGACGGACTCATCATAAATGGCGATTGTTTCGCACCATAAAATTCATAAATAAAGTTTCCTGCCGCGCGAGGATTTGTCGTAAACAAATTATTGAGCCTGCGCATCACTTCTGGAAGTTGGTCGCGAGGGATCCACATTTCACAAAAATCGAGATCGATCCAGCCACCTTTCTCCACCGGTGCTTGATCATCGATGGGTAATGTTTTATACCAAATATCATTAAATTCCTGATTATCTTTCGGATCGACAAACGGTCTAATACCAACACCCAGTATTTTTTGGATGTAACTATTATGACCGCCGCGTTCATTTAATTGATTCGTGATATACAAAAGACAAGCGCCCAATCGACAAACCCATTTGGATTGCAACGCATGATGATAAGGAACTTGTGACGCCATATCCACGGGTGCCTGATGGCCCATCCATTCGGATACACTATTGACCGACGGTTGTGCAAACACATTCGCGTGATAATATTCTTTTTCTGGATCATCAAATAGCGCTGCATCTAATGTGGCGGCATCTTTTAAAGAAGAATCTTTCACGCGTCGATTAACTTCTTTTCCTTTCACAAAATATCGCGGCACTAATTTAAGTGTCACATCGGTGATCACACCCAATAATCCCATTGAAACGGCCACCGCATTGAATAACGGGTCGCCTTTATACACTTCTCGATATTGTCCTGTCCCATCGACAAATCCAATTCTTTCCAGTACATCAGCCATCGAATGTTTAGTCGAGCCACCACTGGATCCCGTTGATATAAATCCACCAATTGTTTGATGAGTAATCCCACCCAAAATAGGTAACGCACGTCCTTTTTTGTCAATTTGTTCATTAAATGAATTTTCCCAGGTAGACGTCGGATCTAATGGATCGCGTCCTAAATGACAACCGGCTCCGACCGTGACTGAAGCCTCATCTTTAGATTCTTTGAATTCAGTGATTTTCTCAAATTGACCTTTTAATTTAATTTTTATTTCATTCGCACCAGCCGCTGAATGAATGGATGCAGTCGGCGAATGACCTGATCCTAATGTTCTCACAGTGAATTTATATTTTGTTGCAAACGCTATAATTTTCTGTATTTGCTCAATATTCTCTACATGATAAACCCCGTCGGCTTGCTTGATATTTGTTAATTTGTGACGTGAATCTGACATTTCACTAAAACTCCTTTTTAAAGAAAATTTTTCCCTAGGCCGCGATAGGTTTTTGCATAATCGACAATTTCAATGCCGTCTTTTTTCGATGCAATACACACATATTGGTTACGAGTTTCTGCATGTTCACCTGCTTTTGCCGGACAAAACATGACAAAATCCAGTGGTTTTTCACCAGAAAAGATTAATGGCGCCTGCACTTCTCCTAATCCTTCTGAGGACGTGTATTTTAATCCTTTTGGCAAAAGGATAAGGGGCGCACGATCCATGCTTGGCTCACCTGAGGCGGTATAATTACCGCCTAAGCAAGTGACATAATCAGGATCGGATGATCTCGTGACGGGCGAAATAAAAACAATGGCTGGATCCAACGCAAGTGGGCCTTGTAGATTAGAATAATAATTAAATAAATGAGAATCTAAAAAACCGCTGCCGATGGATAATTCTGTTAACACTTGTTCCTGAACCGCAAACGTTGCAGATCCGGTACCACCACCATTAAAAATCTTCAACGGAATTTTTGCATCCTCAAATATCTGCGGCACTTGAGCACGCATATAAGCCGCGTAACGCGCCGCAAAATTTCGCACTTGATGCGCAATGGGATTCAACATTTTTTTAAATGGATTATTATCGGGTAGTCCAGCAACCGCTCCTTCATAGGCCTGTAAACCAATGAGTTCTAAACTGGGAAAACGACGAGATGCTTCAACGATGTCGCGCAACTGATCGAGCGATCTCACCGGACTACGGCGCACACCTAAATGAATCAACCCTCCCAGCGGTCTTAACGACATATCCATTTCTATCACAATAGGAAATGGAGCGCTTACCCCTTGCATTGTTTTTTCCAGTAATTCCATGTGCGCAACACTATCGACAACTAATTTTATGTTGGCGCCATTTTCATGCATGTGTCGTAAAATTTCGCAATCGCGTGACTGCAGCGTCGGGTATGCAATTAAAATATCATCGATTCCAAAATTATTTCGCAGAAATTTTGCTTCTCTGGCACTAAAACACATCACCCCTTGGAATATGTCAGGATATTTTTCGAGCGCGCGTAAAATTAACATAGGCACACGCGCAGACTTGGTTGGAAAACGTATTGTTTTACCAGTCGGGCGAACAAGGTCAACAAATTTTTTCATGTTGCGATCAAATGCATCCAAGTCGACAAATGTCGCAGGAAGTTTTACCTGTGAAAGAAGCGCTTTATTATCGAGAAGTTTTTGCCACGTTGGATAACTGCGATCTTGTTTTTTTGACGCGTCTTGCGCGGCTAGATAAGCACGCTGTTGCAGCAATTCAATGAGCTGCATTAGTGATCGTAAAGCTTGCAGATTTAAACCGTTTTTTAAATATTTATTTAAAAGAATTGCGCTGATGACGACTAACGATGCACTCATTGCAGACGTCATATCTATTTTTTTCCACACCCGTCTCGTATCCATCTTATTTTTATCCTTTTATTAAACGCGACGATATTTAACATTTTTTTGTTTACTCATCAAGTTTTAAAAAAATGTATGGATAAAAACATTCACTCGTCATTCAATGACGACGAAGATTTACACTTGAAACCCCGGTAGTGGTGCTGCATTTTGATTTTGAGCAAAAGCAATTTGTCGATGGTTCAGACCTCTGAAGAGCCCTGCAAATGTGACGAGCGTCAAAACCATACTGGTGAAAACGATAGCGCCAACTTCCACATTATTAGCAGAAATACTACAGATTTGATTGCACGCGAATTGAGTTTTATTAAACGATTGATATCCTTCTTGGTAACCCGTTGCTAAATTTGCACTTTCCATCAACGAGTCCGACCATTCGTTGACGCCAAGTGCCGCACCCGCATAACCCACGCCTTTTATGATGTATTTTGCACCTACTATAATTTCATTCACATTCTCAGCCCTACCCATTTTTATTCCGCCTTCATACGCAGAAAAACAGGCGCCAAGTATGGTTAAGGGCACAATGCCGATTGAAATAAATCCGCCGCTCACTCCATTTAATATGGCAGAAACTCCATATTTGAGATCACGTATATTATTTTTTGCATCTTTTATACCGTCTAAACAAGCTTGCCTCATGTCACCAATACAAAATGCATTTACAAATCCGAAAGTCGCCCAAAAAAATAAACCTTTGCAACGATGTCTAATTATCATATTTAAATATGAATTATCGTCGTCTTCTGGATCGGGTAGTGGTTGCTGTTGCATGAGTAGCCTTATTTGTTTGGTTTGGAGGTGGTTGTAATAGTATTAATTGTCGTAGCATGTGAAAAAATTCTTAAACATGAGATATTAATCGACGCGTAGCTTGATTTTCTGCACGATTTTCCACTGCGGCGGGTCGTTGTTTTATTCCTTGGAATAATCCACAAAGAAACATTCCAGCCATGATCGTTGCATACACGCCGCCTGAAACCACCTCCATGGTTTTATAATTTAAGTTGTCTTCTTCAGCGCCACAGTTACGATTAGTAAAGCCAATGCCATAACTAATTTGTAACGACGTGTCTCGCACCCACGGTTCTAAAAAAAACATTTTAGCGCAAGCGGCAGTCCCACAAAAACTCACACCCGTTAACACATAAAATAATCCTTGCCATCGTTCAGCGCAGTTAGCGGCTTTTCCTATCGTTTTACTGCCGTTTAAAATATATGAACTACCATAGATAGCAATGGCAGGCACACACACAATTTCAACAAATGCTTCGGCTACGAATGTGCAAGTAGACAAAAAAGGATTATATAAGGCTGACAAACCATCATATGCATTGCTCATGCCTTGCGAACATGCTGCAACACTGCCAGGCGCTTTCCTGTTAAAGATCATACTGATCAGACCTTCGCCCATGAAGGTTACTTTACTCAGATATTTATATGTCACCGAATCTTCTTGTTGTCTTGGCTGCATAATGATCCACCTCAATTAACGAAAATCAAAATTAAGCGGTAAGATTCGATCATCGATTTCTTGCTGTTTTCGTTCATTGCGATAACCTAAACAAGCGGTAGCAAAAATACTACACGCAATCAATGCACTCGCAACTACCTTGATATCATCAAAAGTTGATTGAGGAACTTCTGAATAATCTTTACATGCTCGGCGAGACAGCGTCTGATAACCAAATTCATAACTGGAACTGATTAAATTTTGTTGAAACATGGGTTGCAATATTGATGTTTCTACATAGACAGCACTTGTACCACTGACCATACTCATCAACATATTTCCTGCACTTTTTAGCATCGCACAACAATTGTCATTTGCTGCGCTAGCGACTCCGCTTTGATAAGCAAAATAAAGCGTGGTTCCCATGCCAATAGGTACAAGTATACTAGAGCCTATCCCGATTCCAACTTCAGAATTTATCGATGCGATATATTCTTCTGGATAACCGAATACACTATCCTGCACGCCCTCCATACAAGCTTGCACACGACCAGAGATTGTAGATTGCAATGCAGTATAAGCAATACCGAGCATAGTCAGTGGAACTGCAGCGTATTTAAAATAATAAGAAAAAGAATGTTGCGATTCTTGATTGTTATCTTCATCATCTAAATTTACGATTTGCACGTATTCTTCGGAACTATCATCTGCAATTTGTTCTAGATCACTGTCATTTGGCATAGAGCGAGCCCATCCTTTAAAATTTTTGTTCTGGAGTTCTACTTGGAGTTGCATTTACTAATGGTCCCGCATTTTTATCTTTGCGCGCATGATAAAAACCATAAGAAATCATTGCAGCCACCGAAACGACAGTCATCGTCATTCCAGTTTTATCTATTGCATCAAAAACGGATTGCGGTAATTCCCCCGCATACTGATTAATACAAAAGTTGAAAGTAGTGTTAGTGTTAGCTTTATCGTATCCAGTGGCATAACTTCCATCGAGCAGACTTTTGCGTAATAGTGACAACGTGGATGCTTCTAAATAAAGAGCGCCTGCAACCACGCCTGTATTCAAAATGACGCGACCCACACCTTTAATGAGATGTTTCGCTGCACCTACAATTTGTCCACTGACATATTCCTCTAAGAGACCCGTTGATAGTATGGCCGGGGCAACAAACGCTCCGCCAATAATTCCTCCTATCATACCTAGCCCGCGGGTTGATACATTTCGTTCTGGAATACCCGCTGCAAACTCTGCTTGCCCATCTTGACATGCTTTAATTTGACCGGGTATGTAAGTTTGCGAAATTAAATCGGCAAAACAAAACATCATCGTGAACATATATAAATAGCAGGATCGAAAATCCATTTTCGGTTCTTGGGGAACTCGCAATAACTGATGCGCAATTAAAAAAAACAAAGCGCCAACTGGAATAATGCCTAAATCAATATTTCCAGTATCAATCACACTGTCAGGTAAAGCGACCCTTTTAGCGCACTCTGCTATGGTTTGGTTATTGCTATGAGTATAAGAATATAAATAAGCGATATCACGACTCAGACTTTGCATCCAAGGTTGTAATTCGAAGACGACCAGAGACGTTGTCCCAGCCACTAAAGCTGTGCTGATGCCAAATGCATAAGTCATCCCTTTCGATAATGTCGGTAAATTATCAGCATCACTTATTATTTTTAGGCCTTGTGTTGCAAACGTATAACCATATGCCACAGGAAATGCGCTCGCAAATAAACACGTCAGCGCTCCAAGCGTTGTTCCGATTGTGACCCACGTGTTTACTCGTGCTGAATTACTATTTTTTGCATCTTCAACACCATCCAAACAAGCTTGAGTATTATTCGTTAAAAAATCCCATAACGCATAAGAAAATGCATGAAGCACTTGCAATGCAAGTGCATTTGAGTTTAATCGAATTTTTGGCTCTTCTTCTTCTATTGGTATTGTTTTTAAAAGTGGTTCATCAACATCATCATCTGGTACTGGTACTGTTATTGTTAATGGCATATTTGTTTTTTCTTATTTTTATTTAATTATTGGGATTCCCTGTCAATCGACTAAAGGAATGTTGAAGCTCTGTAAACTGATTTTGTGGAGAGCGTTTTCCACGAGTCATTGCAGTTTTTTCTAAATTATTTTTTTACCATCCATATAAGGTTGAAGAATCGCTGGAATATGTATGCGACCATTTTCATCTTGGAAATTTTCCAGGATGGCAACCAGTGTTCGACCGACTGCTAAGGCTGACCCATTTAACGTGTGAACCAATTCAGGTTTTCCAGTTTTTAAATCACGAAAACGTGCTTTCATGCGTCGCGCTTGGAATGCTTCTGTGTTACTGCAGGAAGAAATTTCACGATAACGTTGTTGGCCTGGCAACCAGGCTTCTAAATCATAAGTTTTTGCTGCAGCAAAACCCATGTCACCGGTACACAATGCAACAACACGATACGGAAGTTCTAATTTTTGTAATACCATTTCTGCATGACGGGTTAATTCTTCTAATGCTTCATAAGATTTTTCTGGATGAACAATTTGCACTAATTCGACTTTTTCAAATTGATGTTGACGAATCATGCCGCGCGTATCTTTTCCGTATGAACCGGCTTCACTGCGAAAACACGCCGAATGACACACAAATTTTAATGGTAATTGTTCTGCATTTAAAATTTCATCGCGGATGGTATTGGTCACCGGCACTTCGGCCGTTGGAATTAAATAAAAATCTTCACCATCACGCGGAATGGCAAATGCATCGTCTTTCATTTTCGGCAATTGCCCAGTGCCATACATCGATTCTGCATTCACAATGAGCGGCACAGAAATTTCTTGATAGCCGTGTTCTTGGGTGTGTAAATCCAACATAAATTGCGCGAGCGCCCGATGCAAGCGCGCGAGTTGATCATGCAACACCACAAAACGCGCGCCCGATAATTTTGCACCCTCGGTAAAATTCATGCCTAATTTTGCGCCTAAATCCACATGATCTTGAGGTTTAAAATTAAATTGCGTGGGTTGTCCCCAGGTGCGGATGACTTGATTATCTTCTTCACTTTTACCCAACGGCACGGACTCATGAGGAATATTCGGTATCACCGCCAGCAGTTGTTGTAGTTCGTCTTGAATACGCGTGAATTCATCTTCTGCGAGTTTGAGTTTATCGCCTAACTCTTTTACTTGTTGTAACAAAGCTTCGACATTTTCACCTTTTGCTTTTGCTTGTCCGACAGATTTCGCATTCACGTTTCGCGTATTTTGTAATTCTTGGATTTGTGTTTGCAAATCTTTGCGGCGATCTTCAAGTGCGATAATGTGTTTTGTATCTAATGTAATGCCGCGACGTTTCAATTGTGTTGAAACGTAATCGATATCTTGGCGAATAAGTTTAGGGTCTAACATATTATCTTCCGTGTCATTCCCGCGAAGGCGGGAATCTATGCTGAATG
>CAZOFA010000068.1:0-4273 GCA_964578975.1 uncultured Coxiellaceae bacterium
CTCGCGACCCCAACCTTGGCAAGGTTGTGCTCTACCAACTGAGCTATTCCCGCACTTTTCAACAATACCCAATCTTTATTGTTAGGCGCTCATTCTATCGAACGACTTTGGAGTGTCAAGAGAAAAAAATTAAATATTTTAAGGCTCTTGCATCGTAGGCCACGCGGCTTTTATATAAATCATCATCGACCAGATGGTGAGTACAGCAGCAAGATATAATAAAATATATCCGCTAATGACAATAAATGCATTCGTTGTCGAATCACAATACAGCAGGACAATCAGAGCGAGCATTTGGATGGTCGTTTTTACTTTTCCTAAATGCGATACAGCAACACTCGTGCGCTTGCCAATTTCAGCCATCCATTCACGCAGCGCAGAGACAATAATTTCTCGGCTGACAATAATCGCGGCAGGGATCGTGATGACTGCAACGGGGACTGCGAAAACAGTCGATGAAAGACTGATAAATTGGAACTGAGGCTCACCGACCAACAACACTAAGACCACCGACACCATTAATTTATCCGCCACTGGATCTAAAAAAGCGCCGAGTTTGGTGGAAAGTTTTAAACTACGCGCAAGATAGCCATCCAACCAATCCGTAAAACAAGCCAACGCAAATAAAATGGCGGCAGCCAGATGACCCCAATATACAGGTAAATAAAAGACGAGAGCGATAATAGGAATAACTAATATCCGAATACAGGTGAGAATATTAGGAATATTAAACATGTTGCACCGTTAGTTATGTAACGCTTTAAAAATTCTTTCTGCTAAAGCTTTACTAATTCCGGGAACTTTAGCAATTTCTTCAAGACTAGCACGATTTATGGCCTGAATACCACCAAAGTAGCGCAATAAATCACGTCGACGTTTTGCGCCAATTCCAGAAATAGATTCAAGTGTTGAGGTTACTCGTTTTTTGTCGCGGCGTTGGCGATGCGCGGTGATCGCAAAACGATGTGCCTCGTCACGAATTTGTTGAATCAAATGCAGCGCTAAAGAATTATTTGGCAAATGAATGGGATCACGATCAGTAAAATGCAGTGTTTCAAAACCCGGTTTACGCGTCACACCTTTTGCCACACCGATCAAAAAAATGGAATGTGCGTCCAGTTCGGATAATACTTTTTTGGCTGCATTCAATTGAGGAAGACCACCATCAATTAACACAATATCCGGTAATTTTGCCTCATCCAAAACAGGACGATGATAACGTCGTGTCAATGTTTGATGCATCGCCGCCGTGTCATCACCGGGCGTAATCCCACTAATATTAAAACGCCGATAATGACTTTTCACGGGGCCTTCTTTATTAAATACCACACAGGAGCCCACTGTTGCTTCTCCCATACTGTGACTGATGTCAAAACATTCGATCCATTGCAGGGGATGATTTAATTGCACTAATTCTTGTAAGGCCGCAAAGCGTTCTCGTATATTCACTTGATTCAGTAACTGCGTACTGGCTGATTGTTCTGCGCTCGTCGTTGCAATCTCAAGCCATTTTTTCCGCTCACCACGCACCCGTGATGATAAAACAACTTTATGTTGCGCTGCTTCACCTAATACATTCATTAATAAATTTTCATCAACCAATGTTTTTTCTAAAATAATTTCTTTTGGAATATCGTGCGCCGCTAATTTTTCGCTTAAGTAATGTTGTGAAATAAATGACGACAGTATTTCATCTGCGGTAGACGCGCCTGGCACGTTGGGAAAATACGCACGACTACCCAACATTCGGCCGCCACGAATCATCAATAACTGAATACAAACAAGACCGGATTTGTTAAAAAATCCCAGCACATCTGCATCATGATAGCCTGAACTAATATATTGACGCGCTTGGATTTCACGCAGTTTCTTGATTTGCTCACGCGCTTCAACCGCTAACTCAAATTTCAAATCAGTCGCAGCTTGTTCCATTTTTTGCGTGAACGCTGTAATCACTTGATCGTTTTTTCCTTGCAAAAATAAAATCGCTAAACGCACTTGTTCTTGATATTCTTCAGGCGTCACCAATCCAACACACGGACCAGTACAACGATCAATTTGATATTGCATGCAAGGTCGTGTGCGCGCGGCAAAAAATCGATTGGTACAATTGCGTATTTTAAAAATTTTTTCAATGATGTGAATCGTTTCCCGCACTGCAGATGCATTCGGAAATGGGCCAAAATACATTCCGTTACGTTTTTTTTGGCCGCGATAAATATCAATGCGTGGATAGAGATCATCTGTCACCAAAATATAGGGATAGCTTTTATCATCGCGAAATAAAATATTATAATGTGGCTGAAGTTTTTTGATTAAATTACATTCGAGCAGCAATGCTTCATTTTCGGTGTGCGTAATGGTGATATTAATATCTTTGACGTGTTTTAATAATGCGGCGGTTTTAATATCTTGCGAAGTTTTTTTGGAAAAATAACTGCTGAGACGTTTTTTTAAATCGCGTGCTTTCCCGACATACAAAACCACTCCGCGCTCATCGAGCATTTGATAAACGCCGGGTTGATGCGTTACCTGGTTAAGAAAAACTTTAATATTCAAATTACGATTCTTCAGTTTGTGGTTTGTGACCTTCGACTAATCCAATGCGAATCGCCAACAATGTTAATTCAACGTCACTGTTGATACTTAATTTTTCAAAAATGCGGTAACGATAACTATTCACCGTTTTGGGGCTTAAACATAATTTATCAGAGATATCTTGAACTTTTTGTCCACTGGTTATCATTAACATAATTTGCAGTTCGCGCTCAGATAAAATATCGAGCGGCGATTCTTCATTTTTAGAGAATCGTTTTAATGCGAGTTGTTGCGCGATGTTAGAGCTAATGTAACGTTGACCTGCATACACAGTGCGAATCGCCCGAATCATTTCATCGGGATCACAACCTTTTGTAATGTATCCTGCCGCGCCTGCTTGTAACAAACGTGATGGATACGGTTCATCATCGCACACTGTTAATGCAAGAATTTTGATATCGGGATTATGACGAATCATTTTGCGCGTTGCTTCTAATCCGCCAATTCCTGGCATTTGAACATCCATCAACACCACATCGGGAATGAGGTCTTTCGCGAGTCGGATAGCTTCTTCCCCCGTCCCTGCTTCACCGATGACTTTCATACCGGTCACGTCTTGTAATAAACGCTTAATGCCAAGGCGTACCAGTTCATGGTCATCCACCAACAAAACTTTAATCAAGTTAGCAATACCTCATCTTCTTACGCTGATTTATTAATTGGCGGAGAGAGAGGGATTCGAACCCCCGGAGCCCGTAAGGACTCAACGGTTTTCAAGACCGCCGCTTTCAACCACTCAGCCATCTCTCCTAGTTTTTGTTTTTTTAGTAGCGATTCAGGAAGCGCCACATATTAACGCCATTTCGAGTATTGATTCAACTAGTAATTTTGCCCACTGGTAAAAAATTATATCAACAATTTTATGTAAAATATGCTAGAATTCTGTCAGTTTCAATTTAATTTGGAGAATAAAATGGCTTTGAATGAAATAACGAACACAGAACGCGCAGGGTCGATTTTAGCGACTCATTCTGTTTTGCGTAACACGTATTTTTTACTGAGTCTGACTCTTTTATTTAGCGCACTCATGGCGGGGCTCGCGATGTCAAATCAAGCGGGTCAAGGTTCAGCGCTGGTAACATTTATCCTGGGATTTGTTTTATTGTTTGCAACCATGGCATTACGTAACTCTGCCTGGGGCATTTTAATGGTATTTGCTTTTACCGGATGCATGGGTTATTCCATCGGCCCGATGTTAAATCAATTTATTCGCGGCTATACCAATGGCGGACAATTGATTTTAACGGCATTAGGTGGCACCGGTGTGACTTTCTTTCTTTGCTCCGGCTACATTTTGATGACGAAAAAAGATTTAAGTCATCTCGGAAAATTTCTGATGATTGGCTTAGTGGTCTGCATCGTAGCAGGACTTGCTAACCTATTTTTGAAAATGCCAGCAATTCAATTAGCCATTTCCACCTTAGTCACTTTCATTTCTGCGATGTTATTAATGTATGACACCAGTCGTATTATTAATAATGGAGAAACGAATTATATTATGGCGACAATTAGTTTATTTCTGGATATTTTAATGTTGTTTCAGAATTTATTGTTGTTGTTGGGTGCGTTGAGTGGGAATAGTCGGAATTAAATAACCCTTCCCCTTCGAGACGGGGGGGGGGGGGGCCCCCCCCCGGGGGGGGGGTAGAATTTTATCGAATTTTTTTTTTTTGAT
>CAZOFA010000068.1:4283-13489 GCA_964578975.1 uncultured Coxiellaceae bacterium
CCCCCCGCCCCCCCGCCTCCCAAAAAAATATCACCCATACTTTTTTTTCCCGCTGGCCCGGGTGGGAGCTGCGCAGCAGCCGTCTCGAAGGATTACCGATTGTCCTGAGGAGCTGCGCAGCAGCCGTCTCGAAGGATTACCGATTGTCCTGAGGAGGCTGCGCAGCAGCCGTCTCGAAGGACGACCACAAACATTTCCCTTTATCCGACATTTCTTTCAACTTAGCCTCATGCGCAAGCGATTCCTCCGCCGTCGCATGAATCACCGTTAAATTACGTTGTTCGGAAGTAATGGTATTAATCGCCACCGTTTCTTGTTTGCTAACTTGCTCTTCAATATCATCAAACAAACTCCCCTGACCGCCCGTCATCGCAAGATAAACTTGCGCTAACAAATTCGCATCCACTAACGCACCATGCAAATCACGCTCAGAATTATCGACACGATAACGTTTACATAACGCATCCAAACTATTACGTTGTCCCACATGCAATTGTCGCGCCATCGCGAGAGTATCAATCACACGACAGTATTGTGTGACTGGTTTCCATCCTTGATTGATTAACCCCAATTCATGATTAATAAATCCAACATCAAACGGCGCATTATGAATAATCAATTCCGCACCCGAAATAAAATCCATAAATTCTTGCACGATTTGATTGAATATCGGTTTATTCTGTAAAAAATCAGATGTAATTCCATGCACGGCCAATGCACCTTCATCCACTATTCTTTCTGGATTAATATATTGGTGATAACGTTTGCCGGTTAACTTACGATTAATTAATTCCAGACAACCAATTTCAATTATGCGATGACCTTCACTGATTTTTAAACCGGTCGTTTCTGTGTCTAAAATAATTTGACGCATAAAATATTTATTTCCTCAACAATTCATCAATGCCTTGGTTTGCCAACGCATCAACTTTTTCATTTTCTGGATGACCATTGTGTGCCTTCACCCAATGCCAAGTAATTTTGTGTTTACTGGTTTCTTTATCTAATACTTCCCAGAGATCAGCATTTTTTACCGGTTTATTATCCGCTTTTTTCCAGTGACGTTTTTTCCACGCGGGCAACCATTCTGTGATGCCTTTTTTTAAATATTGCGAATCCGTATATAATTCGACTTTACAAGATTCGCGTAACAACATGAGCGCTTTAATTGCAGCCGTTAATTCCATGCGATTATTCGTCGTATTTAATTCGCCACCATGTTGTGTTTTGTTATGTGTTCCATAACGCAATAAAACACCCCAACCACCCGGTCCTGGATTTCCGCGACAGGCGCCGTCTGTAAAAATAACCACATGTTTTAACGCACTCATTATTTGTAACCTTGCATCGTCGGCCCCGGCAATGTGACGCGAATTTTTGGCAGTGACTGCTGCCAGCGTAATCGAATTGGTGTCAGCGGCGTGACTTTCGCTTTCACAATTAAAAGATACACACCACCCCAACCCCAATAACAAATTTTACCTAAACATACTAAAAATTTTAATTTATGAAAAAGGCCGTGAGATTTAAGCGGTGGTCGAAACAATAACGTCTCATGTTTCTCTAATTCAAAATCAGCCAGATTCAACCATTTTTTTATGGTGCTTGCGTTAATAAATCGACTTGACCAAGGCGTTTTTTTCGCATGCGTCATCAAACGTTTTAATCCCCACAAACTCCATGGATTAAATCCTAAAATAATTAAATGTCCCTCTGGTTTCACAATACGACAAGCTTCAATCAGTAAATTACGCGGATTATGCGTGTATTCAAGTGTATGAGGTAACAAAACCAGATCAATGCTGCCTGGCGCAATCGGCAATTCTTCAAATTCACTTTCGATGGTTTTAATCGCCCTCGTTTTACTGATCAATGGCGTTAATACCATTTGATGCGCTGTTACACTTGCTTTCAACAATTCATTTTGATGTGGAACACCAATTAATAACCCTTGTTTACCAAAATACGTGCTTAAATTTTTTAATAAAATCGTTTTCTCAGCATCCAGCACACAGCTGCCAAGAAATTCCGTCAGCCAAATATCCCACTGTTGTAGTGCACGATACATTTTGACCAAATTCTATTCCTTGTCGGTTAGCTGAAAAAACATTGAGTTTAATATACCTTGACCCAAGTCCAGTGCAAAGATTAAATTTATGTAATTTGTCTCGCTGGATAATACCACAATGCTCTGTTGATTGGAAAAATTTAGCACTTTTACTGGAATAACAATGCAATTTTGGCACAAAATACTTACCAAAAACGCGGCAATTGGATTTTGCTGTTTAGCATTCAATACGCTTTGCTTTGCATCAACCAGTGAAGGTATTCAAACTTATCAAAAAACTTCTCCACTGCATCAACAAAAAATCGCTGCTGATATTGATCGATATTATAATGCAGATGATTTATGGCATGTTTTGCGTCAAGAATTTACCTTGCCCCACTACGAAGATAATCCGATCGTGCAAGAAAAAATTCAATGGTTTCTCAATCATCAAGATTATTTAATGCATTCCATGACACGCGCTGGACCGTATCTTTATTTTATTTTGCAACAAATTCGCAAACGTCATTTGCCGGCTGAGTTGGTGTTATTACCGATTATTGAAAGTGCTTATAATCCATTTGCATTAAATGCATCCTCGGGTGCTGCGGGCATATGGCAAATGATGCCGAACACGGCATCTGGTTACGGTATTCGCCAAAATTGGTGGTATGACGGACGACGTGATGTAGTTGCCAGCACGAAAGCCGCGCTCAATCATCTCGCTTATTTACAAACTTTTTTTGAAGGAAATTGGTTATTAGCCATTGCAGCCTATGATACCGGCGAAGGAAATGTTCTTTCAGCGATTCGCAAAAATATTAATAATGGCGAAAATACCGATTTTTGGTCTCTGCCGGTGGCTGCAGAAACGCGAGATTATGTCCCGCGTTTATTAGCACTCGCCGCCATTATTAGCCGACCAGATGATTATCCAATTTTACTTCCTGCGGTGCGCAATGCACCGTATCTCGCACAGATTGATGTGGGTGGACAAATTGATTTAAAAGCGGCAGCATATCTTGCGGGTTTAAGTTTAAAAGATTTGAAGCGCTTAAATCCAGGATACAATCGCGCATCCACTGATCCTCACGGTCCATTTAAATTAGTGTTACCGATCGAACACGTTGCGCAATTCACAGAAAATCTTTCCAGTTCATCTTTTCGTAGTCGTGTTAAATGGGCGCGTTATAAACAAAGACCTGACGATGAAATTATGACAGTCGCAAAACGCTCAAGCAAAAAAAGAATGATCGCACAAAAAAATCATTTGAATAGCAATGCATTACGACTCGAAGTCTCGAACACTTTTAAAAATGTCGATGAACATTATCAAATGCAACCAGGCGATACGCTTTATATGGTGCGACCGGACGATGACATCGAAAAAATTGCACGACGATTTCATACGACTACTGACGTGCTTGCGATGGTGAATCACACCAATAACCATGCATTGCAACCAGGCGATAAATTAATTATTCCAACCCATCCCGCCGAAACAGAACAACATTATCAATTAACACCAGGTGATACGATTTATATGGTGCGACGTGGCGATACGATCGAGAAGATTGCTGATCGATTTCATACGACCCCGGAAGCCGTGAGACTCGCTAATTTGCTTGCCAGCAATAAGCTTGAAGTGGGCGATCAGTTGGTGATTCCGACGCATGTTTAACCCTGTGTCATTCCCGCGCAGGCGGGAATCCATTCACCATAGTTTCCCGCCTGCGCGGGAATGACACATTATTCAACTGATGCTATACTGAGCGCCGATTTTGGAGTCTATAATAACAATGCCAGTCGCTCACATATTATTAACTATCCTAGTTGTCGCAGTTTGGGGATGTAATTTCATTTTCATCGAGTATAGTCTCACTGAATTTCCGCCCTTATTTCTCTGTGCGCTACGATTTTTTCTCGCAAGTGTTCCCGCAATTTTTTTTATTAAATTTCCCGCGGGAAATTTCAAATTAATCGTATACTACGGGCTTATCATGTTTGGCCTGCAATTTTCTTTTATATTTTTAGGTATGAACACCGGCATGACGCCTGGGCTCACTTCACTTTTAATCCAAGTGCAAATTTTCTTTTGTATTTTTTTCGCGGCGATTTTTTTAGGGGAAAAACCACCCATTTGGCAAGTCATCGGCGCATTGGTTTCATTTATTGGCATTGGAGTGGTCGCGATCCATTTAGATAATACAATTACCTTGCTGGGTTTTATCTTCATCATGTTAGCTGCCGCTGCCTGGGGCTTAGGAAATTTAATTTCAAAAAAAATAACCCAAACCAAAATGATTACCCTGGTTGTTTGGGGCAGTTTTGTGGCGTGTTTTCCTTTACTGATACTTTCGCTTTTCGTTGAAGGACCACACATGATTTCTCATAGTTTTCAGCACGTCAGTTGGCTTGGAAGTCTTTCCGTGCTTTATATTGTTTACGCTTCAACGTGGTTTGGTTACGGTGCTTGGGGTTGGTTATTAAATCGTTATCCAGTGAGCTCAGTCGTCCCATTCACGTTGTTAATGCCTGTATTTGGCATGTTAAGTTCCGCCATTATGTTAGGCGAACCACTCCAATCTTGGAAATTAATTGCAGCATTGTTTGTGATTGTAGGGCTGTGTATTAATTTATTGGGCGCAAAATTATTTGTTAGAAACAAAGTTCTGCAACAAGATTTTTAATAAACGTTTCGCATCGCTCTAATTGATCGCGCGTCACAAACTCATTGGGGCGATGTGCTTGTTCGATACTGCCCGGGCCGCAAAGAATTGTAGGGATATTAGCAATACTGAACAGCGCCGCCTCCGTTCCGTAAGACACTTTAATCGTATCCTCAACCTTCGTTAATTTGCGCACCACCGCCGTCAGATTTTCAGACGTAGCGATCGCAAATGCAGGTCCATCCACTAAACGATTTAATACTATGTTGGCAAGACGATTTTCTTTTTGCATTTTCGGTAACAATTCATCGTCAACATATTTTTTTATTTTATTAAAAAGCGCATTGGCATTTTCATCCGGCAAATGACGAAACTCAAAAACAAATTCGCAATGCGATGGAATTGTATTTTCTGAATTTCCACCTGCAATCAAATTGGTGGTTAAGGTCGTATAGGGAACATCAAAAAATTTGTCATACGGTCCATGATGTTGATAGCCATCCGCGATTTCACGAATATAGCAAATTAACCGTGCTGCATATTCAATGGCGTTACACGCTTGATTGGTCAGCGAAGAATGCGCCGAAACCCCTGTGATGATGCAACGAAATGTTTGTTTACCTTTGTGCGCGACCACCGGACGCATCTCAGTCGGCTCACCCACAATGCAGGCAAATGGCTGAATATTTTTTTTGATTACATCAGCAATTAATAATGGCACGCCGAGACAACCAATTTCTTCATCATAGGAAAATGCAAAATAAATCGGCCGATTTAATTTCGCTTTTAAAAAAAACGGCACGAGAGATAATACAACCGCGATAAAACCTTTCATATCACACGCGCCTCGACCGAAAATTTTATTTTCAGCGGGCGTTGCAACAAAAGGATCTGTGTCCCAGTGCTGTCCTTCGACGGGCACCACATCCGTATGTCCCGATAAAACTAACCCTCCCTCTTGACGACCATCCGCCGCCGGAATAATCGCAAAAAGATTGGCTTTTGCATCCTGTGCATGATGCGTCAGATGGGTGACAATGCCCTGCTCTTCAAGAAATTTTTTTATAAACTCGATGAGGGATAAATTTGACAGACGTGACGTCGTATTAAACCCGATTAAAGAAGAAAGCCAGTCATATTTATCCATATCATTGCCTTTTGTAAATGGGTATTATAAACATGATGATATAAATTATGCGAATGGCTATGCAGAATAAGATATATAAACATAGTTTTTGGCTAGTGTTGCTTTTGCATATTCTGATTTTATTATGCATTTCAACCAAAATTGTGTTTTGGTCAGAAGAAAATGAGAATCCTTATGTTCCTAAGCGTGTTCCGCGATATGTGCCATCGTATTTTTACACCGGCACCGTCAACCCAGTCAGCGCCAGTGCTCAACAAAAGTCATCCACAACGCCCATAGAAAAAACCGTTGATCAATCCAAGCTCGGCATCAACAAAAGCCAAGCAGCGAAACAACCATCAATATTAACCATGTCACGGAATGCGATTCGCGCGGATTTTATTAATGCGGCTCTCAGTAGTTCAAAAGCTGAAGAACCCATTTTATTGGTTGGCGATGACAGTGAGACGGCAGATCCGTTAATCAAACTGCTGGGAAAATCACTTTCCGCGCATTTTAATTATCCGCGCATGGAAGGAACCTTTGGCATTCGAGGTCGCGTCTACATTCGATTAACCTTACATCCCGAAGGTTATTATTCCGATATTCAAATTGTCAAACCCAGTGAAAATGAAAACTTTAATCGTGCGGCCTTGTATGCAGTTAATTCAGCACCGCGCGTGGTCGGCATCAACCAATTATTAAAAACACCGAAGCGATTTCTCATTGGATTTATTTTTGAATAAAACCAGAGCATGTTATCAATTTGTGCTTTTTTATTTATTAATTTTGTCAATAACTTTCATGGACTTAGCCTAAACTTTATTCCAGAATAAGAGGAACCACCTCTATTAAGGGATCAACAAATGAAAATACGCCATCATGTTATTGCTATGGGGTTTTTGTTAGGTCTATTAAATTCATCAACCACAACTTATGCTGCAACGGATTCTATCAATAACGCATTAAATACGCCTTTGTTTCTCATTAATCAACCTGTGACAAAAACGACGTTTTCCGCATCACTTTTGATTATTAATTCGCATGCAGCCACATTTTCAAAATCGAATAAACAAATTACCTTAACATTAGAAAATGTTGAACCTTACGTGGTTAAATTTACTGTCGGTCCTAATCGAAAAACGTCTCTGATCACCACCGATGATTGGTTAAAACATTGGAAGCGCAATAAACATATGGACTACAACCCGTCGAATGCTGCATTAGCTGGTGTTTCAGTCAGCGGAAAACAAAATCAACCCAATTATCTTTTGGTGTTAACCAATCCAAAATACGATGCGATTCACGCAACGTTAACTTTCAAAGTAAAACTCACCGATGGATCTGTTTTGCCACAAAACATCATGACATTAACCAGTGTTTCATTAGTGGTGGATGATGGATTGCAAGTTGCACGCAATACGATAAAAAGAAAATTTTTGGGTAAATCAGTTTTGGCAAGTTCAAAGCGAGTGAAAGCATCTCATGTGCCTGCGGTTTTTTAAAAGGTCACCTTATCCACCAATGTTGATTGGTGTAGAAGCAGATGAATTAGTCACGTTTCTTAATGAAACTTATTCAGACCTTTGCACGAATAATTCTTCTTTTATACGATGGAAAAAAGTATCCAGTTCGCCGCGCTATAATATTATGATTCGATTTCATTTTGATCCAAGAAACAAACCTATCCATAAAGAAGCACTCAGAAAAGTATTTGGTGATGAGCTAAACTATTACGAAACAAATTATTTTTATTTTCGTGATATTAATTATCTGAGAAAACTGAAAAAAAACTTTGAAACGCTCGAAGAATTGGGTCAATTAATACAATCGCTTAATGAACATGAACAAATGAATCCTTATTTAAACATACAAAAACGTCCATGGTATATAGAAAAAAATGAAATTGATGATGAAGATGAAGATCATTATTGCATTCGATTTACCGGTAAGTATGCAAATCCGACAGTCAATCAACATTTAAAAATAATTTTTGGAAAGTGTATAAAATTAGAAAAAAATGGTTTTCACAGCATTACAAACATAGAAAAACTGAAAAAAATAATTAATCAAAAACCGAATCAAATATATTCATATAGAGCGTTACCTGTCTGTGTATAAAGACCCGATCTCATGGTGAACCTCTCCTCGAACGCGGTGATGGTGCTGGTATATTCTCTTCTTTTGGCTTCTCTGATTTTTTAAACTGCTCACCAGGGTGCGGCTCATTGTAATTATTTTCTGCATTGGGTTCGTCTGGTTTAGGCGGAGCAGGAGCCCTTGCATGAATGACAACGGGAGCATTGGGATCGGCTGGAGCTGATGGTGCTGCTGCACCGGGAGGTGGTACGGGATCTGAATTTATAATAGCTTCTCGTCGTGGTGGTCTAGGAATTTCTTTTTTTTCTTCTTCATGATGCGATCCTCGACGTGCGTTAAAATTTTCATCGTGTCCAAGCAACCCATTACTCAGCAAGTTAAATTCGTAATAAAATCGACCTTGATTAGATTTCAAATACCCTTTTTCGCCGCGATGTTCTTTCAATTTTTCTTCAGTGATTATAAATATTCTTTGTATTTTTGAATAAGTCGAAGGATATTTCTTGTTGTTTTCTAATGCTTCTATAATTTTACCAACACCGTCCGGTTTAGGCGGTGCAAAGTAGCCACGACCAGGACTGCCTCTGGGTGGCCATAACTCATTTATTCTAGCCGCAACTTTCTTTAAAAATACTTGATTGGGATCTTCATGACTATGTGACACAATACCCCCTGCGAATCTAGTTGGATGTGCAGTCCCACATTTAAATTATAGCATACGGTAGTTTAATTTATGATCTATCCATGCTTCTTGCTGATTTGAGCTTGCATCTCAAGTAACACAGGGAGAATTTTAATGATGATAAATATACTTGCGACCATTGGAATAGTAATCACTGCTCTCTTACATCTTTGGTTTTGCATCCTTGAAATGTTTTTCTGGACGAAACCGTTAGGTCTCAAAATATTCAAAATTAATCAAGAGTACGCTCATCAATCCGCGACACTTGCCGCAAATCAGGGCATTTATAATGGGTTTTTAAGCGCCGGTCTTTTATGGGGATTATTAGCAGAAAATCCTGAACAAGCTTTTCAAGTTAAGATTTTTTTCTTGAGCTGTATCGTCATCGCTGGCGTTTATGCTGGATTATCCGTGAGTCGGAAAATTTTCTTCATCCAAGCTCTGCCTGCGTTAATTACCATTATCTTATTATATTTTTCTGTATAAGTAAGTTGGACTGTGCTGAACAACTCGTCATTGCGAGCGCTGCGAAGCAATCCAGAAAAGCGCTAATTATCAAAGCATTCTGGATTGCTTCGCTGC
>CAZOFA010000069.1:0-13459 GCA_964578975.1 uncultured Coxiellaceae bacterium
AACCCGTTTCATTCCCGCGAAGGCGGGAATCAATTCTAAATAGATTCCCGCCTTCGCGGGAATGACACAGGTCTACGGGAATGACACAGGTCTAGGGGAATGACACAGGTCTGCGGGAATAACTTGGTCCTAAATCGATTCAATTTTCACATGCGGATCCACATCCGCATCATAATCCACCCCTTCCGCACTAAACCCAAACAAATGATAAAATTCATTCTGATAATCTGTGATATCAGTTAATTGCGCGAGATTCTCAGTCGTAATTTGCGGCCATAAATCTTTAATTTTTTGTTGCACATCAGCACGCATTTCAAAATCATCCAAACGAATATAACCTTCACTGTCATGATTCGTCACAGGCGCATATAAGTTATCTTTAAGCAACCGATAAATTTGTTCAATGCATCCTTCATGAATATTTTTTTCTTTCATGATTTTAAATAATAATGAAATGTAAAGTGGTACGACCGGAATCGCAGCACTGGCTTGCGTGACCACCGCTTTATTCACAGAGACCACCGCGTGACCGTGCAAATTTTTTAAAGTTTTATCAATTTTTTCTGCCGATTTTTTTAAATCATCTTTCGCGCGTCCGATCGTACCATTTTTGTAAATAGGAAAGGTTAATTCAGGTCCAATGTAAGAATACGCAACGGCTTTAATTCCCGGCGCTAACAAATTTTCTTTTGCAAGAAAATCCATCCACATTTCCCAATCTTCTCCACCCATCACCGCAATGGTATTTTTTACATCTTCA
This sequence comes from uncultured Coxiellaceae bacterium, assembly GCA_964578975.1. Taxonomy (GTDB): domain Bacteria; phylum Pseudomonadota; class Gammaproteobacteria; order DSM-16500; family DSM-16500; genus CAYRUP01. Next base: position 761 of record CAZOFA010000069.1, read on the forward strand.
TCGGTTGCAGGGGCAATGGAAATATCTTTCACTTCACCGCGAAAAACATCCACCGTTTTGCTGGTATAATCGCGATCAATTGGTTTCAGTGTGGATGAAAAAATTTGTCCGGTATCCGGATGCACGCGTCGCGGTGAGGCAAGACTATAAATCACTAAATCAACTTGTTTTAAATCTTGGCGAATTAAATCTGCTGTGCGTTGTTTAATTTCATGAGAAAAAGCATCTCCATTAATGCTTTTTGCATACAATCCTGCGCGATGCGCAATTTTTTCAAATGCAGCTGTGTTGTACCAACCGGCTGAGGCGGTGCGTTTATCGTCGGCCTCTTTTTCAAAAAAAACACCGATGGTTTTTGCACCCGCACCAAAGGTTGTTGCAATACGAGTTGCTAATCCATATCCAGTCGATGCGCCTATGATTAACACATTTTTAGGACCTTCAAACGTACTTTGTGATTTGATGTACTCAATTTGTTTTTCAATCATTTTATAGCATCCAATTGGATGCGCAGTGGTGCAGATAAATCCACGAATTTTGGGTTGAATAATCATAATTATTTCCAATGACGACAATAAAACTAGGATGATACTGCAAATGTAGTATAATTCCAGCCCTTAATAGGTTGCTGCACTGAGGGATGAATGAAACAAACGGTTGAAGCAGATATCGCCATCATCGGGGGTGGCATTGCTGGATTATGGCTGTTAAATGAATTACGCCAAAAAAATTATTCCGTCATTTTGCTAGAGTCGGGTACGTTAGGCGGAGAACAAACACATAAATCACAAGGCATTATTCACGGCGGAATGAAATATGCCTTGCAAGGTGAAATCACTGCAGCGGCCAGCACCATTGCCCACATGCCGCGCATTTGGCTAGATTGCTTGAATGGCTCAGGACGCATTGATTTACGCAATACGCCGATTTTGTCGACGCATCAATATCTGTGGACGACCGGTGCGCTCACCTCGACACTGGCAGGCTATTTTGCGAGTTTGATGTTAAAAGGCAATGTGCTTGCGTTGAAAAAACCGGAGTTTCCTGCTGTTTTTCAACATGCAAAATTTAAAGGAAATGTTTATTCCTTAGATGAAATCGTAGTGGATGTGCATGCGCTAATTCGTGAATTAGTGAAACCGAATCAAGATGTGATTTTTAAAATTGATCCACCGGAAAATGATCAATTTAAATTTGCTGCTGATAATCAATTGGAGTCCATTGAATTACGTGCGGATCCCATGACACCATTACAGTTAAAAGCAAAAAAATATATTTTTACCGCAGGAAGTGGCAATCATTTACTCTTGAAAAATATTAAAACGAATACCGATATGCAATTGCGTCCGTTGCATATGGTGATTGTCAAACATGATCAACCTTATGAAGTGTATGCACATTGTTTAGGGCGATCGGCATTACCGCGTGTGACCATCACAACCCATCAAACCGCCGATGGAAAATATGCCTGGTATCTCGGCGGACAAATTGCAGAAGAAGGTATCAAGCGTGACGCGCGCGAACAAATTTCTGCTGCACGTAAAGAATTAACCGCACTATTTCCTTGGCTTAATTTCTCGAAAGCACAATTTGCAACTTTTTTTGTGGATCGCGCTGAACCAAAACAAGCGGATGGGAAACGTCCCGACAGTTGTTTTATGCAAGAAATTGGTAATACGATTGTGGCGTGGCCGACGAAACTTGCGTTTGCGCCGATGCTGTCCGAACAAATTATTCAATCGTTGCAACAAGGTAATTTGACACTCGGTAAAGCAGATTTTCGTGAATTACGTGCATGGCCGATGCCTGCGTTTGCAAAACCATTATGGGATCAAATGCAATGATACAAAAAAAATTATTGGGCAATACCAACATAGAAATCAGTGCGGTGGGTTTAGGCACCGTTAAATTTGGTCGCAATCAAGGTGTACGTTATCCAAAACAATTTGAGTTACCGACGGATCATGAAATTCTTCATTTGTTAAGTGTGGCGCGCGAACTCGGCATTAATTTTTTAGATACGGCACCTGCATACGGATCAAGTGAAGAACGCTTAGGAAAATTATTAAAAAATACGCGCGACGATTGGATCTTGTGTACCAAAGTGGGCGAAGATTTTATTAATGGCGAATCACATTTTGATTTTTCTTTAGAAGGCGTACGTCTGAGTGTGGAACGCAGTCTCGCACAACTTCGTACCGATTATCTTGATGTGGTGTTGGTGCATTCAAACGGTGACGATGTCAAAATCATCGAACAATTTGGTGTCTTTGAAGCGTTAAGTAGTTTGAAACAAGCTGGTAAAATTCGTGCGTTTGGCATGTCGACAAAAACCATTGAGGGCGGAATTTTAGCGGTTGATCAATCGGATGTCGTCATGGTGACGTACAATCCAGCGCAAACCGAAGAACGTCCTGTGTTGGTGGAAGCTGAAAAAAGAAATAAAGGAATTCTCATTAAAAAAGCATTAGCAAGCGGTCATCTTGATAAATTTGCTGTGGATGATCCTGTGCGTTTTGCCATGAATTTTATTTTTGCTGAACCCAGTGTGACAAGCATTGTGCTCGGCACACTGGATGAAAAACATTTACGTTATAATGTGCAATGTGCAGTTGACGCATTATCGAGAAGTTAAACTCGCTAAAATTTTACAATAACTTTGAAAACGCTTGTCATCAATGTTGCCCTCTTGGAGGGCTTGTTGCATGGCGCAATGCGGTTCTCGTTGATGTGTACAATTACGAAATTTACAGCGCCCTGAAAAAGAATGGAATTCTTTAAAACCTTGCAATAATTCTTCGGGGTTGATATGCCACAAACCAAATTCACGCACACCAGGAGAATCAATTAAATTTCCGCCTTGCGGTAAATGATATAAGTGTGTGGTTGTTGTCGTATGTTTACCTAAACCAGTTTTCTCGGAAACTTCTCTTGTTTTGACTGCGTGTTCAGTTAATGCAGCAATAATCGACGATTTCCCAACACCCGATGGACCGACTAATACACAGGTTTTATCTTTTAGAAAGTTTTCCAGTGCTTTTAATCCATCTCGCGAAAAGATACTGGAATAAATCACGCGGTAACCTATTTTTTCATAGATCGCTAAACGTGCTTTGATGAGTGGTGCGCTGCTCTCGTCCAAAAGATCTTCTTTATTTAATAAGATAATCGGCTCAATTTTTAATAATTCTGCAGCCACAAGATAACGATCAATCATGTCTTCAGCCAGCACCGGCGGTGGTGCGGTGGTGATAATAATGGCGTCGATATTAGCGGCAATCGGTTTTAATTTATATTTATTTTCTGGCCGTACCAGTAATGATTTTCGTGGCAGCGGTCCAATAATCGTACCGGTTCCATCGTTTTCAGAAAGCCAGTACACACGATCACCGGTAATCACCGGATCCGCATTTTTGCGAATGTGACAATGCACAACGTTTCCATGCTCATCTTCTAATTCCGCTTGAGCGCCAAACGTTGTCATTAGCAAACCTTCACGTTCGTGGCCGGAAAGTTTTGCAGGTTTGTTATATTGTGGATGTTTTTTATTTTTCATATGCACTCATGATATCATTCTTAAATGAAAATATATTTAGTTGGCGGCGCAGTGCGTGATCGATTACTCGGGCGCACGGTGAAAGAAAAAGACTGGGTCGTTGTGGGTGCAACGGTTGCAGATATGTTGAAACTGGGGTATCGACAAGTCGGCAAAGATTTTCCTGTTTTTCTCCATCCGAAAACCAATGAAGAGTATGCACTTGCACGCACCGAACGTAAAGTAGGACGGGGTTATACAGGATTTACCTTTGATGTGGCACCGCATGTAACGCTCGAAGAAGATTTATTGCGACGTGATTTAACCATCAATGCTATCGCTGAAACACCCGACGGAATTTTAATTGACCCCTATCATGGGCGTGACGATTTGGAACAACGTCTTTTACGCCATGTGTCTAGCGCTTTTGTTGAAGACCCGGTCCGAATTTTACGTGTGGCGCGATTTGCAGCGCGTTTTTACCAATTAGGTTTTACGGCGGCACCTGAAACAATTGCCTTGATGCAAACCATGGTGCAATCAGGTGAAGTAAACGCCTTAGTCGCTGAACGCGTTTGGAAAGAACTCGAACGCGCATTAAATGAGGATCATCCCGAACAATTTTTTCATGTGTTAGCGCAATGCGCTGCTCTGCCTTTGTTATTTCCCGCGATTCAAATGAATCAAGCGGGAATAAAAATGCTTGCGAAACTTGCTGCTCATATTTCTGATCCCCACATGCGTTTTGCAATTTTGTTTCATGAGTTGGATCCAGAAACCATTCAGCAGTTTGTGGATCGTTACCGAATTCCCAATGATTATCGTGATCTTGCGCTCATGGTGGCAAAATTCGGAAAAAAAATCAGAGCGGCGCAAACGTTAAGCGCAAGTGAAATTGTTGATTTATTTCAACAGTTAGACGCCTATCGACGCGAACAGCGGTTTAATAAATTCTTACAAGTCGTTCAAGCGATTGATGAAAACACATCTGCATATCGTTTTCTCAATGAATGTTTTACCCGCGCAAAATCAGTGGATGCTGCTCGTTTTGCAAAAGAATTAAAAGGTGCTGCAATTGCTGAAAAAATACGCGCAGAACGTATTCAAAAAATAGCAGAATTAAAATCTTCGCTTGCTTGACAACGAGTAACCGCTATTTTACTGTGAGCTATCTAAAACCCCTGGAGGAAATTATTGTGAAATTAAGTCGAATTGTTGCAAGTTTAGCGGCAGCAGGCTTCATGATGGCGAATATGACAGCGTCTGCAGATGATCTTTCTGCAACGCAAAAAAAACAAATTCAAGGTGTTGTAAAAGATTATTTGGTACAAAATCCGGAAGTTGTTGTTGAATCATTACAAGTCTATCAACAAAAACAAATGGAAGAAGCAAAGAAAACCATTGAGCAAACACAAAGTACGTCCGCTCAATATGCCGATGCGTTATTTCATCAATCCAATGATCCGACAGCGGGCAATCCTAAAGGCAAAGTGACTGTGGTTGAGTTTTTCGATTACCAATGTCCACATTGCGTGGAAATGACTCCGGTGATTGAAGGATTGATTCAGAAAAACCCTGATGTCAAAGTGGTTTTTAAAGATTTTCCGATTCGTGGCATGGCGTCTGAATTAGCTGCAAAAGCGGCACTCGCTGCACAAGAACAAGGAAAATATTTTGAATTGCATAAAGCATTAATGGAATCGAAACAACAGCCATTAACCGAAGAAATTATTTATGCGCTTGCTCAAACAGCGGGTTTGGATGTAGACAAACTCAAAACGGCGATGAAATCTGATAAGGTAAATCAGCAAATCAAAGCGAATTATAAATTGGCGCAACAATTAAAATTGTTAGGTACACCGGCAATATTTGTCGCGAAATCGGATATTACGAAAACCTCTCCTGCGTCTGCGGTGGTGTTTATCCCAGGCCAGGTTGATGCTGGGCAAATCGATCAGATTATCGATAAAGTGTCGAAGTAAATACGTGATGTGTCATCCCCGCGAAGGCGGGAATCTATTCTGAATGGATCCCCGCCTTCGCGGGGATGACATTTTCTTTTTGGGAAAATACCATGGATCATTATGCCGTGATGGGAAATCCCATCCAACATAGCTTATCGCCACACATTCACAGTTTGTTTGCAACACAAACACGACAAAACATGAATTACCAAGCTATTTTAGTTGATCTGGATGGCCTATCAGGCGCACTAAATGATTTTCAAAATCGTGGCGGCCGCGGTTTGAATATCACACTGCCCTTCAAACAAGAAGCGTTTTTACTCATGCATACGTTGAGCGCACGCGCGCTTGAGGCGAAGGCAGTCAATACCATTCAATTTAATCCAGACGGAAGTCGTTTTGGTGATAATACAGATGGAGTTGGCTTTATACGCGATGTAACAATACAGCACCAATTTTCGTTAAACAATAAACGTATTTTGATTTTAGGCGCAGGCGGTGCAGTGCGCGGCGTATTGGGTGCAATTTTAAAAGAAAAACCAGCATTACTCATGATTGCGAATCGCACCGAAAACAACGCAAAAGCATTAGCGCACGAATTTGCCTCTGATTTAATCCAAACGGTTTCTTTGAAAAATCTTAGCAATTATCAATTTGATATGGTGATCAATGGGACGAGTGCGAGTTTGCAAGATGACACGTTGTCGTTGCCCAATCACATATTAAGTGACTCCGCATTTTGTTATGACATGGTGTATGGCAAAGGCATGACCCCATTTTTGTCTTGGGCAACAGAGCAAGGCGCCTTGATTCAAAGCGATGGACTCGGTATGTTAGTTGAACAAGCGGCTGAATCATTTTTGCTGTGGCGTGGCGTTAAACCCGAAACCGACAGCATTATAAATATTTTAAAGCAAAAACTAACGATGAACGCTTGAATATCCCGACACTTTTATTATAGAATGCGCCATTACTGCGGGGTGGAGCAGCCTGGTAGCTCGTCGGGCTCATAACCCGAAGGTCGTTGGTTCAAATCCAGCCCCCGCTACCAACAAGTTTTAAAATAATAAGACCCCTATTGGGGTTTTTTATTTTCAGAAGTGAAAAAATAATGGGCGTATAGGCCCATTTTTTATGTGAGAGATCAATGAGTAACGTTGAAACCACATTACGAGAACGCTTGGCATCACTCGTGAGCGCCATGGGATACGAATTTGTCGGCGTTGAACAAAGGCGTCAAGGTCGTGGTTCATTGCTACGAATTTATATTGATCATGAAAAAGGAATAACGCTGGATGACTGCTCTAAAGTGAGTTATCAAGTGAGTGCGATGCTGGATGTGGAGGACCCGATACAAGGGCATTATAACTTGGAGATTTCATCTCCCGGATTAGACCGTCCGTTGTTTGAGATTGCCCATTATCGAAAATATATTGGCAATCGAATCAAGGTGCGTATGTATAACCCTGTGCAAGATCAACGAAATTTTGTGGGGATTTTACAACGTGTAGATGAAACTGACATTCATCTTTTGATAAACGCGGAAGAAGTGACATTATCTTTTTCCGGCATAGAGAAAGCGAAAGTCATTGCGGATACTTGAACCCGCATAGTGATTACATGAATTTCGAGTGAGGCTCGCTATGAACAAAGAAATTTTGTTAGTTGTTGAAGCGGTATCAAATGAAAAAGGCGTCGATAGCGATGTTATTTTCCAAGCGATTGAATCTGCTTTGGAGATGGCAACGAAAAAACGCGCTGGTGAAGAAATTGATATTAAAGTAACGATCAACAGAAAGACGGGCGATTATCAGACGCAACGACGTTGGTTAGTGATCGAAGATGAAAAAGATGAGGAAGAAGGTGACGATGGCCTTGCACGTTTAACTTTATCTGCAGCGCGCACGCGCGATCCAAAAATTGCGGTGGGTGGCTATATTGAAGAACCCATGGAATCCGTCGAGTTTGGCCGTATTGCGGCGCAAAAAGCGAAACAAGTCATCGTACAAAAAGTATTAGAAGCTGAACGCGCGCAACTCGTGAGTGCATTCAAAGAACGCTTAGGCACATTAGTCAATGGCGTTGTTAAAAAAGTCACGCGTGAATTTGTGTTGCTTGATTTAGGCAACAATGCAGAAGCGATTTTAACGCGTGCTGAAATGATTCCTCATGAAGCTGTGCGGGTGAATGATCGTTTACGCGCTTATTTATTTGAAATTCGTTCGGATATGAAAGGTCCACAAATGTCGGTGAGCCGCACACGTCCTGAAATGTTAAGTGAGTTATTTAAAATTGAAGTGCCAGAAATTGGCGAAGAGTTGATAGAAATTAAAGGCGCTGCACGCGATCCTGGTTCACGCGCTAAAATTGCCGTCAAAACCAATGATGGGCGTATTGATCCGATTGGTGCCTGTGTGGGCATGCGCGGTGCGCGCGTTCAAGCGGTGTCTAGTGAGCTTGGCGGTGAACGCGTTGATATCGTGTTGTGGGATGATAATCCTGCGCAGTTAGTGATTAATGCGATGGCACCGGCGGAAGTGGCATCGATTGTCGTGGATGAAGATAGTCACACGATGGATATTGCCGTCAAAGAAGAACAATTGTCGCAAGCGATTGGGCGCAATGGGCAAAATGTCAGATTGGCGGGCGAATTAACTGGGTGGCGTTTGAATGTCATGACAGAAGATCAAGCGAAAGCCAAAACCGCGGCTGAAGAAGAAGGCGTGGTGCAGTTATTTAAAGAAAAATTGGGTATTGATGATGATGTTGCACAGGTGTTAACGGAAGAAGGATTTACCTCACTTGAAGAAATTGCTTACGTTCCATTGAATGAAATGCTGGAAATTGAAGGGTTTGATGAAGAATTGGTTGAAGCATTGCGTGAACGTGCCAAAGCTGCTTTGCTCACCAAAGCAATTGCGGAAGAGCAAGAGTTGGAAATGACAGAGCCTGCGGAAGACTTATTGGAAATGGAAGGAATGGATCGACATTTCGCTTATGTGCTTGCCAATCATGGTATTATCACACGCGAAGATCTGGCTGAGCAGTCCGTTGATGATTTGCTTGAGATCAGTGAAATCGATGAAGAAAAAGCTGCCTCATTAATTATGACAGCGCGCAAACCATGGTTTGATGAAACAAATCATGTTGATTGAGGAGAGAGGTTCGATGCCAAAAGATCCTACTGTGGCTGAAAAAAAAGGTGCAGTAACGAATACAAAAACGCAAGGCGTATCAGTCAAACAACTGGCCGTTGATATTGGCGTCACCGACGATCGTTTGCTGATGCAATTGAAAGAGGCGGGAGTGAAAGTTTCTCATTCAGATGCGATGGTTTCAGAAGAACAAAAACAAAAATTGTTGAAGTATTTGCAACAACATCACGGCGCAAAGAAGAAAACAGTGCCTGATAAAATTGTATTGCGACGTGCAAAAACCAGCGAAATTAAAGTGTCTGGATCGCAAGGCGCAAGGAAAACAATTAGCGTTCAAGTTCGTAAAAAACGCACCTATATCAAACGTCCGCTGGAAGAACAAGCAAATCCACTTGCAGTTGATCATGCGACACCTGAAGCTGAAATTAAGCCCATGGTTGATGAGCCATTGACATCAGAAGCACTGTCAACCGATGTGATGATAGAAGAAGTACCTGCGGTTCCCGTGGTGGAAACCGTTGAACTTGTCCCTGAACCTGCAAAAACAGCTGAAGCTGCAGCACCTGCGACAGATGTGAAACGTCCGAAAGAAAAACGTGCGCATCCTCTTCGTCCCGAAATGGAAGAAAGCGACCGACCGAAAAAGAAAAAAAGAACGCGCGGTGGGGAAAGAGATGATATACATCAATACGACGCATTGCTTGGCAAAGGCAGTGCGCCACTGGATTTATTGCGCAATGAAGAAGGTGATCTTGAAGTTGTTGAGCAACGTCGTCGCCGTAAATTTGGTAAATCACGTAAAGCGCAACAAGTGCAAGTGCAAGCGTTTACCAAACCAACTGCACCGATTATCCATGATGTGAATATTCCAGAAACGATTACGGTTGCTGATCTCGCGCAAAAAATGTCGGTGAAAGGTGCTGAAGTCATTAAAACCATGATGAAAATGGGTGCGATGGTAACGATCAATCAAGTGATTGATCAAGAAACTGCAGCACTCGTGGTGCAAGAAATGGGACATAAATCCATCCTCATTAATTCTTATGCGCTGGAAGAATCTTTTCGCAAAGACACAGAAGTGCAAGGCGAATTACTTCCTCGTGCACCAGTCGTCACTATTATGGGTCACGTCGACCATGGTAAAACATCCTTACTCGATTATATTCGTCGCACAAAAGTGACGGCGGGTGAAGCCGGTGGAATTACGCAACATATTGGCGCGTATCATGTTGAAACACCCAAAGGCGTGATTACCTTTTTAGATACACCCGGTCACGCTGCATTTACTGCGATGCGTGCACGCGGAGCAAAATTAACCGATATCGTCGTGTTAGTGGTGGCAGCAGACGATGGCGTGATGCCCCAAACGGTTGAAGCGATTAATCATGCGAAAGCGGCAGAGGTTCCGATCATTGTCGCTGTGAATAAAATTGATAAACCCGAAGCTGATCTTGATCGTGTGCGCAATGATTTATCCAAACAAAATCTTATCCCTGAAGAATGGGGTGGCGATACGATGTTTGTGCCGATTTCCGCAAAAACAGGCCAAAACGTCGATCAATTGTTAGATTCGATTTTAGTGCAAGCTGAAGTGCTTGAGCTCAAAGCCGTCGTTGATTGTTCTGCGCGCGGTGTGGTGATTGAATCACGCTTAGATAAAGGCCGAGGTGCTGTGGCTAGTTTACTCGTCCAACAAGGTACATTGCGCAAAGGTGATTTGGTGTTAGCGGGATTTGAATATGGACGCGTGCGTGCTGTGTTTGATGAAAGAAGCAAACCTGTTGAAAAAGCCGGTCCTTCCATTCCGGTGGAAATTTTAGGATTGTCGAGCACTCCGAATGCCGGTGATGAATTTATTGTGGTGGAAGATGAACGACGCGCGCGTGAAGTGGCGTTATTCCGTCAAGGTAAATTCCGTGAAGTGAAATTAGCCAAACAAAATGCCGCGAAACTTGAAAACATTTTACAACGCATGGGTGATGAAAAATCCGAACGTGTACTGAATATTGTGTTGAAAGCAGATGTTCAAGGTTCTGCAGAAGCGCTTGCGCAAGCGTTAAGTGAATTATCCACCTCTGAAGTCAAAATTAAAATTGTCTCCAGTGGCGTGGGTGGTATTAACGAGTCCGATGTGAATCTTGCGCTTGCATCGGATGCCATCGTCATCGGATTTAATGTGCGTGCGAATAATGAAGCGCGCAAATTAATTGAAGCAGAAAGTGTTGATTTGCATTATCACAGCATTATTTATGATGTGATTAATGAAGTGAAACGTGCCATCAGTGGATTCATGGCGCCAGAAATTCATGAAAAAATTATTGGCTTGGCCGAAGTGCGTGAAGTTTTCCGCTCGTCAAAAATGGGCGCGATTGCCGGTTGTATGGTGGTCGAGGGCGTTGTGCGGCGTAATAATCCGATTCGCGTATTGCGTGATAATGTGGTCGTTTTTGAAGGTGCGCTAGAGTCACTACGCCGTTTCAAAGAAGATGTCAGCGAAGTTCGCAATGGAATGGAATGTGGTATTGGTGTGAAAAGTTATAATGACATCAAACCCAATGATCAGATCGAAGTTTTCGAACGAGTTGAAGTTAAACGAGCGCTGACATGACCAGCAAAAGTTTTAAACGTGAAAAACGCATCAATGATTTGATTCAAACCGCGCTTGCGGAAATCATTCAAAAAGAAGCGAATGATTTGCGACTGGGCATGATCACGATTACGGGTGTGAGCACGTCGCATGATCTTGCTTTTGCAAAAGTGTTTGTGAGTGTTTTAGAAGAAGATAAATCGACAGACGTTTTGCTCGCATTAAATAATGCAGCAAAATATTTACGTTATTCACTTGCGAATGCTGTGAAATTACGTGTGACACCGGAATTGAAATTTATTTATGATGATTCTAGTGTGCGTGGTAGTCGTATTTCTTCGTTGATTAATGACGCATTAAAAAAAGATTAGGAGACCGTCATTGCGAGCGCGAGCGAAGCAATCCAGGTTTTATTGTCACGCGCATATTAGTCTAAGGGCGAAAACCTGGATTGCTTCGTCGCTACGCTCCTCGCAATGACGTAGTGATAAAAAAACATGAAACAACTCTTAAAAAACATCGACGGCATTTTACTGCTCGACAAACCTCTGCATCTTTCCTCTAATCATGCGTTGCAACGCGTTAAACGTTTATTCGGCGCGAAGAAAGCAGGACACACCGGCAGTTTAGATCCCCTCGCAACCGGCATGTTGCCAATTTGTTTTGGCGCCGCCACCAAAATGTCGCAGTTTTTGTTGGATTCTGACAAACATTATGTGGTCGAAGGTAAATTAGGCATTAAAACCACGACCGGCGATGCAGAAGGTGAAGTCGTCGCAGAGAAACCTGTCATCAATATCACAACAGAACGCATTGCTGATGTGATGCAGCGCTTCATGGGCACAATCACTCAAATTCCACCGATGTTTTCTGCACTAAAGCATCAAGGCAAACCGTTGTATGAATTAGCCCGTCAAGGAATTGAAGTCACACGTCAACCACGCACCATTCATATTCACGCATTACACTTAACGGCTTATCAAGAAAATCGATTTAATTTTACCGTGCATTGCAGCAAAGGAACTTACGTGCGCACGCTGGTCGAAGACATCGGTGACGCATTAGGCTGTGGCGCACATGTGATTGGTTTGCATCGTTCGATGGTCGCACCTTATCAACAAAATAAAATGTATACCTGGGATGAACTAGAATCTTTACAGCAACAAAATACATTGCTGCAATGTTTGTTGCCGGTCGCGACTTCCGTGCAACATCTTCCCATCGTCACGCTATCGTCCGCCGCGATTTTTTATTTGCGTACCGGTCAATCGGTGATGGCGCCGCAAAAAATGGACGTCGGTTTAGTGAAAATTTTTTCTGAGCAGGCGGAATTTATTGGTGTAGGCGAAATTTTAAATGATGGACGTTTGGTTCCGCGTCGCTTGATGAAATAATCTCACCTTGTGCCCTTCGAGACGCGCTGCGCGCTCCTCAGGGCGAACGGTCACAGATAGCCGT
>CAZOFA010000070.1:0-13108 GCA_964578975.1 uncultured Coxiellaceae bacterium
AGCGATGGTTCATTTGTGTATGTGCCGAAAGGCGTGCGTTGTCCGATGGAATTATCCACGTATTTTCGTATTAATGCCGCGAATACGGGGCAATTTGAGCGGACATTAATTATTGCCGAAGAAAGTGCGTATGTGAGTTATCTCGAAGGTTGCACCGCACCGATGCGCGATGAAAATCAATTGCATGCGGCGGTGGTGGAGTTAGTGGCGTTAGATCATGCAGAAATAAAATATTCCACCGTGCAAAATTGGTATCCAGGCGATGAAGAAGGTCGAGGTGGAATTTTTAATTTTGTGACTAAACGTGGTGCGTGTCGTGGTGCGCATGCAAAAATTTCTTGGACGCAAATTGAAACGGGTTCCGCCATTACTTGGAAATATCCCAGCGTGATTTTGCAAGGCGATCATTCAATCGGTGAATTTTATTCGGTGGCACTCACCAATCATCGACAACAAGCGGATACCGGAACGAAAATGATTCATATCGGTAAAAATATTAAAAGCACCATCATTGCAAAAGGTATTGCAGCAGGACACGGACAAAATACTTATCGGGGTTTGGTACGCGTTCTGCCCACTGCAACGCAAGCACGCAATTACACGCAATGTGATTCACTGTTGTTGGGCAACACTTGTGGCGCACATACGTTTCCCACCATTGAAGTAAAAAATCCCACGGCGCAAATTGAACATGAAGCGAGTACGTCAAAAATTGGTGACGATCAATTATTTTATTGTCAACAACGCGGACTCAGTAAAGAAGATGCTGTGTCGCTGATCGTCAATGGATTTTGTAAAAAAGTTTTTAACGAATTGCCAATGGAATTTGCGGTTGAAGCGCAAAAATTATTAGAAGTGAGTTTAGAAGGTAGTATAGGGTAAATAAAATGTTAACGATAAAAAATTTACATGCATCCATACAAAATGAAAAACAGCAAACCAAACCGATTTTGCGTGGCGTTCATTTAACTGTTAATCCCGGTGAAGTGCATGCCATCATGGGGCCGAATGGTTCAGGCAAAAGTACGTTCGCGAATATTTTAGCCGGACGCAAAGATTATCATGTCAGCGGTGAAGTCACCTTCGATCAGCAAGATTTATTAACCATGGAACCAGAAGCGCGCGCCGCCGCCGGATTATTTTTAGCGTTTCAATATCCGGTGGAAATTCCTGGCGTCAATAATATGTATTTTCTCAAAGCGGCACTCAATAGTTTGCGTAAACAAAAAAATTTAGCGCCACTCGATGCGATGGATTTTTTAAACTTAGTGAAAGCAAAAATGAAAGAGGTGGGCATGGATGAGAAATTTTTAAGTCGTGCCGTTAACGAAGGATTTTCTGGGGGTGAGAAAAAACGTAATGAAGTGTTGCAAATGCTGATGCTTGAACCGCGCGTGGCAATTTTAGATGAAACCGATTCCGGTTTGGATGTGGATGCATTGCAAGCAGTCGCGCATGGCGTGAATCGTCTACGAGATGAAAATCGTAGTTTCGTGATCGTCACACACTATCAACGTTTATTAAATTATATAGTTCCCGATGTCGTGCATATCATGTTACGCGGCCAAATTATTAAATCAGGCACCAAAGAATTAGCGCTGGAAATTGAAGAAAATGGATATGCGATGTTTGAGCGAGAAGTGCAGACATGAATGTTCTCTTAACATTTATCAACGGGCAGTTTGATGCAGCCTCATCAAACATGACATTGTTACCGGATACGGTGCAATGCACGGTGCAACCTCAAGGCGTTCATTTGGATATTGCGCGTGCCGTCAACGTCGATGTTCCTCTGCATTTTTTGTTTATCACGAAAGAGAATGCGACGACTCATCCCTGCAACAAAATAATGGTGGGTGAAAATAGTCAGGTCACGATTATCGAAGAACATGTGAGTGATGGCGCATCCAATTACTTGACTGAAAGTGTTGTGGAAATTTATGCAAAAAAATATGCGTGCGTGAATTATTACAAATTACAAAACGAAGATTTGACCGCCACGCACACGGCTGAAACCTATGTCGAACAAGAACAAGAAAGTTGCGTGAAAACATTTTTTGTTTCACAAGGCGCGAAGTGCGCGCGTGAAAATTTACGCATTAACCAATGTGCCGCGGGTGCCAAAAGTTATTTGTATGGGCTGTATCATTTAACCTGCGATCAACAAACGCTTGAGCAACATGTGCATGTAGATCACAAAGCAACGCAAGGCATGAGTGCCATGTTATACAAAGGCGTGCTCGATAAAAAATCGCGTGCGGCGTTTACCGGTAAAATGCAGGTGCATGCTGGTGTCCTGCGCATTCAAGCCCATCAAGCGAATCATAATTTGTTGTTGACGCGCGAAGCGGAAGTGACGACCAAACCTGAATTAGAAATTTATGCGGAAGATGTGAAATGCACGCATGGTGCAACGGTCGGGCAATTGGATGATGACGCATTATTTTATTTAACTGCGCGCGGCATTCCGCATGATCAAGCACGAAAACTATTAACGCGAGCATTTCTCGATGAAATCATCGATAAAATAGAAAATTCTTTCGTCAAACAGTACATGCAAACACGGGTGAATCATGAAGTCTTATAAAAACGATTTTCCTATTTTGCAACAAATGATTCACGGCAAACCGCTGGTTTTTCTTGATAGTGCTGCGAGTAGTCAAAAACCACAATGTGTAATGGATGCGTTGTTGCATTATTATCAGCATGATCACGCTAATATTCATCGGGGCGTGTATGAATTAAGTTTGCGTGCGACTAAAGCATATGAAAATGCACGCGTGAGCATTCAAAAATTTATTCAGGCAAAACACGCGCACGAAATTATTTTTGTGCGCAGCACGACGGAGGCAATTAACTTAGTCGCGCAGAGTTTTGGACGAACCAACTTTAAAGCGCACGATGAAATTATTGTGAGTGAGATGGAACATCACGCGAATATTGTGCCTTGGCAATTATTAAAAGAACACGTTGGCATTAATTTGAAAGTGATTCCGGTTTTAGAATCAGGCGAATTGGATTTAGACGCGTATGAAAAATTATTTTCATCACGCACGAAACTAGTTGCGGTGATGCATGCCTCGAATGTACTTGGCACGGTGAATCCCATTAAAAAAATGACGCAGCTTGCACATGCGCATCATGTGCCAATTTTGGTGGATGGCGCGCAAGCGGTACCGCATTTTGCGGTGGATATGCAAGAATTGGATTGTGATTTTTATACGTTTTCCTCGCATAAAGCGTATGGACCAACGGGCGTGGGTGTGTTGTATGGCAAAACGGCTTTGCTAGAATCGATGCCACCGTATCAAGGCGGCGGCGATATGATTGAAACAGTCAGTTTTGCAAAATCCACTTTTAAAAAATTGCCTAATAAATTTGAAGCAGGCACACCCAATATTGCGGATACCATTGCGTTTGCGGCCGCGATCCATTATTTAGAAAAAATCGGTATGCAAAACATTGCGCTGCATGAACAAGATTTACTGCAATACGCCACCAAAAAAATGCAAGATATTCCTGGATTACGTTTGATTGGCGCTGCCAAAAATAAAGTGGGCGTGTTGTCGTTTGTTTTAAATGATGTGCATCCGCATGATATTGGCACGGTGCTCGATCGGATGGGCATTGCGGTGCGCGCTGGGCATCATTGTGCAATGCCATTGATGCAGCGTTTCGCCATTCCTGCGTGCGCGCGCGCCTCATTCGGCATTTATAATTCAC
Organism: uncultured Coxiellaceae bacterium; assembly: GCA_964578975.1. Taxonomy (GTDB): domain Bacteria; phylum Pseudomonadota; class Gammaproteobacteria; order DSM-16500; family DSM-16500; genus CAYRUP01. The sequence goes on from CAZOFA010000070.1 coordinate 3,724, forward strand.
GAGAAGATGTGGATAGTTTGGTTGCAGGGCTTCTCACGGTTAAGAGGTTGTTTGCCTAATGTCAGCAGAATTACGTGAGCTTTATCAAGAAACCATTATCGATCACGGACGTCGTCCGCGCAATTTTGGCGTGTTGTCGGATGCGAATCATCACAAGCAAGGATTTAATCCGTTGTGTGGTGACAAAATTCACCTGTACATCCAAGAAAAAAATGGCAAGTTAGAAAAAATTCAATTTGATGGTTGTGGTTGCGCGATTTCCATGGCATCCGCCTCACTCATGACCGAAGTATTAAAAGGCAAAATGATTGGTGAAATTGATGAATTGTTTGATGCATTTCATCGTTTAGTCACAGAAGGTCATTCATCCGAAAAATTGGGTAAATTAGCCGTGTTAGGGGGTGTGTATGAATTCCCTGTGCGGGTAAAATGCGCGACACTCGCATGGCATACCTTAAAAGCAGCGCTCCAGCATGATCCTAAACCCGTGACAACGGAGGAGGAAACAGCATGACAATGATTACGTTGACAGAAAGTGCGACTGCGCACATTAAAAAAAGTATGTTCGAAAAAAAGAGTGCGGTGGGTTTTCGCTTATCGATTAAAAAAACCGGTTGCTCCGGTTATGCATATGTTCCGCGCATCATTGATGAAATCACTGCAACAGATATTCATTTTGTTACTCCTGGTGGCATTCCCATGTATGTCGATACAGAGATTGTGAATTTTGTTACGGGATTGATTATCGATTATGTGCATGAGGACACTGGTTTAAAACAAAAACGGTTAGTGTTCATTAATCCCAACGAAAAAAACCGCTGTGGTTGCGGTGAAAGTTTTACGGTCGAGTAAAAAATATGTTTAAACAAGACACCATTGAAGTACAACGAGATTGCGATGCGATGTTAATTCCATCGGGTGTAAAAGTGACGTTACAAAAAGGCTCGCTGGTTTATATTACCCAAGCGCTTGGTAATGCATACACGGTTTATGTGAATGGAAATCTCGCGCGCGTGTTAGGCAAAGATGGCGATGCACTCGGCATGATTATTATGGATGATCCAGACATTCATCAGCTCGCGGGAACACTGGAAGATAAAATTTGGGAATTATTAAAAACTTGTTTTGATCCAGAAATTCCCGTCAATATTGTGGATTTAGGATTGATTTACGAATGCAAAATTGATGGCGCGAGTGTTGCGATCAAAATGACGTTGACAGCGGTTGGATGCGGGATGGGTCCAGTGTTAGTGGCGGAAGTCGAGCAAAAAATTCGATTAATTCAAGACGTGACCGATGTCACAGTGGATTTAGTGTTTGATCCACCTTGGGATCGCGGCATGATGAGCGATGTGGCGAAATTACAATTAGGTATGTTGTGAGGAGAAAATAAAATGACGATACAAGAAATCATTAAACAAAAAATTGCAGAAAATCCGGTGCTTCTTTTTATGAAAGGCACGGCTGAATTTCCGCAGTGTGGATTCTCTGCGCGTGCCGTGCAGATGTTAAAACAATGCGGTGTAACGCAATTTGCCACCGTGAATGTATTAGACGATCCTGACATGCGTCAAGGCATCAAAGATTTTTCCAATTGGCCGACGATTCCGCAACTTTATATCAAGGGAGAATTTATTGGAGGCAGTGACATTATGACGGAAATGGTTGAAAACGGAGAGTTGCAAGAATTGTTGAAGTAAAATATTTAATGTAGGTAACGTGTTATGAAAAAACGAGTTGTGATTGCAATTTTATCGCTATTTTTGTCGAGTTATGTTTTTGCTGAAGAAGGAAATTTGAGTGACGCGGCCGCGACACCGCTTCCGGAAAAGAAAGCAGAAGAAACCATTAAGTTGACGAACAATTACGAAATTGTGTCCGTTCAAAATCATGAAGAGGATAAACAACTTCCCTTTACCATTGATGTGAATTATCCGCAAATTTCCGGCGAAAATTTGTCGGCGAATGCGCAAGAATTTAATCGTTTGGTGAAAGAGCAAGTGCAACAAAGCGCACAACTATTTAAAAATTATGTGAAAGCAGACATGCCACACATGAAAACTTTGCCGGATTCCGTCAAACAAAATAGTTTTCATTTGGATTACGACGTCGATGTGATCAAACCGGCGAAACACATCATCATCAGCGTGCGTTTAACCATTGAAGGCATGCAAGCTGGACGCGCGCATCCGTATCATCAACATCAGGTACTCAATTTTGATTTAACCCAAAATAAAGAATTAGCGTTGAAAGATGTTTTTAAAGCGCGGGCAAATTATTTAAAAGTGATCGCGAGTTATGCGAATAAAAAATTAAATGAAAAGTTGCAAGATAAATGGATGATTAATGATGGCACCGCACCGGTTGAGAAAAATTATCAATTATGGAATTTGGAATCGGACGACATTTTGATTACCTTTGATGAGTATCAAGTGGCGCCGTATGCAGATGGCGTGCAAGAAGTGGAAATTCCTTACAGTGTGTTAAGTGCTGTTATTTCAGCAAAATCGCCGATTGCATCTTGTGTGAAAGAGGCGAATGATTGTGCTTCATAACGGATTCCGCTATTGCATTTATTTAAGTAAAAAATGTTATAATCTACCTTTAATAAACAAAACGATGGGTGACGCATGAAAAAATATCTTATTTTGAGTGTTTTTCTGGTTTCTATCGCCGTATCAACATGCTTTGCTTTGAATCCGAAACTGTGTAAAAGCTAATATGATTTTTGTTCCACCTATTAAATAAGTAATCTGATGTTAGGCATGACTTAAGTGAGCGTCATGCCTGATAAGTAACTTTTGTTGGGCTTTTAGCCCAATCTACTTACTGTTTACGGGCTTTATTAATTCCGTGTCATTCCCGCACAGGCGGGAATGACAGTGAAAGTCGATGCCAATGAGATTTGGGACGACACATATTAATTAATTTTTTTAACTGTTTCTTCAATCCAATTTTTAGCTTCTGTCATCAATTCTTCCGCTTTTTTTCCCTGAGATTCAATCGGTTTACCAATGACAAGACGAATCGTCCCCGGATGTTTCACAATACTGCGCTTTCCCCAAAAACGCCCTGCGTTATGCGCAACCGGAATAATCGGATAGCCAGTGGCAATAGCTAAACGTGCGCCACCGGGACGATAGTTGCCGATTTTCCCATACGGTATACGTGTTCCTTCAGGGAACATAATAATCGGACGTCCTGCATCTAAACATTTTTTTCCTTGGCGAATGATTTGATCCATGGCATTGCCTTTATTACCACGATTAATGGCGATCGGTTCAATCAGTGCTAACCCCCAACCAAAAAAAGGCACCCATAATAATTCGCGCTTCAAAATAATGGCGGAATTCCAAAAAATTCGCGGCAAGATAAAAGTTTCCCACGTGGATTGATGTTTGCTGATCACAATTCCGACGCGATCTTTAGGAATATTTTCCAGTCCCTCGATTTGATAATCAATACGACAAAGAATTTTCAACAACCAAACCATCGCACCCGTAAACGCGGCAATGATGGCGTAGCGATAACGAAATGGAAGTGGAAAAGCTAAAATACAAAAAAAACTATAAACAAAAACAGTTAAACTCATGAGAATAGAAAAAAGGAGTGAGCGGGCATAGATAATCACAGTGGATAAAAACGATTGTTTCATAGTATTACCTTATCTGTCGAAATCACATAACGAACCGCGTCCTGCAAATTTAAAAATGCGGGCGTGTCAGCATGCGCTGCGTTATTTTTCAAATCTGTTTCTGAAAGCGTGGTTAATATCAGCAGCGGTTTACAACCGGCTGATTTTGCAGCTTCAATATCAGTCCATTTATCTCCAATAAAAAAAACATCGGCAAGATTCATTTGATATTTTTTTTGGATTTGATGTAATAATCCAGGCTGTGGTTTTCGACATGAACAATGATCGCGTGCCAGATGAGGACAATAAAACACTTCATCCACATAGCCGCCGACAAGTTTAAGTTCATGCGCCATTTTTTCATGAATTTTATTCAACATGGGAACATCATAAAAACCACGTCCAATACCCGATTGATTGCTCGCAACGACAACGCGATAACCCGCGCGATTTAATTCTGCAATTGCTTCAAGACTACCTGGAATGGCACGCCATTCGTCGGGATTTTTTATGTAATCGTTTGAGTCATAATTGATGACGCCATCACGATCTAAAATAATTAATTTTTTCATTGTAATAATGCAATATCTGCCACATGTAAAAATAATTCACGTAATTCTTTTAACATCAATAAACGATTTTCTCGAAGCATTTTATCGTCCGACATCACCATCACTTGATCAAAAAAATTATCCACCGGTTCACGTAAGCTCGCGAGTTGCGTTAAACTTTCCGTATAATTGCCACGCTCAGAGTAAGAAATAACGGCGTGCCGTTTCTCCGCTAATTTGGCAACGAGAGCGCGCTCAGCATCGTTTTCAAATAATTTTTCATCAATTTTTTTCGCGCTAATCATGTTATCGGATTTGGTTAAAATATTACTCACGCGTTTATTGGCCACACTTAATGATTTTGCCTCAGGCAGTTTTTTAAAATGCTGCACGGCTTGAATGCGTAAATGCATGTCATACGGTTTCGAAATTTTTAATGCTGACACGGACGCAAACACATCGGCTAAAATACCTTGCTCTTGATACCATGGTTTTAAACGATCAAGAAAAAACGTGAAGACATCGGCTGCAACCGTTTGATGAGTAAATTTTTCAGCATAAGTTTTTACGGAAAATTCAATTAATTCACGTAAATCTAAATCCAATTTTTTCTCGATGATAATGCGTAAAATCCCCAATGCGGCACGACGTAAGGCAAAGGGATCTTTGTCACCCGTGGGCGCTTGTTGAATACCAAAAATGCCGACCAATGTATCCATGCGATCTGCAATTGCCAGAATGCATCCGAGTAATGTTGCGGGTATTGCATCACCGGAAAAGCGCGGTAAATATTGTTCTTGCAACGCACGCGCAACGGCTTCATCTTCGCCATCATGCAACGCATAATAATATCCCATCACACCTTGCAGTTCAGGAAATTCGCCCACCATCGATGTGGTCAAATCTGTTTTTGCCAACAGTGCGGCACGCTCCGCCTGTTTGATATTCAGCTGAATTTTTTCCGCCATAAAAACAGTGAGCAGTGCTATGCGTTTCGTTTTGTCGAACAAGGTGCCTAATTTGGCTTGAAAAATAATTTGTTTTAACTGGTCGACGCGTGTGGATAAATTTTCTTTTTGGTCGATTGCAAAAAAGAAAGCAGCATCGGACAAGCGAGCAGACAATACACGTTCATTTCCTGCAATTAAGCGTGGCATGTCACGGCTTTCAATGTTGGCAATCGCAACAAAATGCGCAAGCAATTTGTTTTCGCTATTCACGATCGGGAAGTAGCGTTGATGATCTTGCATCGCAGCAATCAATGCTTCAGCCGGCACGGATAAAAAACGTTGTGCAAAACTACCCATGATCGCCACCGGCCATTCCACTAACCCAGTGACTTCCTCCAGCAAATTTTCATCGATGACGACGTGTGCCCGATGTTGTTCTGAGGCAATGCGCGTTGCTTCCGTGCGAATTAATTCTTTACGTTGATCAAAATCCACGATGACATGTTTTCGTTTTAATGTATTCACATAATGCGCTGGACTTTTTATTGCAACCCAATCAGGGTGATAAAATCGATGACCACGTGTCATGCGCCCAGTGCGGCAGCCGAGAATTTCTGCATCAATCACTGCATCGCCGTATAACAAAATCACGGAATGCACGGGACGAATAAATTCGACTAACCCATTTCCCCAACGCATGGGTTTTGCAATCGGGAGTGCCGTCAGTGTTTGTTGCAACAGTGACGGTAAAATCGCTTGAACAGTTTGTCCGCGTACTTTTTGTTGATAACCCACCCACGCACCTTGATCAGTTTTCAAGGTGATGAGTTGATCGGGTGTGATGCCAAGTGAGCGTGCGAAACCGATGCAAGCAGGCGTGGGTGCACCATTTTTAAATGCAGCTTCAATGGCCGGACCTCTGCGCTCCATCATCGTATCCGGTTGTTCGGCAGATAATTTTTTTATCCAAAGCGCAAGTCTGCGCGGTGTCGCAAAAAATTGTGCTTTTGCGTACGACAATTCCATTTTATCTAAGCGAGTGGTGAATTCATTAAAAAAACGTTGCGCGAACGCATGCAATGTTTTTGGCGGCAGTTCTTCTGTTAGAATTTCAATTAATAAATCATGTTGCATTGTTCTTATCCTGCAATAAAGGAAACCCTAATGTTTCACGCGCGCTCAAATAACTTTCGGCCACCATTTTGGTTAAACGGCGAATTTTTAAAATGTAATGTTGTCGCTCGGTCACAGAAATGGCGCGTCGCGCATCTAAAAGATTAAACGTGTGTGAGGCTTTCAATGCCATTTCATAAGCGGGCAACGGTAAATTTGCCTCAATCAAACGTGCGCTTTCTGATTCGAACAAATGAAATTGTTTGAAAAGAATTTCAATGTTGGCGACATCAAAATTATATTTTGACATTTCAACTTCGTTTTGATGAAACACATCGCCATAAGTCACCACATTTCCGTTGGCGGTTTTACACCAGACGAGATCATAAATATTATCGATGCCTTGTAGCGGCATGGCTAAACGTTCAAGACCATACGTAATTTCACCAGTGACGGGTTTACATTCCAATCCACCCACTTGTTGAAAATACGTAAATTGCGTGATTTCCATGCCATTTAACCACACTTCCCAGCCGAGTCCCCACGCACCGAGCGTCGGTGATTCCCAGTTGTCTTCCACAAAACGAATGTCATCGACAAGCGGATCAATGCCGAGCGCGCGTAAAGAATCGAGATAAATTTCTTGGATGTCGATGGGCGACGGTTTTAACATCACTTGGAATTGATAATAGTGTTGCACGCGATTCGGATTTTCGCCAAAGCGACCATCGGTGGGCCGACGACTTGGTTGGACAAATGCGGCACGCCAGGGCTCAGGACCAATCGCGCGTAAAAATGTGGTGGGATGAAATGTGCCTGCCCCCATTTCCATGTCAAAGGGTTGCACAATCACACAGCCTTGTTCGGCCCAAAATTGTTGTAAGGTTGCAATCATTCCTTGCAACGTTTGGATGTCATGGGTATTTTTTTTCATAGTCACCTGCATATGAGAACGACGATTATAGCATTCTTGAGATAGCGCGCCATGCCCTAAGTATGTTAATCTTTAACAAACAAAAAATAGGCAATATCGATGAAAAACTCTATTTTAAATCAAGGCCAACTGCCCGATTTTAGTGTGATTTCGTATGATCAAATTAAAGAAGCACTAGAACAAATCCTTATGCAAAATCGTACGCAATTAAATGAGATCGTGAATAATACGCACACGAATTGGGATTCGGTGATGCGCCCATTAGAAGAAATGGATAATCGCCTTAACAAAATGTGGTCGCCCGTTTCTCATTTACATGCCGTGATGGAATCAGATGAGTTGCGTGAAGCGTATAATGCGTGTTTACCACTGTTGACAGACTATCAAACCGATTTATTACAAAATGAAAAATTGTTTCAAGCGATTAAAACACTGAGCGATCAACCGGATCATCAAAAATTTTCTGACGTGCAAAAAAAAGCAATCAAAAATGATTTGCGTGATTTTCGTTTGGCGGGTGTGAGCTTGTCGCCGGATGCGAAAGCACGTTTCACCGAGTTGCAAAAAAAACTCATTCAACTGTCGACGCAATTTGGCGAAAATGTTTTAGATGCAACACATGCGTGGTCGATGCATGTGACCGATCGCGACACGTTGCAAGGATTGCCTGAACAAACATTAAAAATGGCAGAGCACACGGCTGCACAACAAAATAAAACCGGTTGGGTTTTTACCCTAGATTATCCGTGTTATTCCACCGTGATGAAATATCTGCACAATCGTGAATTGCGTCGCTTGATGTATGAAGCGTATGTCACACGTGCATCTGATCAAGGTCCTGATGCAAAGCGTTTCGATAACACGACTATCATGGAAGAAATATTAAAAATTCGTTATGAATTATCGAATTTATTAGGATTTGCCAATTTTGTCGAATATTCACTCGTCACGAAAATGGCAAAAAATCCCGAACAAGTCCTCACTTTTTTGCAGGATTTGGTGGAAAAATCAAAACCATTTGCCTTGCGTGAAATGGACGAATTGAACGAATTCGCAAATTCATCTGATGGGATTGCGCAAATTGAAGCATGGGATCTTCCCTACTACAGCGAAAAATTACGTTTAGCAAAATATGCAATTTCACAAGAAGAATTACGCGCGTACTTTCCGGTGAACAACGTGTTAAATGGGATGTTTACCGTGATGGGTCGTTTATTTGGTATCAACATTAAAGAACGCACAGGTGTCGACACGTGGCAACCGCAAGTTAAATTTTTTGAAATCTATGATGCAAAAAATCAGTTGCGCGGATATTTTTATACGGATCTGTTTGCACGTCCGCACAAGCGTGATGGGGCGTGGATGGATGAATGCCGTGTGCGTCAGCGTCTGAGTGATCATACATTACAATATCCGGTTGCATTTCTAACCTGCAACTTTACGCCACCGTTGAATAACAAACCGTCTTTGTTAACCCATGAAGATGTGCAAACACTGTTTCATGAATTTGGCCACTGCTTACATCATTTGTTGACGCAAGTGGAATTTTCTTCCCTCTCGGGTATCAATGGTGTGCCGTGGGATGCCGTTGAATTTCCCAGTCAATTCTTCGAGCATTGGTGTTGGGATTTTGCCACACTGCAACTGATTTCAGCGCATGAAAAAACGGGCGAACCGTTGCCTATGCAACTGTATGAGAAAATGCTCGCAGCGAAAAATTTTCAAGCGGGCATGCATATGTTGCGACAGTTAGAATTTGCTTTATTTGATTTTCGTCTTCATTTAGAATTTGATCCCACGAAAGGTCCGCAAGTTCAAAAAATTTTAGATGATGTGCGCAGCAAAGTGGCTGTTGTGCCAATTCCCGCATTCAACCGATTTCAGCATAGTTTTTCGCATATTTTTGCCGGAGGCTATGCAGCAGGCTATTATAGCTATAAATGGGCCGAAGTATTATCGAGCGATGCTTTTGCACGTTTTGAAGAGCAAGGAATTTTTGATCAAGCGTCAGGTCAGGCATTTCTCAATAATATTTTAGAACAAGGCGGTGTGTACGAGCCGATGGATTTGTTTGTCGCATTTCGCGGACGTGAACCGACGATTCAGGCTTTGTTGAGGCATAGTGGGTTGGTTTAGTTCTTCCCTTCGAGACGCGCTTCGCGCTCCTCAGGGCGATCGGTCATTTAGAACCACAGAACCACCG
>CAZOFA010000071.1:0-12700 GCA_964578975.1 uncultured Coxiellaceae bacterium
TATAACACCCCTTCTGGCGCTGCGCGTCTGCATACACTAATTCCTGTGTTTGCCGTTTTTATTTTTTTTTTTTGTTTTGCTTTGTTGCTTCGCTCCTCGCAATGACGGTTACGAACCCACTGTAATTTTCCCCGCAACATTATGCGCACTCACATTCGGGTTATACATCGACGCCGCAAAAATCGCCGGCACAGTAAATTGCCCAGTATTCGTCGCTTTAATCCGATAAACAATTTCTTTACTCTCGGCATCCACACCGGTAAAGAAAATCACGCGATCTTCACGCGCATCCACAAACTCCACATTGGCTGATTTAATCGAATCACGCACCACTTCAAATCCACCCGGTAACAAATCGACGATGGCAATATTGCTCAGATAATCTTTATCTAACGCGCGCACGCGAATGTGAACTTCGATCTCATCGCCCAATTGCGCAGTGGTAATCACTTTACCCTGAGTATTGCGATATTCGCGCTCAATTTCCAAATTATTTTTTACCACCTCAGTCGGCAGGGTTGTGTCAAATCCCGTTTGTGTCAGTTGATAAAAATAAATTTGTTTTTGCGAAGGGCTAAACAGAATTTTTTCTGCCAGTAAATCTGCACTCACTTTTGCATATGCACTATCAGGTGCTGCGAGTGTTTGTTGTTTACCATTTTGCAGTATTTCATTAATCGAGAATGTGGCATGCGTGGTGGAATCGAGTGTTTGACCATATGCATTCAACGCAAGACTGGCATAACTCGATAAAACCGTATTGATTTGATCACTATTCAGCGCCGCCACGAGTGACATCACCGCTTTATTACTTATTTTATTAAATCGATCAGGAAAATGACGTGCCGTTAAATAAAGATATTCTGCATCGGCAATTTGCGTATTATAAAAATCATCAGCAAAAGCGGCCGAAGTGCCTAACTGATAATAATCAATCATTCGTTCTGCGGTTGCAGTGCTTTTTAATAATTGATACGTGGCAGCCATATACGCACTGGTGATGTCACGATGCCAGGTCTGTTTCGTGTCTTGTTCTAGAAACAGTTGCAAGTTGGTTAAATAATTCGTGGTGACGATTTCGTTGCGCGTTAAAATGTAAATTGCATACGCTTGAATGCGCGCTTGATCAAGACTCGTCGGATTTTGTGCCGCCAATTCTTTTAAATAACCTAAGCCGGCGCGTAACATTTCATTCGGAACATTGTAGCCTGCTTCACGTGCTTCGGTTAAAAAATGCATCGCATACACAGAGGCAAAGGCATTGTTATCATTGTCACCGACATTCGGCCAATAACTAAATCCACCGCTCGACATTTGTCGTTGTCCCAACATTTGAATCGTCGCTTGAATATTGTCAGCGCCTTGTTTGGTTGCAACTAATGGAAATGATTTACTGACTAATTGCTCGGTACAACCATAGGGAAAATTATTTAAATAACGTTGTAAACCCGCCACCAAAATCAGAGGGCTACTGGATGCAACCGCTTCGACCGTTCTGTATTCCGGATAAAGTTTTCGATCGAGGACGAGTGTTTTATCGGAATTGGTACTACCACTTTGAATCGTCGTAAAATAATGATTCGCTGGACGAACGCTCAACGTTGCACTCATCTTACTAATTTTGTTGCCTAAGCTGGCAATAAAATTAATTTGCGCGCCACTCAATGTCGATTTTGCGCGTAGTTTAAATTTGACGGTTTTTTCTTGATTCTCGCTGATCACGAGTGATTGCTCAGATGAGCCAATAATTTCAAGTTGCGCTGTCGTGTTAATCAATACATTAATTTTGGCATCATTGCCGGATCCTTTCACATTGTTTGCGACACTCGCGGTAATTTCAAATTCATCCTGTGGCGCAACAAAGGTCGGTACATTGGGATTAATGACAAAATCCCCACGAATTTGCGCCGTTTTGCTTGCAGCACCCATCGCATCTGCGGCAACCGCGACTGCCATCACGCGCAATGTGCCGTTGAAATAATCGGGCACTTGATAAACCAACTGTCGCACTGTACTGTCTGTGTCAACAATGCCAGACCAATAAACCACCGGTAAATCCGTTTTACGTTTAAATGGATTTAAATGTTTTTGTAAGGCAGCTTCACCACCATCACCACCCACGGCAGATAATTCACGATCTTGAATAAATTTCGGTAAAATCTGATCTAAGGTTTGTTGTGTAATGACTTCCAACGCATGTTTTTGAAAAAAGAATCCCAGTGGATCGGGCGATTTATAATTAGCGACTTGTAAAATTCCTTCATCCACCGCAAACACAATCATTTTACCGGGTTTATCACTTTGATAATGGATGACAAACGGTTCGCCCGGGCGTGCGAGATCAGGTGTTGTTAAATTAATATTAATGCGGTGCTCTTGATGCGTCACACTAAACGGCGTGACACTATAACTTAACGGACTGATAAAAATTTCCGGTGAATCCCAATCACGCACAAAGGCAACGTTCACGTAACCATTTCCCTGAAAATCTTTTGGAATCGTAATGTGTTGCACTGAACTCGTCGTGTTCGTTTTAAACCATTGCGCTGCATAGACTTTATCGCGTTCCAGCGTAATCAAACCGCCCCCGGTATACGGTGCGGTAATTTGTAACTCGATGGTGTCGCCCGGTTGATATTCAGCTTGATTAAGTTTGGTGGTCAGCTCTGCATTTTTTGCCAGAGGCAGTTGACTGTTTCCGACGACGCTATATTGAAATTTACTTAATTCTTGATTTTTTTCATCCAGCACCGTCACGAGAAAATCACCAATTTTATCGGTTGGCAACGTATACTGTGTTCCTTTGAGAGCGATGGAAAATGGTTTTGTGTCGATGACACTGGTTTGAATTAAGGATTGATACTGAAAAGTGCCATCCGGTTTTTTCACCAATGTGGTCACAGGATGCAGGATCGCGCGTTGAATTTTTAAATTGCTCACCGGCTGCATTTGTAATTGCGGATTAATCGCGATGACATTCACCTGACGATCATTATTATCTTGTTTAATATAATTGAGCGGACCATTTGTTTTATATCCGACAAAATAGGGCAGTGGACTGACTAATGCGGTCGTTTGTGTTGTCACACTGCGGCCACCTTCTGCTTCAAATCCTTCCGTAAAAAACGTCAGTTCATATGTCGCTTTATCAAAACGCTCTAAATTCAGATTAAATTGTGCTAAACCTTTTGCATCGGTATGTGCATCCGTCAACGTATCGGTAAAAACTTTTGCGGGTTTATTCGGATCAAATAGTGGATCCATAAAAATAAAATTAGGATATTCATTAAATTGAATTCGTTGCGGGGCTAATAAAATTTTTGCGGAAATTTTTCTATCGGTGGCAGGCGCGCCATACAAATTCCATAAACCGACGGTGGCAGAAAGATCTTGCGGCGCAATCCAACCTTGCGCTTGTTCTTTGGATAAATGCGCTGTGATACGCATGCGATCCGGTAAAAATTCTGCAACACGCAGTGTGGTTGAACCCAATAAACTGCTGGGATGATTATCTTTCACAATATATAAATTAATGACGTATTGACCGGTTGGGAAAGTGTCAAACGTTTTAAAATCAAACGTGAAAAAACCGGTGGGATCTAAAGTAAATTTTTGATCTTGCAAATTGGTTCCGCGCGGATCGGTGACAATCACTTCTAAGGGCAAACCGCTAGGCGCTGCATTTGCATACGCTTGTTTGATAATCATGCCCACATGCGCCGTATCCCCAGGGCGATAAATACCACGATCAGAAAACACATACGCATTCAAGCGTTGCAACTCAGGATTCGTGTAAATTCCACCAATATCAAAACGCGAAAAATTCAATTGTCGATCGGAATTATTGTAAGGAATAAATGAAACATCATTACCTAAACTGGCAAGATACACAGCCGGTTCACGTTCATTTAAAAAATCTTTGAGCGAAGGAAAATTCACGTGTCCTGTGCTGTCTGATAATTTTGTATAAAGTGGCAAACCATTTTTACCCAGAATTGAAATACTAGCATTGGCCACAGGCGTGCCGGTTGTAATGGATTGCACATACACATCATGACTGCCATCATGATTATCTTTGGTAATCAAACCTAAATCGGTGACTAAGATCAGACGACTTCCACTCACATCCAACGGAGCTTTTTTTTCTGTATCCCATCCAGTCGCTTGTAATAAAAACAAACCTTGTGGACCACCGGTATTTGTTTTCAATGAAAGATATTTACCAATATCGAGTGCAGTATAATTTGCGCGCGCAAGATCCGTGTTATTAAACGCCTGGATCTCAGAAAAAATTTCGCTAATATTATCTTGATTAAAACTGGTATTGATAAAATGCGGATCGTCAAAATCACCCTGCGATTGCGTGATTAATTGATTAATATTATTTGGCAGTACGCGCGCAATTTGAAATTTGACAGCGGGTACACCACGAATTAACACGGATAATTTTTTCTCGCCACTTAATGCAAGCAAAGCACCTTTGTGTAAAAAACTAATTTCTTTCGGGTATTCAGGTACTTTCACAACCGATGCAAATGGGTCGGCTAAAACATAATCGCCGAAGCTTCGGATGCCTTTATCACATTTGATATAAAGAAAACGCGCGGATTGTGCTGCAAAACGATAGCTATGCAATGTCGCGTAATCTCGATCTGCTGGAATGGGTTGTAAGACCACAGGTGTGGCTAATTTCAAAATGTTGTCGGTGACTTCTCCGGGATTTTGCCAGGTATAATTTAATTTAGCTTCTTCGGTACTGCTCGCTGGATAATCTTTTGGTAATAAATAAACGTGTAAACTTTTATTTAATTCAGCATCACTCACCCCGAGCGTGGTTTCAAGCGTTAACACTTGTTCAGGTCTATTTTGATCATTGCGCACAATGCTGCTATCGACACGACTGATTTTGAAATAACTTGCTGCATCTGGTACCAAAACACTTTGGGTCAAATTTTCTTGTGTATGACCGGGACCGTAAATGGGGTTCACACCTTTGTTAATCATTAATTGTAAATAACGCGATGTTTCGGGTAATGGCAAAGGCTCAGAGTGCAGATAAGCGTTACGCTTATTTTCATCATACGTGACATTAAATTTGAAATGTTCAGCGCCTAAATTCAATTTATCATTTTTAATCGCTTGTAATAGCAGTTCAGTATTTTTTTCAAAACTGCTGCTGTCGACGGGATAGTTAAAACTAATCGTCGCAACGGCTTGATGAATTTTGGGATTCACCGGATCTTGATAAAATTTAAATTCTGCAATCGTGCCCTGAAATGGCAAGGTTTTAAAAGAATAATCTAAGCTTTCCAGTTTGGTTTTGTAAGCAAACACAGATTGCGCAAAATGAATAGAATAGGTTTCACCCGCCGGCCAGTCATTGTTCGGGGTAAAAACCATGCGACTATCACTTTGCCAGATCCATTTACCTGGCATCGCGGGTGACAGCGTAATGCCGTCAGTGATTTCTTTGCCGATTTGTTTTAACGGTGCAACGGATTTAATGGTGAAACCATTTTTGTTAATCCCAAAATCAATCATCAACACATCAGGAATTAATTTTTTTGCGACGGGGGTAATCTTCGGTGTCGTAATGATAGCAGTGACACGCGGTGGATGGGGTAAATGCGTATACCAATGATAACCATATCCGATCAGCAGTATTCCTGCGAGCATTCCCCAGGCGAGGCGTGCATGTTCACGCATCTTTTGGCGTAAAACATCAAACCAGGGTGGACTATTCCAAGAAAATCGGCCCACAAGGGCTACAAAACAAAGGGTTAAAAATTGCCAGGCTGTTGCAAAAGGCTTTTTGTTCATAGGTTGACCTGCTCCGCTTGACTTACGGCGTACATTTTCGTACGTTAACCAGTCTTATGAAACCGTACATGAAGTGGATTAGCATAACCATAGTTTTTGTTTTTGTCAGCGTGTTGGGCATATTATTTTTTTTACCAAAACCACCCTTGCTCGACGGTATTAGCTTTTCCCGTGCTATTTATGATGACCAGCAACATTTATTGCGTTTAACCTTAAGTCAGGATCAAAAATATCGTTTATTCGTTCCATTAAAAGATATTTCACCTCAGCTGATTAAAGCGACTTTATTACAAGAAGATCAATATTTTTATTGGCATCCGGGAATTAATCCCGTTGCTTTAGTCAAAGCATTTTGGCAATCCTATATTCTGAAATCACGTCGTGTGGGTGCGTCCACGATCAGTATGCAAGTCGCGCGGATT
This sequence comes from uncultured Coxiellaceae bacterium, assembly GCA_964578975.1. GTDB lineage: Bacteria > Pseudomonadota > Gammaproteobacteria > DSM-16500 > DSM-16500 > CAYRUP01. The sequence continues at coordinate 6,243 of CAZOFA010000071.1, forward strand.
CGTTTTGGGATTAATTCAAAAACAGTCGCGGGCAAAATTAAACAAATGATTTATGCATTGCGACTTGAAATGCATTACAGCAAAAAAGAATTGTTACTCGCTTATTTAAATCTGGCACCCTACGGCAATAACATCGAAGGCGTGGGAGCGGCAAGTGTAATATATTTTGCGAAGCCCGCTAAACAATTGGCATTGCCCGAAGCCCTGACGCTTGCGATTATTCCCCAAAATCCAACACGACGCACACCGAATGAAAAAAATTTGCGAGAGATTCGCAACAAATTATTTAATCGCTGGGTTGCATTGCATCCCGAAGACATAAATAAAAAATTATTAATTAATTTACCGCTACAAATGCAAACGCTGCATAACATTCCTTTTTTAGCACCGCATTTTGTTAATCAAGTGTTGCGTGATGCGAAACCGTCGCAACATGCAATCATGACGACATTAAATTTGCATTTACAAACACTTTTGGAACGTGTCGCTCACCGCTATTTAGCGCGTAAAAAAAATATTGGTGTGAATAATGCGGCGGTTTTATTAGTGGATACACGGGATATGAGTGTGAAAGGATTAGTCGGTTCTGCTGATTTTTTTGATCATGACATCGGTGGTCAAATTAATGGAACAGAAATCAAACGTTCTCCCGGTTCAACGCTGAAACCTTTTGTTTATGGATTAGCACTTGATCAAGGGTTAATTCATCCGAATACTGTGTTAAAAGATGTGCCGCGCAGTTTTGGAAGTTATAACCCAGAAAATTTTGATTATGATTTTATGGGGCCGATTCGTGCCAAAGATGCATTGATTCTAAGTCGTAATATTCCCGCCATTTATTTGGCCGATCAATTAGCTAATCCGAATTTGTATGAATTGTTAGAAGAAGCGCATGTGAGTGGTTTAAAATCTGAATCCTATTATGGTTTGGCATTAGTGTTGGGTGGTGCAGAAATCAGTATGCAAGAGCTTTGCACGTTGTATACCATGTTAGTCAATGAAGGTGTGTGGCGACCTTTGCAATTTTTGCAACAACCAAAATATTTTTCTGGTACGCGTTTGCTGAGTCAGGAAGCGAGTTTCATGGTGTTGGATATGTTGACGAAAACATCGCGACCGGATGAGTTTGATGTGCGTCAAAATCTGGTGGCATGGAAAACGGGCACATCATCAGGTTATCGCGATGCATGGTCAGTGGGCGCATTTGGTCCGTATGTGTTAGTGGTTTGGTTGGGAAATTTTGATAATACGAGTAATCACGCATTTGTCGGAAAAAATATTGCAGCACCATTATTTTTTGAATTGATTGATGCGATTAATCATGAGACGGGCGCGCAAGCTTTGAGATTACCGAATCCCAGTCAATTAAATTTAACGCAAATTGCGGTGTGCAAAGCGTCAGGGATGTTGCCGACGCGTTATTGTCACGATACGGAGTTAGCGTGGTTTATTCCGGGAAAATCACCGATAAAAACCGATACGATTTATCGCGAAGTGGCCATCAATAAAAAAACAGGATTACGCACGTGTCATTTCGATCAACAGACCGAATTTAAAATTTATGAATTTTGGTCATCGGATTTATTAAAAATTTTTAAAGAAGCTGGTATCGCGCGACGCACACCACCCGCGTATGATCCTGGTTGTTCGATGATGGATAATGTCGGTTTGAGTCCGCAAATTACTTCACCCGAAACAGAAGTGAGTTACGTCGTGCGTTCCACTGTAAAATCATCGATTCCATTGGCCGCCGTGGTTGACGCGGATGTTGCAACACTTTACTGGTTTGTCGATGACCGGTATCTTGGTAAAACACGACGTGATCAACCTTTTCTTTGGTTTGCAAAATCAGGAAAATATGTGTTGCGGGTGGTGGATGATCATGGGCGATCTGATGCGCGTGATTTAATGGTTGAACAAGATAATTAGGGAGTACTTGGAATGTTAAAAACAGTTAAAAGTTTGTTACTGGGAAGTTGCTTGTTATTGTCGAGCCAGGTCATGGCAGCAGAGCTGACGGTTGCAATGAATACGACAGCAGATGACGGTGCAGGTAAATCAGTCGGCACCATTGTCGTGACGGAAACAAAATATGGATTATTATTCACGCCGCATTTAACAGGATTATCACCTGGTTTACATGGATTTCATGTGCATCAAGATCCTATATGCAGCAAAAAAGGGATGGCGGCAGGTGGTCATTTAGATCCAGCAAAAACCGGGAAACATTTAGGACCTTATAACGATCAGGGACATTTTGGTGATTTACCGGCACTGTACGTGGCAGCAGATGGCACGGCAACATTGCCTGTGCTTGCACCGCGCTTGAAACATTTATCTGAAATTAAAAATCACGCGTTGATGATTCATGAAGGTGGTGATAATTATTCTGATACCCCAGAAAAATTAGGTGGCGGTGGTGGAAGAATGGAGTGTGGAGTTGTGTCGTAGTTATTAAGCGTGTGTCATGTTGTTCTCGCTTGCTGCAGCCTTCCCGGCGAGGGAAGGTGGCCGAAGGCCCGATGGGGGCGTTAAAAATAATATTCCCCCATCCGCCCTTCGGGCACCTTCCCTCGCCGGGAAGGCGAAATAAATCACGCGTGACTAAAAGGATAAAACAGTGTCACAAATTATTTTAGCGAAACGAGCCTGTTTACCATCCGATACCATTGACGAAATTTTTACGCAAATTCCAATCATCAATGAAAAACGAATTGTCGATGGATTACCACCCATCATTGATTTAAGTATTGGTGAACCGCATCTCAGTATGAATGTCGCACTTCTTCGAGATCTCACTGATTTTGTCAGTCAAAGTACGACATTTAAATATTCACCGTTGCCGGGTCATCCAGAAACATTAGCTGCAATTGCAGCGTTGTATCAATCCTATTATCCACGTGCTTTTTTTTCCGACCAAGAAGTGATGATCACCAATGGCGCCACGCAAGGAATATGGAATGCATTAAATCTTTTAATTGAAACAGACGATGAAGTATTGGTTTTTGAGCCGCATTTCACCTCTTATTCCAATCAAATAAAAGCACTGGGCGGAAAATTAATAAAAATTCCGACGCAAGAAAATAATTTTAAACCGTCTGGAAAATTATTAAGTGCAGCATTATCCAAACATCCGCGTGCAAAAGTTTTAATTTTAAATTATCCGAATAATCCCACTGGAATTGATTTAACTCAACAAGAAGTGGCTGAACTGGTTGAAGTATTGCAGCGACATCCTCATGTTTCTATCATCATCGACGATGTGTATCGTGAATTAACCTATGCCGAACATTTGACTGTGCTCGATCACGAGCCGTCGTTAAAAAATAGATGTATCGTAGTGAATTCTGCGTCTAAAGGATTAATAGGTGCACCGGGTATTCGCGCTGGCATGATTGGGGCAAATGCAGAATGGATTAAGAAAATGACAAATATCCAAGCGATGTCAGTGTGCAGTGTCTCTTGTTTTACTGAAGCGATGTTGACGATCGGCATTAAACATAAATTATCGTCCTCCAGTGATTACACCGATTGGATTAATCACTATAAAAATGAGTATGCGACCAATAAAAAATATGTTGTGCGCGAATTAACGCATTCAGGATTTAGTGTTGTACCAGGTGAGCACGGTTTTTTTGTATTAGCGTCAAGTCATGGAATTAATCAGGCCGTGCCAGATCACCTGCAGCCACTATTAGGTTTTAACGTCATAAAAAATGATACTCAGTTGGTTACGTATTTGTTACAGGTTGCAGGCGTCGCAGTGGTGCCCGGATCAGCATTTGGCATTGATGAACGGAGTGGATATTTACGTTTTTCCTGTGCAAATTCGCTCGATGATTTGCAACAAGCCATGTCAAATATCACGCGAGCTATAAATTATTTAACGGATTAATTATGTCATCAAAAATATCTTCGCTGGATCGCAAAATTATATTTTTATCTTCGTTGGGCGGCGCGTTAGAGTTTTATGATTTTATCATTTATGTTTTCTTCGCCAGTGAATTCAGCGAATTATTTTTCCCGAGCAACAATCATTTTTCATCAATGATGAGTGTCTATGCAACATTTGCCATTGGTTATCTGATTCGACCGATCGGCGGAATGATATTCAGTCATATTGGCGATCGATATGGGCGAAAAAAAACATTTGTCGCGACTTTGCTCTTAATGGCATTACCCACTTTTTTAATGGGCTTACTGCCGACCTATGCAATGATCGGAAATAATGCCGCTGTATTATTAATTTTGTTACGCATTTTACAAGGTTTATCGGTGGGCGGTGAAATTCCTGGCGCGATTACGTTTGCGGGTGAACATGTCGATCCCAATCGACGCGGTTTAACCTGCGCGATTATTTTTTTCGGCATTAATTTTGGTTTAATATTGGGTTCGGGTATCAGCACATTGCTTTCGATAGTCTGTACGCATGAGCAGATCTTAACGTGGGGTTGGCGCTTACCTTTTATTTTTGGCGGTGTGTTAGGTGTTGTGAGTTTTTATTTACGTAAACAGTTAACCGAAACACCTGTTTTTAGTGATTTTCAAGCGAAAACGCAGCACGTGCAAGCGCGCTATCCAATTGTGAACGTTTTATCGAGCTATCGCATGCAATTGTTTCAAGGAATTGCGCTCACTTGGCTGGATGCTGTGATTGTTTGTCTGTTATTTTTGTATTTACCCACTTATTTGACGTCGATTTTACATTATCCCAAAGAGACGATTAATATCATTAACACGTTTACGTTAATTTTAAATGCCATGATGATCATTGTCATCGGTTGGCTATCTGATTATTTCGGTCGGCGTATTTTTTTAATTATCGGTTCTTTAATTTTTATTTTGTTTGGTTACGGCTTATTTTATTTGCTGGCTCAACAACAAGTCATCCATGTTGTGATCGTCATGCTCATTGTGGCAGTATGCAGTGCGTGTATCACCGGTATTTATACTTGTGCCATCATCGAATTATTTCCAACACCCGTGCGTTATACGGGTATGGCATTATCTTATAATATCGGTTTTGCTTTTTTTGGTGGATTAACCCCATTGATTGCAACTGGTTTAATTAACTTTACAGGGAATATTTTATCGCCTAGTTTTTACTTAATACTGAGCGCAACCATTTGTTTAATTGGCGCGATAACCCTCAAAAATAGGCATAGGCAACAGTTGATTTAGGGTTGCTCTATTATACTGATAGTATTATACTAATAGTACATTATATATTTACCTGGTAGTATAATACTGATAGGAAATTATAGAAAATGACTGATATTTTTCATCGCGGTATTGCAAGCGGAGATGGTTTCTGTAATCGGGTTGAAGAACTCGACCGGTTAAAGAAAAACATCCATAAAGGCACCCATACAGTGCTTATTTCTCCCAGACGTTATGGCAAAACCAGTTTAGCACTGCGAGCGATTGAATTAAGTAAATTACCTTCTGCCAATATTGATCTGTTTATGAAGTCAGATGAATCAGCGATTATTACTGAGTTTTTATCAGGTGTCAGTGGTCTGATTTCCAAGACAATTAATGCAACCGAACTTGCATTAAAAAAAGTAGAATCGTTATTAAAAAATATTACCATCTCAATGAAGTTAGGAAAATTTGGTTTTGAGTTCCAGCTTACACCGCAAACCACTGATCATAAAAAAAATTTAAAATTGTTGTTGGTTGGTCTTGATGAGTTGCTGGCAAAATTAAATAAGCATGCCATTATTTTCATCGATGAAATCCAAGCAATTTCAGGTTCCCCATTTTGTGATGAAGTAGAGTCTTCATTACGCTTCGTTGCACAAAAAACGAAAAATATTAGTTTTATTTTTTCAGGAAGTAGTCGGCATTTATTGAGCCAAATGTTTAATGATCGTAGCAGACCATTATACAAGCTTTGCCATACGATGACTCTCCACAGAATTTCTGCAACACATTACGAATCTTTCATCAACAAATTATCGATCAAAACATGGAAAAAACCATTTTCAAAAGAAGTCTTACAAGAAATTTTTTGTTGTACTAAATTACATTCATATTACATGAATATTTTATGTGGTTACTTGTTCGAACAAGTTCGTATACCAACAGCACAAGATGTCATTGACGTTTGGGAAAAAATTTGTCGTGAGGAACAAGGATCGATTGCAAAAGAAATTGAATTTTTGACCGCTAAACAAAAACATTTATTACAGGAAATTGCCAAACATCCAAAACTTACAGAGCCAACGGCAAAAGAGTTTGTCAACAAAGTTAATTTAACCCCCAAGGGAATTCTAGGCGCGATTGAAATATTGCAACGACACGATTTTATTGAGCGCGCAGAAACAGGGGAATTTTATCTGGTGGATCCTGTTTTAGAATATTGGTCAACTTAATACCGTCATTGCGAGCGCGAGCCCCTTCGTCATTGCGAGCGAAGCCCCTTCGTCATTGCGAGCGAAGCGAAGCAATCCAGG
>CAZOFA010000072.1:0-12487 GCA_964578975.1 uncultured Coxiellaceae bacterium
GAACGGTCACAGATAGCCGTTCGCCCTGAGGAGCGCGAAGCGCGTCTCGAAGGGCAAGTCTCGAAGGGCGCGTCTCGAAGGGCACTTCGTTCAGGATGACAGCGTTACGCGCAGGATGACAGTAAATTATTTTTGCAAACAATATAACTCTTTATCATTATTACGATTGAGCAGCGCAATTTTATTGCGCGCACTCTCTTCTTCTTCGACATGAATTTCGCAATACGTTTCGCGCATATAAAAAAACGTGAGTAAAAGACCGACAAAAATGCCGAATGGTAATAAGCTAAGTGCCATCGTGTACGCATGGGTTGAATAAATTCGTGCACCATCCACCATTGTTCCCGCCCAATGCAGGTCAAGAATTTTCCCGATCGCGGGCGGGAAAACAATTCCGCCGATCATGACGAGCATATTTACTAAACCAATCGCTGTGCCAGAAATTTTGATCGGCGTCACTTCACGCGCAATGGCAAACACGAGAACTTGTGCGCTGGAGATAAAACCAAATAAAAATAATAAAATATAAATATTCACTAAGTTTAAATGATTGGTATAAAGCAATGCACTAAATACGATGATGGAACCGATGGCGGACATCATGATGGGTACGCGACGCAGCCCCAAGTAATCCGAGAACAAACCCCATAATGGCGCGCCGATTGCGCAACCGATAAAAACCATGGAGTTTGCATTTGCAGCAAACGCGCGCGTAATGCCATGTGCTTGCGCCAAATAAGCAGGACCCCACAATTCTGCATATGCCGATAAAAACAAATACTGTAAACAACCCACAACACCGCACAACCAAATTTGTCGATTTTTCAATGCTTGCCCTAAACCAGCTAACACATTCGATAAATCAGAAATATGTTGTGATTGATCAATTTGATTTGGGCTCACATCACGTACAATCGCCCAAATGATGATGGCTAATATCACGCCACCGACCGCTGCAAACATCATCGACGTTTGCCAGCCGGACACATCGACTAAAATTCGTAATACCACATCACCAAATGCAGCGCCCATCATGCCTAAACATAAAATAATGCCGGACACCAACGCAAAATAGCGTGGTGGAAGCCAAATCGTCGCCAATTTTGCTGCGCCCACAAACGCAAAGGCTGAACCAAAACCAATTAAAAATCGTCCCATCATGGCAACGACCAGATAATCGCTGCAAGCGAAAAAATAAGCGCCAGTTGCACAGAGTAAACAAGCGAAGGTGAGTAGACGTCGCGGGCCAAACCGATCCATCAATAATCCAACGACAATTTGCATGGCAACATACGAATAATAAAAATACGACCCAGACAAATAACCGAATTGCGCGCCGGTCAAATGATAAAAACGCATTAAATTTTCCGCCATCACACTGGGCGACATGCGTAATAAATATTCGTAACTATAAAACAATGCGCCAAGCGCACAAATAAACCAGGGAAACATGTTGCCTTTTAACGAAAATTTATTCGAAAACACTCCGACCTCCATTAAAAATCATCTCGTCTAATTACGCAGTTGAACAGTTGACGAGGGAAACACCGGAATTAATCGCAGCTTGAGCGACTGCGGCAGATACTTTTTCTTTTAAGCGTGGATCAATGAGTTTAGGAAGAAGATAATCAGGGCCAAAGGTTAATGATTTTGTCTCAGAATAAGCGGCCAACACACTGTCAGGAACGGGTTCATGAACTAAATCTTTAATGGCATGAACTGCAGCCAATTGCATCATTTCATTGATACAGGTCGCATGCACGTTTAATGCGCCGCGGAAGATGTATGGAAAACAAAGCGCATTATTAATTTGATTGGGATAATCGCTGCGTCCGGTTGCCATGATAATGTCCGCACGCACTTTATACGCAATCTCCGGCATAATTTCCGGGACTGGGTTAGACAGTGCAAACACGATCGGGTTCTTAGCCATAGCCAGTAGCATATCAGGAGTCATCAAATTGGGTCCAGAGACCCCAATAAATACATCCGCATTTGTTAATGCTTCGGTCAACGTGCGTTTGTTTGTTTTATTTGCAAACTGTTTTTTGTAGATATTTAAGTCTTTGCGATCGCTATGAATCACGCCGGTGCGATCGACCATTAAAATGTTGGCCTGATTTGCGCCCAATTTGATGAGGAGTTGCATGGTTGCAATCCCGGCGGCTCCAGCGCCTGCGCAAACGATGGTGACCTCACTTAATTTTTTATGTTGCAAGATTAATGCATTCAAAAGTCCTGCCGCAATCACGATTGCGGTTCCATGTTGATCGTCATGAAAAACTGGAATAGATAATTTTTCTGATAAAATACGTTCTATTTCGAAACATTCTGGCGCTTTGATATCTTCTAAATTAATGGCACCAAAGGTCGGCGCAATGCGTGTGACAGTTTCAATAAAACCGGTTGGATCATCACAATCGATTTCAATATCAAAGGCATCAATATCAGCGAAACGTTTGAATAAGACAGCTTTTCCTTCCATGACAGGTTTACTGGCCAGCGCCCCCACATTTCCCAATCCCAACACTGCCGTGCCATTGGTAATGACCGCCACCAAATTACCTTTGCTGGTGTAGCGATAAGCGGCTTTATAATCCTGCGCAATTTCTTTAACGGGTTCCGCGACGCCTGGCGTGTAACAAAGTGATAAATCATGTTGGGTGTCGGTTGGTTTGGTAGAAGTAATGCTAATTTTGCCGGGTGTTGGGGAAAAATGATAATCCAGCGCGGCTTTGCGTAAATCACTGCTCATGATAATAGCCTTTTCGTTTTAGTTATAAAACCATGACCCCGTTTTAAAACGGGGTAAGAAAGAACATTGAATTACTTGTCTTGTTGATCTTGTTTCTGATCGGCTGGTTTTGCCACTTTACGACCATATTTTTGCTGGAATCGATCCACGCGACCGGCGGTATCGACAATTTTCTGTTTACCAGTGTAGAAGGGATGGCACTTAGAACAAACTTCTAAAAGCAAATCACGACCGAGTGTTGAACGCGTATTAAACGCATTGCCACAACTACAGGTTACTTTAATTTCTTTATAATCTGGATGGATATCCTGTTTCATATAAAACCTCTTATCCTGAGTAAAACTAAGCTCGCCATCATAGCGAAGAGTGTAAGCCGAATCAAGTTAAACATCGAATATCCCAATGACCGGCGCATGATCTGTGGGGCGCTCCCAACCGCGCGGGTCTTTATCAATCAGGGTGTTACTGCAGCGTTTGGCAAGCGCAAGACTTGCGAGAATATGATCAATGCGTAAACCGCGATTGCGTTTATATGCATTGAGGCGATAATCCCACCAACTGAATATCTTTTCGGGCTGGGTGTGCAGACGGAAACAATCAAGATAGCCTAAACTTAAAATCGAGTTAAATTCAGCGCGCTCAGGTTCACTAAATAAGACTTGGTTTTCTAACGCATTTGGATCAAACACATCGCGCGCATCCGGTGCAATATTAAAATCGCCCAAAATAATCATCTGAGGATTTTGTTTTAATTCATGCTGCAAATATAATTTTAAATGTTCTAACCAGTTAAGCTTATATTTATATTTTTCTGATTGAATGCTTTCGCCATTCGGCACATATAAATTTAACACGCGTATTCCATCAATAGTTACCGCCAACACACGACGTTGATGATCATTTAATTCTGGAATATCGGTAATAATATCTGTTGTTTGATGCCGCCCAGCGCCTTTGACTAAAATCGCAACGCCATTATACGTTTTCTGTCCGCTCACAATCGCGTCGTAACCTGCCGCACGTAATTCAGCAAACGGGAAATCTTCCGTGGGCATTTTAATTTCTTGTAATGCGAGTACATCCGGTTGTGTTGCCGCAAGCCATTGGAGCACATGCGGCAAACGTACACGTAAAGAATTCACATTCCATGTGGCGATTTTAAATGTCATGTTAGCCGCTAAAATACATGTCAAATTCAATCGGGTGTGTTGTCATGTTGAGACGCACCACTTCTTCATGTTTCACTTGAATATACGCTTTAATCAAGTCTTTGCTAAACACATTGCCTGCCAATAAAAATTCATGATCTTTTTCCAAGGCATGCAATGCTTGCTCCAGAGACGAACACAAATGCGGTAAGGATTCCACTCTTTCAGGCGCTAAGTGATAAAGATCTTCATCCACTGCATCGCCGGGATGAATTTTATTTTTAATGCCATCTAATCCCGCCATTAACATTGCAGAAAACGCTAAGTAGGGATTGGCTAATGCATCGGGGAAACGTGCTTCAATCCGTTTTTCTTTTTCACTGAAAACGTACGGAATACGAATACCCGCTGAGCGATTGCTTTCTGAGTAGACCATCGTCACCGGCGCTTCAAATCCGGGGACTAAACGTTTATAGCTGTTGGTGGTCGGATTGGTAAATGCATTTAACGCGCGCGCATGTTTGATGATGCCACCAATGTAATACAGTGCTAAATCAGAGAGCCCGGCATATTTATCACCGGCAAAAAGATTTTTGCCATTCGTCGCCAATGATTGATGGCAATGCAATCCACTGCCATTATCACCGACTAATGGTTTCGGCATGAAGGTCACGGTCTTACCAAAAGAATGGGCGACATTTTGTAAAATATATTTAAAGACCAGCATTTCATCGGCTTTCACCAACAGTGTGCTGTAACGGGTGGTAATTTCATTTTGATTACTGGTTGCGACTTCATGGTGATGCACTTCTGGCACTAATCCCACATCCATTAAGGTTTGACACATGGTCGAACGTAAATCATGTGAGGAATCAACCGGTGGCACTGGGAAATATCCGCCTTTGATGCGTGGGCGATGTCCCATATTGCCGTCATCCATGCGTGTGCCCGTATTCCAAGCAGCTTCATTGGAATCTAATTCATAGAAGCAACGATTCATGGATAAATCCCAACGCACATCATCAAAAATAAAAAATTCGACTTCCTGACCAAAGTAACAAATATCGGCAATGCCCGATTCTTTTAAAAATTCTTCCGCACGTTTTGCTACCGCACGAGGATCACGTGCATAAGCTTGTTTGGTCACAGGATCTAACACATCGCAACGCACATTCAAGGTGGGGACTTCACAGAAAGGATCTAAAATCGCTGTACTGGTATCCGGAACCAAGACTAAATCTGACTTATTGATCATGCACCAACCGGCAATGGAAGAGCCATCAAACACTTTACCGTGTTTAAACAAATTATCATCTACTTTACTTTTAGGAATCGTTACATGATGTTCTTTACCGCGTAAATCACAAAAACGTAGATCGACGAATTCAATTTTATGCTCTTCTAGCATTTTTTTTATATGAGCTGGCATGAGGGGTCTCCAAAGGGAATCAATGAAGTCGGCTATTCTAGTATAGTTTTAGTTATGCGTATAGCGGCTGGAGTGATAAGATACATACTTTTTTGATAAATGAATTCAGGTATCCCAATGTCAGAACAGTTACGAAATATTGCCATTATTGCCCACGTCGATCATGGCAAAACTACATTAGTAGACAAACTATTACAACAAACATCCAGTCTATCTAAAAAAACCACTAACACCGAGCGCGTAATGGATAGCAATGATCTGGAGCGCGAACGTGGTATTACCATTCTGGCGAAAAATACCGCATTAAAATGGCGTGATTATCGCATTAACATCGTGGATACCCCCGGACATGCTGATTTTGGCGGAGAAGTTGAACGTATTTTATCGATGGTGGATTCTGTTTTATTGCTCGTCGATGCCGTCGATGGACCCATGCCGCAAACGCGTTTTGTCACGCAAAAAGCCTTTGCGCAAGGGTTAAATCCGATTGTGGTGATTAATAAAATTGATCGCCCCGGCGCACGCCCCCATTGGGTCGTCGATCAGGTATTTGATTTGTTTGATCGATTAGGTGCGACGGATAAACAATTGGATTTTCCGATTGTTTATTCCTCTGCATTATTAGGCTATGCCACCCTCGACTTAAATCATTCGAGTGAAGACATGGTGCCTTTGTTTGAAACCATCGTGAAACATGTGCCCGCACCGGATGTGGATCCTGAAGGGCCGTTTCAAATGCAAATTAGTACGCTGGATTATTCCAGTTATGTGGGCATGATTGGTATCGGCAGAATTAAACGCGGGCAAGCAAAAATTAATTTGCCGGTGACGGTGATCGATCGTGAAGGTGGAACACGTCAAGGTCGAATTTTACAAGTGTTGGAATATTTAGGCTTAGAACGTAGCGAAGTGCCCACCGCCAATGCGGGTGATATTGTCGCAATCACAGGAATCGATGCACTAAAAATTTCAGATACCTTATGTGATCCACAACATGTTGAAGCATTACCACCGCTCAGTGTGGATGAGCCCACGGTCAGCATGACGTTTCAAGTCAACACCTCACCATTTGCCGGACGCGAAGGAAAATATGTCACGAGTCGCAAAATTCGTGAGCGTCTCGAACAAGAATTATTACACAATGTTGCCTTACGCGTTGAAGACACGGGTGATCCAGATAAATTTAAAGTGTCCGGACGCGGTGAATTACATCTGTCGATTTTGATTGAAAATATGCGGCGCGAAGGTTACGAGCTTGCGGTGTCGCGACCTGAAGTGATTACCAAAACGGTCGATGGTGAATTGCATGAACCGTATGAATCGATGACCGTGGATATTGAAACCACACATCAAGGCGCGATCATGGAAATTCTGGGCAGTCGTCGCGGTGAACTGAAAAATATGGTGGCTGATGATAAAGGTCGTGTGCGTTTGGATTACGTAATTCCTGCGCGTGCGCTGATTGGTTTTCACACTGAATTTTTAACCATGACATCCGGCACTGGATTGCTGCATCACGTGTTTAGTCATTATGGTCTTGCAGTGAAAGGTGAATTTGCGCAACGGAAAAATGGTGTGTTGATTGCCAATCAAGCGGGTGTTGCATTGGCTTATTCGTTATGGAATTTACAAGAACGTGGTCGCATGATTATTGGTCCGCAGACGGAAGTGTATGAAGGCATGATTGTCGGAATTCACACGCGGGATAATGATTTAGTGGTGAATGTCTGCAAAGCAAAACAATTGACGAATATTCGTGCGGCGGGATCGGATGAAAATATTTTGCTGACGCCGCCGATTAAAATGTCGTTGGAGCAAGCGCTGGAATTTATTGATGATGATGAGTTAGTGGAAGTGACACCGGATATGATTCGCGTGCGGAAGAAATTTTTGAAAGAACATGAAAGGAAACGGTCGGCGAAGTAATGATTGATTACCAAAACGACCTTCATTGTCATTCCCGCGCAGGCGGGAATGACACTCTTCTTTCACCCATTCATAACGCGGGTTCGCAATGACGGCATCACAGGAAACATTTGTTTTAACTGCAATCCTTGCTCAGAGGTTTCTCCAAATAATTGCATGGCCGCATCAAAAATTTTTTGACGATGTTGATCCGTTAGTGTTGGTGTGGCTAACAACTTTTCCGCGATAATAGTCGCTTCCAGATATTTCTTCGCCTTAAGCAATGCCCCAAATTCAGTAATCAGATATCCTTCATATGCACCTGGATAAGTTTGAAATAACTTTTCTTGATAACCGATGACCAATTGAGTCAGCGATTCTTTTGCAAATAACGCGCTCCCACTCTGATGAAGTAATTGCAAAATTTTCCGATGATTGATATGCAACAATTTTTTTTCCGCATTGGGTTGTTTTTCTATTTCTGATAAAAGTGCATACGCTTTTCCGTATTCTTTTTTTTGTAAATAAGACAAAGTTAAGTCAGTGATTAAATTAGGCGTCGCATCGGGTAATAATGCAGCATCTTCGCGACGCTCAAACAATAGCTGGTACAAATCCACTTGTGCTTTTCTTAATGCAGAACCGGTGACGAGAAAATCACTCAGCGACCAACAGCGCCATTGATTGAGTTGTTGCAGCAACGCATTATAGTATGCACAACAGCCAAGTTGCTTATCATCCCAAGCTTTAATTTCTTGGTAAATCATTAACAGATTTAAATAATAGATAGGAAAAATATATTGCGAAATACTGCCATCCTCTGCCAGCATTTTTCTATATCGATCAGTGCGAGCGCGAATGCTTGGATCATCTGCACATATTTCTTTTTTTTCTTCAGGGAATGTTCCTTCTAATCTCGCCGTCGTTGCAAGTTCACCGCTGATCGACAACGCTTTATAATCGATCAAGGTGGGCGATGTAAATGAACTGATACGACAATCAAATATTTGAATAGAGTTTGGAAATGCACGTTTGTAAATAAAATCGTTGTCGGTGTGTAATGCCCAATAAAATGTATCGAACAACCCAGGCTCATGATCTTCACATTCCCAAACCTCAGGCCCCGTATCCAATTTAAGTCCTACACAATGCGGCCATTCTTCTTGAGGAAAAATGCAATAAGGATATGGATCCTTGGCTCCCCCATCAATGAATTGATATTCTTTTCCATTAATTAATATTTTCATTGGAATGAGAAGAGCGGGATATGCCACAGCCGCCGCAAATGCGTCTGCAATTTTCACATGTTGTGTGAATTCATTTTCACTGGAAAAAACCGTGAGTTCGGCAGGTGATTTTGAAATATTAAGCGCATTAATATGTATGTTTCTGAGTTCAGGTCTTATTTTTATGAGATCAGCAAGCTCTTTAAATGTCAGATTAGGTGAAAGATGGTGGTCTTCCAATATTTTTTTTGCAAAACGAACCGCACCATCTGTTCTGTTTATACCGAATTTGCTTAAAACGGAAAGTTTAGGTCCAAAAAATGGAATCTGACTGCGTCTCGTTTTACTGGCGCAGGTGTTTTCATCCATGTTACTCGCGACTGCATACATTTCATCAACGCTCATGTCCAGCGCGCCAAACAAAGCAATAAAAGCGCCGCTTGAACTCGCACTAATTTCTCGAATATTTTTCCAAACGCCTGCTTTTTCTAACGCTTGTATACCGCCCACCACAGCGATAAAACGACCTGCACAGCCTTCCACGACGAGTTTATTAATTTTCTGTTTGTCTATCAATTTTTGCGATCGCATATATAAATTCCTTTTTTATTTTATTGTTTTACTGAGTCTGCAATGAAGTCATCCTGAGTTTCATAATATGATGTGGCACCGGATGCCAAGGTGCGATAAATTCACCGACCGTTTGAAATCCAACTTTTTGATACACATGAGTGGCTTTGACATTTTCTTTTTCTGGATCGATAAAAACTTCCGTCACATCTGGAAATTGGCTCAGCAGAAATTCTGTAATAATCGACACGGCAAGACCTTTTCCCAAATAAGAAACATCGCCGATGAAAATATCTAACGTAATCGCCGGTCCATCTAATTCACGATATTTTGCATACACATCCGACTCAAACACATTTGACGTGAGCAAATAAACAAATGGTTTAGCGTTATCATAGCCAATCCAATGTTGCGTGAGCTTCAGTTGTCGATCAATTTTTTTATTTTCAGATTGAAATTGAAAAAATTTTTCTAATCCAGACAGTGTATTTTGCAATCCTTGGCCGTGAATCCATGCGCGGATGTAATCTTGGTTTAGCCAACGGTGAATCAGTTCGCGTTGCGATTCAAGCGCTGGCGTGAAGGTATAGAGTTGTTTAGGCATATTTATCTCAGGCTCGTCATTGCAAGTCCCGCTTTTTTAGCGGGACGTGGCAATCCATTCACTCTTATTTAGAAAATAAAGCTTGCGCTCTTTTTTTCGTTTGAGCAGGGGTCACATCTTCTACGTGAGTCGAGATACACCAGCTATGGCCGAACGGATCTTCGATCATGCCGTTTCGATCGCCATAAAACATCGTTTCAACTGCACGAATGACTTTAGCGCCTGACGCGACTGCTTTTTGGAAAACTGCATCGGCATTTTTTACATACAAATGAATACTCACGCCGGGATTGCCACTCGGACCCATTCCACCTTTCTCTGGGCATTCATCAGCTAACATCACCAGAGAATCGCCGATTTTGAGTTCAGCATGTCCGACTTGGCCGCCATGTTCCATGAGCAAACGCACTTTAGCACCGAAAACCTTCTTGTAAAAATCAATGGCTTTGCTTGCCGTTTTTAAAATGAGATAAGGTGTGATACTGCTATAACCTTTCGGGATGGCGCTCACTTTCTTTCTTGTCTTTTTTTTGAGAGCCGTTTTTTTATTTCTTTTCACAACCGATTTTGCGGGTTTTTTCTTTTTAGTCTTAGCTCGTGCCATGGTGGTTTTCCTTCCGTTAACAATAAATTTAAAAATAAAACAATATTGATATCTGTGCTATTTTTCAAGTGATTATTGAAAATCAAAGAAAATGTACGCCGATTCCCATTAATCTTATTTTGCCATAATCGCGCTTGCTCAATTCAGCTAAAAGTTTTTCGTAAAGGAAAATATTAATTTCATGACTCGATTTTTCCATGGTGATGACTTTAAAATTACTTAATTTTATTTTTATACATTGATTTTTGATGGGGCGGGAATCAGTATACTTTTTCATTCTTACCATTAAAGAATCGTATAATTCACGCAAAACAGCGTGATTTTGTGGATCATTTAGATTGATATCGTATTGAAATGTTTGTTCTACGCTTAATGATTTTCTTTCTCTGTTTGGTTCGACGTTACGATTATCGATGCCTCTACACTGTTCATATAATCGAGCACTGCCTTTTTCGCCAAAATGATTTTTTAAATCCAGCAATGAAAATTTTTGTAAATCAGCGCACGTTTTTATGCCAAGTTCATGTAATTTTTTTGCGGTGACTTTACCCACACCAAATAATTCATCGACAGGTAAATTTTTAATGAATGGTTCGATTTCCTGTGGACGAATGACAAATAATCCATTTGGTTTATTCCAACCACTCGCGATTTTCGCCAACAATTTATTGGTTGAGACACCGGCTGATGCAGTGAGATGAACAATATCCCATATTTTTTGACGAATGGCTTGCGCGATGAGCGTGGCACTTCCTTGGTGGTGTAATGAATTCGTGACGTCCAGATAAGCTTCATCTAATGATAATGGTTCGACGAGTGGAGTAAATTCGAAAAAAATTTGACGAATGATTTCTGCAATTTCTCGATATTTATTCATGTTAACGGGTAAGACAATTAAATCAGGGCAAAGTTTTTTTGCATATGCAGTGGACATGGCGGAGCGCACGTTAAATTTTCGGGCGATGTAATTACAGGTGCAAAGTACGCCGCGCTCGTCGCTTGATCCGCCGACTGCGACAGGTTTATCTGCTAAGGAAGGATTGTCTCTGATTTCAACAGCGGCATAAAAACAATCCATATCCACATGAATAATTTTTCGCGTGGAATTAGACATGATGTATCACGCTGGTGACAACGCCTAAAATAGTGATTGCATTTTCTTTTGTTACTTCAATCGGATTAAATTTTTCATTTTCTGGCATCAACAATAATTGCTTATGGTTGATGTGCAAACGTTTCACGGTTAATTGTCCGTCAATTGCTGCAATCACAATTTTTCCATGGGTTGGTTGAATGTGATGATCGACAATTAAAATATCATTTTCATGAATACCCGCATCAATCATTGATAATCCCGATGCCCGGACTAAAAATGTCGCGGTCGGATTTTTAATGAGATATTGGTTAAGATCAATTTGTTCTTCCACGTGATCATCCGCGGAAGTCGGGAGGCCAGCCGCAACTTTGGAATTATATAAAGGGAGTTGATAGCCTTTGTTTTTTACGAAGGTTAAAACAGATGGGATTAAGCTTTCGGGTAAACGAATCGGTTTGGTGGGTTCACCATAATGTCCATACCCTTTAGGGCGACCGGCGCCAGGGCGTTTTCCACCGTGTTTCATGGTAGTGTCTCTTTTTTTCATATTTAAGATTAAGTTAGTATATTTGAAAAATGTACAATATTCAAGTATAAGTCTATGATGGTCAATATTTAAGCTTTCCTTAAGCTTTTGTTAATAATCTATTAAGATGCGCTCTGTAAGATATTTCTCATTACTCATAGAAGAATGAGGTAATGGGAAATGAAGAAATTAATTAGCTTGTTTATGTGTGTGGCGTCACTGAGTAACGTTGCCTATGCAGATGCTGCGAAACTGACGATCAAAATCTCAGGTGCGGGCAGTGCTAACACTTATTTTTTATGTACGGATGGTATTAGCTGTCTTAGTATCGCTGCTGCCAACCACGGTAAAGTGTATCCTTTAACGACTGGTCAAATTGATCATATCCACTTATTAAATGTTGCGAATGCGCGAATGTATTTCCAAAAATTACCGGATTCTTGCAATGTGTCAGTGAGTGAGCATCAAACGTTGACCGTGAAAGGTCAAATCGTAAAAGGTGCTAATGACAAAGTATTTATTAGCAACTTAACGTGTTCTGTCGGTTAATCTCAAGAATAGAATCGCTTACAAAAAAAATCCCCGAAAGTTTTAACCTTCGGGGATTATTAATTAAGAGTCTGG
>CAZOFA010000073.1:0-12405 GCA_964578975.1 uncultured Coxiellaceae bacterium
GTCGCGCGCAAGTTGCAAACATTGATGGATGTTGGATTGTCTTATATTTGTTTAGGGCAAAGCGCGACGACTTTATCGGGCGGTGAAGCACAGCGTATTAAGCTTGCACGTGAATTATCTAGGCGCGATACAGGCAAAACTTTATATATTTTAGATGAGCCGACAACAGGATTGCATTTTTATGATATTGAACAATTACTAAAAGTGTTACATCGGTTGCGGGATGAAGGAAATACGATTGTTATTATTGAACATAATCTGGATGTGATTAAAACGGCGGATTGGATTATTGATTTAGGACCAGAAGGTGGTGATAAAGGCGGACAAGTGATTGCAGTTGGAACGCCGGAAGAAATCGCAAAGCATGCAAAATCTTACACAGGAATTTTTTTGAAAAAAATGGAGAATGTTAAACATGCAAAGAAATGAAGAAGATTCCACTACGCCAATGGACATTGATGCGGTAGAGCAGGAGCCACTGCCACCGATTGAACTTCGACCGATAACACATTATCGTTTAATCCCATTTTGGTTTTTACATTTTCCAGCGGAACGTGCTGAACAGGATGATCATATGGAAATTGATTCTCCAGAACCTGAGCCGATGGATGTTGATCGTGATTTCAATCAAGAAATACAGTTCAGAAGATAGGATCAATTCATGCATTCGTTTCCGGATACAGAACTCCAGCTGATTTTAATCTTGATCTGATATGCCACATACAATTGAAGAGTTCGAACAAGCAGCAAAAAAAAAGTTACCAACCAGTATATATAACCATATAGCAGGTGGTTCTGATCGCGAACTTACGTTGCGTCGTAACTATGAGGCCTATACAAAATTTGCGTTGCTTCCTAGAGTTTTCCGAGAAACTGGTAATGTGAATATCGACATAGATATTTTTGGCATAAAAGCTAAAAGTCCAATTATTATTGCTCCCACAGCTTTTCAAGTATTGGCTAATGTTCAGGGGGAGATAGCTACAGCTAAAGCTGCAGAAAATGTAGGCTGTATCATGGTTGTCAGTATGATGTCTAATTTTTCTCTAGAAGAAATTGCTGCCTCTGCCAAAGTATCATTATGGTTTCAATTGCATATACATCGCGATTTTGTTATTACAGAAAATTTAATTAGACGAGCAGAATGCGCTGGATATAAAGCGATTGTTATTACTGCGGATATCCCATATCCAGGAAATCGTTTAAGAGATATTGATAATGAATTTAAATTACCCTCACATTGTGTTCCTGTAAATTTTATTGATTCCACTACAAAAGAAATAAAATCAGAAGGAATTGAATTTAATCCTATGGCTTCTTGGGAAGATATAAGGCGCGTCAAATCAATTACTAAATTACCTATAATAGTTAAAGGAATTATGCATTATTTTGATGCTATTAAAGCATTAGATATTGGAGTTGATGGGATAATTATTTCAAATCATGGTGGGAGGCAGCTTGATGGAGCAGCTGCTACTATTGAAGTTTTACCTAATATTGCCAAAGTATTAAAAAATAGAATTCGCATATTGATAGATGGTGGATTATATAGTGGCGTCAATATTTTAAAAGCAATTGCACTCGGGGCTGATGCTGTGTTGGTTGGCCGTCCAATTTTATGGGGACTTGCTATGAGTGGTCAAAGTGGTGTAATGCAAGTGATGCAGTGCTTACATCGCGAATTAACATTAGCGATGAGACTTGCCGGCTGTTATTCGATAAGCAATATAAAGGAGCAGGGAAAATCCTTGATTTTGGAAACCTCAACTGACAAAAACGTATACGGGGATGTTTTTGAAGAAGATAATATGAGGTAATCAGCTGCTTAAATTTCCTTCCCACGCAGGGGGAAGGTGCCCAACGGGCGGATGGGAGAATATATTTTTTATTTTTTGAAACATTTGTTATTTCTATTCCCCCATCCGGCCTTTGGCCACCTTCCCCCTGCGTGGGAAGGAATTTAAAAAATGTCTAGAGAGAATGATAATTTATGCAACCATTTCCCACTACAGAATCCACATTCATTTTGCCAGGCCCGATCGGCGATTTAGAAATTATTACTACACCCCTTGATGAAACAGCAAAACAAAATCGTCATGCGACTGCAATTATTTGTCATCCTCATCCGCTTTTTGGTGGCACGATGCATAACAAAGTGGTGACCACATTGGCGCGAGTTTTTCGTGATTTGGGTTTGCGTACGTTGCGTTTTAATTTTCGTGGTGTGGGGAAAAGTGTGGGGACACATGATGAAGGGCGAGGGGAGGTGGATGATGTGTTGTTTATCGTGCAATGGATTAAAACACTTTTTCCCACGGAAAATATTTGGTTGGCGGGTTTTTCTTTTGGTGCGTATGTTGCAACGAAAGCAGCGATGCGTGAGTCACCGAAACAATTAGTGACGATTGCACCGCAAGTCTCACGTTTTAAACAAGATGATGTGACACGTGTGACGTGTCCGTGGATTTTAGTGCAAGGTGAACAAGATGAAGTTGTGTCAGCAGAAGAAGTGTTTGCTTGGATTGAAACGTTGTCGCATAAACCGCAAGTGATTCGCATGCCAACGGCGGGACATTTTTTTCATGGGCAGTTGATGGAGTTGCGGCGGGTTTTAGAGGCGGCATTGAATTCTGTAGGCAATATTTAGTACGCCTTCCCGGCGAGGGCAGGTGGCCGAAGGCCGGAAGGGGGAATAGAAAAAAAAATTTTTTAGAAATTAAAAAATATATTCCCCCATCCGCCCTTCGGGCACCTTCCCTCGCCGGGAAGGCGTACTAAATATTGCCTGAGGATAAACTTCGTTGGGGGTTTTTAACTTTTGAATTAAGGAAAACCATGAAAAAATTTATTTTAAGTTGTTTGTGCTTAATATCGATTCCCGTGTATGCAAATGCTGCAACACCGTTAAACATGTCTTATGTTGAAGTAAATTCCAATGCATTATCAAATGTCGGATGTTACTTGCGTCAAAGTAACCATCAACCTTTTTTTGCAATGACGTCAATTTTTGCGGCGAATATTAATGGTGATGACCCGAATAATCCGGTTATTTATTTTAATCCACAAGTGCACGCGCTGATGCAAACTTCGCAAGTGAAAGCCTTACAAAATCAACACATCAAAGTGTTAATGACATTGTTAGGAAATCATGAAAATGCGGGATGGTCTTGTATGCGAATAAAACGAGCGCGCAAACGTTCGCAAAAAAAATTGTGAATATGGTGAATCAGTATCATCTGGATGGCGTTGATATTGATGACGAATATTCAGCATGCACACCCAACAACACATCCATGATTATGTTGGCACAAGCGATTAAAGCGAATCCTGAATTTTCGGGTAAGTTATTAACAAAAGCATTGTTTGAGGATGACGATATTTTTTCCTCAACTTACGAAGGACATACGTTAGCGGAATATCTCGATTATGGTTGGCAAATGTCATACTCGGACGCTAATTTTTCGAATCGATTGAATTTTTATAAACAACATGGCATGACGCCAGCAAAGTTAATGATTGGTGCATGGACGCAAGTGGAATATCCTGATGCATCATCCATTGGAACGTATACGCGCAATAACAATTTGCCGGGCGCTATGATTTATGATGTTCGCAAGAATTCACAAGGGTATTTATCACAATTAGCGAATAGTGAGTATGGGAGTGAAAGAGTTATTGTTTCATCGGGGTGTTTGGTGTTGGGGAAATAGAGCTGTAGCAACGTTGTCGTCATTGCGAGGAGCGTAGCGACGAAGCAATCCAGAAAAAATAATTTGCTTCGTCGCTGCGCTTCTCGCAATGACGACTTTTCAGCTTCGTGTGCGTCTGGGTATCTGTGTGTGGGTTGTTCCGGTTTCCACTTGAAGTTTTTCAACTTCTTTTGCAGGCATGGTAATTTTTGCTAATTTGCCTGCAAACGGTCCGCGTTCTAACGCAGCTATATATTTTGCTTTTTGCTCATCAGAGATGACCGGTTTCTTCACGCCATCCATTAATTTTGGCGTAAATCCTTTTACATGCTCACAATAAAAATAAGTGGCTTCTACCAGTTTTGCGTTGCTGCCACCGAGCGGGAAAGTGGTTTTTTCAGGTAGTCCCGCGCAGAAATTTTCTACGATATTTGCAGCTGTTCTCATTGCATCGTCGTCACTGATACCCGCTAAACTACCTTTACATCTGGTCACAGATCGATGGTTCTTTCCACTCACTTGAGACATCGTCACGATATCCACGGGTTGTTTTTGTGCGGGATCATTTGGTATGGGGATATGGACAGTATTTTTAGTAAATCGAACGTCATTATGCGTATCATAGCGTGCGGTGGATTCTAATTTTCCGGTCGACGCAGCGACTGCCGTCATGCTAACTGCAATGGGAGCATGTGTCACACCTAACAGCTCATTCATTTTATTTTCAATTTCTTTTTCGCTCGGATTTCTTAAAATTCCACAAGGTTCGCCATACACATAAACTTCTTTCACAGGACCTTGAGCGATATGAGCTTCTATTTTGTTAATCGTTTTAGTTAAGGTTTTTCTTGCAGCACTAATTTGTTCAATATCCGCTTGGGCTGTGCGTTCTTTAATGAGTAATTGTCCTTCCGCTAAATCAAGCGCGTCTTTCATTTTTGAACAAGATTGTGCAATGCGATCCAATTCATCCATGTCATCTTGAGAGATGGATTTTTCACGGCGTACACGTTCGGACCGATATTTTTCTGCCATTTGTGCATAACTTTCTAAGCGTGAAGGTTTGCTGCTGATTCCTTTTGCGCTATTTTGTAGTTCGACGAGACAGGCGGTTACTGGATTAAGAGCATTTTTTAATTCATCGTCAGTATGAAGGGGATCTTTTAAAACCTTGCTTAACTCACTTAACGGGCCTTGTAACACGTGATTACTGTGTAACATGTGAGGACCTTTCGTTAATTGGCTTATATATACTTTGAGTGCTCCTTCCAATGCATTAATTTGGTTTGGATCATCAAATTTTGCATTTGCAATCAGATTATAAAAATCAGTTATATTCCTGTATTGTTCTCTAAAAAGGGTTTGTCTGACTACATCACTTGCAGGCGTTGTTATAACTTTATTATCTCTCGATTCCGCGCGCAGTAAATTCACATCTTCGTCTTGAACAGCGAATTGCATATCTGGATGAGCTGCAAGGTTTGGAACACCTAAGGCATTTTCAAAAGCTTGCCAAACAGCATTTGAATTTGCAGTAGGGGATAACTGAGCAAGAGCATCACGCAATTGAAGAATTGCATCTGCAGATGGTGGCGTAGTACTCCAATGTTGGATTAAAGGTTGTTTTATTTCGATGAGCTTTTGTTTTAAATGAGGCATGATTTTCAATTGTTTTGAAAAACCATCGAGCAGTGCTTCAAAGCGTGCTTCACCAAGGAGTTGTTGTTTAGCAGCACCATCGAGAGGATCTAACCCCAACCCAGGCATGTAATTATCAAGATCAGCAATATTATTAGATTTTTTGACAGCATCAACCAAGGCATTAATGGTTTCATTACTATTGCCGCCGCGATCAATAAAAGCTGCAATACATTCTGTTTTATGTGCTCGTAATTGATCATGCAATGGGCCAGTCTCAGGAACAATATTGTGATCTTCCATAATTCGACGATATTGATTTTGAGCCCAGACTGCACGTTTGGTATCTGCGTTCGCGACTAAGCCGAGCGCGCGCATCGGTTTATCTAGATTGTCGAGTGTTTCGTTCTGAACTGCATGAACTAAGGCGTCAACAGTTATATTATTATGGTTACGATTTTTAACAAGCGCTTCAATGCATTCTGCTTTACGCGTGTTGAGCTGATCATACAAGGGACCTGCTTCAATCAGTTCGCGCATAATGCGGTAATATTGATTTTCAGCCCAGAGTTTGAGTTTGTTATTGGCGTTAACCTCTAAACCTAAATTCTTCATCGGTTCGTCGAGGCTATTATCAAACTTTGTGATGGGCGCATCTCTGACCGCATTGACTAAAGCATCAACCTCATCATTCGTCGTGCCGCCTCTTGCAATAATTGCTTTAATACATTCTGCTTTACGTGCTTTTAATTGATCATGGAGCGGGCCATCCTTAGGTACAAGATGGGGAGTGGACATGATACGGTCATATTGATTATCAGCCCATAATGCGCGCTTATTTTCTCGGTTAACTTCAAGGCCGAGTTGTTTCATTGGCATGTCGAAGTCGTTTAGATCAGCCGTCTTGATCGTTTGAATAATTGCATTGAGATTATGAGCATTATCAATGAGCATTCTATATCGCATTAAAGCTTCAATGAATGCATCTTTCCCGCCATTTCTTCCCAATTGTTCTCGAAGTGCGCTTGGGTCAGCGATGAGTGTTTTATCTGCCATGAGGCGGTTATATTGATTTTCTGCCCAAAGCTCGAATTTTTTATCATCATCAGTGTGATCTAATCCAAGTGCTGCCATGGGGGCCGCTAAATCATCAGGTCTCGCAGCAGGTAGATTGAGTGTCGTGATTAGATTTTCTAATCCTGCATTATTCGTAATAGCATTGTTTGTAGCTAAAGCATTAATGAATTCGTTTTTACGTTCAGCTAATTGTTTTAGGACGATGCCTTCAGGAAGCACGCCTGCTGTCATAATCCGATTGTATTGATTTTCCGCCCACAGTTTGCGTTTGTTGATGTCACCTGCGCCAACTTCCAAACCAAGAGCGGCCATGGGTGCATCTAGGTTATTAATATCATCGGTGTTAGCTCTTTTGACATTATCAATGAGTGTTGCAATATGAGGTGTTTGGGCGATGCTGGCGTTTCCCGTTAAAGCATCAATAAAACCTTTTCTTCCATTTGGACTCAGCAACTGATCGCGTAACGCTCCATCTGGAACAAGAATTTCGTTAGCAAAAATCATATGATGATGACGATTTTCAGCCCAAAGACGTTTTTTGTCAGTAGGATTAATTGTCGAGAAGCCAATTGTTGTTAAGTTTGCATTAAAAGCAGCTAGATCATTCACAGAATTAGTTAAGAAATTATCGAGTAATGTCTCTACCCCTTCAGTTGTGGTGATGGCATTGTTTTTGATTAAAGCATCAATAAATTCTTTTCTGTATTTACCTAATTGAGTTCGTAATTCACTTTCAGGAAAACCACCGTCTTCTCTTTTCCCCATGAGCCGATTGTGCTGATTTTCAGCCCAAAGTGAACGAATGCTTTCTGGTTTTTTATCCTCTAAACCTAGCTTTTTCATTTGTTCAGGGAGTTGAGCGATGTCATCAGTCTTTTTGACATCTTCGACGAGTTTGGTGACATCTTTCGCTTCGATAACCTCGGCACTCATTGATGATAAAGCAACAACGAACGCTTTTTTACCGCCCTCTCTTTTCAATTGTTGTAGAAGTGGGCCATCAGGAATAAGTTTTTCTTCAGTTGTAATACGGTTGTATTGATTTTCTGCCCAGAGTTTAGATGCAGCCTGTAAACGATCATGCAGGTTTTGGTGGGTTAAGCCCAGGTTGCTCATGGGTAATAATAAATCGGTATAAGTTCGAGCAGGAGCTGAGAGGACTGCGCCGATCAGATTATTTATATCCGTAGCTTGTTTGATATTCTGAGCAACTAAAGCCGAAATAAATTCATCTTTACAATTTGATAATTCAGTTCGAAGTTCGCTGTCATCAGGAATAAGTTTTTCCGGCCCTTTTTCTTCCATGATAAGAAAATATTGATTTTCAGCCCAGGCTCTGTGTAGATTTTCATTTATTCCCAAAGCAGCCAAATCTTCTTCGAGTATTTCAAAATTATTTTGTCGAATAAGTGAATTAATTAGCTGGTCAACACCTTCAGCATTGGTGATATTTCTGTTCTGTATCAAAGCGTCAACAAATTTTTCTTTGGTCAAAAGTTTAAGTAACTCAGGACGATTATGAAGATTTTGTCGAATACGAGAAAATTGCTGCCCTGCCCACAGTGCGCGTTTATTTTCATCATTATTTTCCAAACCTAACGCGGTCATGTGGCCGTTTAATGTGTTAGGATCTGCAAAAGTAGTAGAAGGGGAATACAACTCATCGATAAGCGTATAGAGCCGTTGTTCATCCATGTCTTTGTCTTTCTGAGCATCGATAAATGCTTTTTTGCCCTCAGGCCTGCTTAGTTGATTACGTAAGGGGTCTCCAATAGGCAAACTGTTAACGATAGAGTGATATATATTTTCAGCCCAGATGTTACGTTTATTGTTTCCTGCGCGATCATTGTGTAAACCTACCGTGCGCATGGCTAGATCAAGATCAAGGGTATTATCTTTGATCGCTTCGATACTGTCAGTGATCTGTTGAGCTTCGTCAAAAGAATCTGGATTTGTTGCTATTGCCTCAATAAAATCTTTTTTACTTCCACTCAATTGATTGTGCAGCGGGCCAGCAGGAGGAATAAGTTTCTCATCTTGTATGACTCGATAATACTGACCTTCAATCCAAACTTTTTGTAGTTCTGCGTCAGTACCAGCTAAACCGTTTTGTTTATAATAGTTAACATCAAAATCTATAGTCCCATTTCGAATTAATCCTACTAATTCATTTACTCCCTCTTCAGAATTGATTTTCTCTGCGAGTAAGAAATTAATGAATGTATTTTGATGTTTACTCAATTGATCTCGGAGTGGACTTGGATCTCGAGGAATTAGATCCTTCATGACACGATTGTATTGTTCTTCAGCCCATGAGCGTGAGCTAGGCATGGCTTTAAGTTGACTATTTACTTGAGCGGTCGTAGTAATTTCAGGATGATTGATCAAGTATGTAATAAAGTCTTGGTTCAGAGTTCCACGAAGATTGGGATCTTGTTGTATCGCACGGTAGTATTGGCCTTCAGCCCAAAGTTGTCGTTTGTTTTCTGCAG
Organism: uncultured Coxiellaceae bacterium; assembly: GCA_964578975.1. Taxonomy (GTDB): domain Bacteria; phylum Pseudomonadota; class Gammaproteobacteria; order DSM-16500; family DSM-16500; genus CAYRUP01. The sequence goes on from CAZOFA010000073.1 coordinate 8,897, forward strand.
AATTATTTAAACCGAGCAGTTCTATTTGATTATCATAAAAATCACCACGCAGAATACCATCGACTGCAGCTTGAATTATAAATTCACTGACAGCGGCTTTTTTTGTTGTGGAATCAACAAATGCGGCTTTCCCTTGCGCCAACAATTGTGCTTTGAGTGTACATTCAGGAAGTCCACTTATAATTTTTTGATAGGTTGCGCTTGCCTGTTCTGCAGTAAAAGCCATTCACCAACTCCTCTGACACTTTCATAATAATAAGAGTTTTGATAAAATATTATACAATATCTGAATATTTGTAGCTACTTACATTATATAAGATCACACCTCCTTTGAGTATAAAAGATTTTTTAGCTTCTTCCTGACCTAAACGGTAATTATCGTTATAATCATGATAATTCTTATATGCAAAAAGGGTATTTGCTATGCCATTGAATTTAAAGAAGCCCATTCCACCCCAAATCGTCAATGAAGGCGCTACCTATGGTCCGCTGCAACTCACTGATTTTATTGAATCAACTGGTGGCAAGATTAATTTTCGCGCTGAGTTGACGAATGGTCAGCCTCTGACCAAAGGCCTGATTTGCACGACAGATGGGGTTATAAACGGTATCCCGGCAACAGGCACCCATGGGGTGTATCAAGTCACTATTTTCGCCGTCAATGCGGAAGCCGAAGAATTCACCACTCAAATCGATTTAACCATCAAACCCCGTATTGAGATGGAAGACGATCAAAATAACCTTTTTAGGAAGCTTAAAAGTGAAATTTGGGAAGCGTTAGGGCAAAATTTACCCCTACCTGAGCTGACTGAAATTCTCAATCGACCGATCACCGCTATCGAAATTTATTATTTATTACAACGATTTGCGACACTCACGATCTGGGACGTGTATAACTTAGATTATCCTGGGGAAAAACAAGCGTTAAATTTAGAAGGTATCAGCAAACATTACCAAGTCTATGATCGCGGATGCTGTATTGTCGGCACGCCTAAGCAATTGTTTTCCCATGAAAGAACCTTAGAAGATGCGCTACAAACGGCAAGAGTCATGGCTCGAGAAGTCTATAAACGCGGTTGGGTGATTGAATTTGCTGGATTTGATAAAATGGTGCGTGCGGCCTGGGTTGAGCTGCAATTATTAGGCGATAAACACAATAAGCAATTGGAAGTATTACATTTTTCACCCTCCAATCGGGATGTTCAAATTTATAAATCCCAAGTAAAAGATTTGGGGATTGATGAAGCGCCAACCCAAGAAATTTGAGCAAATTGATTGAGCAAATTGTGATCATTGATGTATAATTTATATAACTATATAGTATTATTGTAATTCTAATTTACTTTGGAGCCTTTTAGGTATGCCTACTCCCCAACAACAAGCCGCTTTAACTGCCGCAAAAGATACGTTTGATAAAATGGCAGAGACTGCTAAGAATAAGTCAGAGTTCACTGGCATGCTGCAAAAAGAATATAACTTTGATAACAGTGGTTATGGCGAAGCATTTGAACCATTTAAACTTGAAATGGAAAATCAACTCAGAAGTTTTCCTGCGAGCGATGCAGCACATGTCGAAAGCGTTCAAACTGAATTAGATACATTAGGTACTAAATTAAGAGACGATTATGCCAATTGGGTGCAATCAGGCCAATGGGACAAAGATAAATGGGTCGAAAATTTTAAGGCGATGAATGACGCCTTTGCGAAAATTGCAACAGACGCTAGCGCGTCTCAACCGTTGAAAGACTTTGCGACGGCCGAAAAAGCAAAATTGGAAGAATTTACTTATCAAAAATTACAAGCTGAAACCACGTTACTGCAAAGAAGTTTAGAAAACAAACGTTTTAATGATTGGGCATTTAAACAGGCTAAATTAGTTGATTCTGACAAAGTTCATTTTACCTCGGTGAAATTATCCAAAGAACAATTAGAAGATGAAGTAAAAAATGAAATTGAAGCACCTGAATTGGTGGTGGGTAAATCTGTCGATGAAGAAGTTGAAGAATACAAAAAAAGATTAAAAGCTTTTCTTGAAGCAGATCATACCGTGTATGACTGCGGCGAGCTCTATGAAGGACAAGTTGAAAAAACTCAAGGCGGCGGATGGAGACCGAGACCCCCAATCGTCATGGAATATGTTGATCCTGATGATAATAACAAAAAGAAGATTATAAAAATTGATGATAAGACCGATCCAAAAATCGCGAGTGAAGCATATCAACGCGCTTATGATGCCACTTTACGCGCTGCGCGTGTTTATGAATCTCATCCTGACAATGTATTCGTGCTCGAATATGGAAAAATCGATCGACATACACTTAAACGCGCAGGACGGAACGAAATTCCAATCGATAATGTAAAACAGTTAGACCGCGATGTGCTCTGTGTTCTGAAGGCAGCGATTAAATATAACCCCGATGGCACGCTCGACACGGAAAAAACTATTCCGATAGAGTTAGGAACGGATTTAAGAAAACATTTAGACCAATTAGTAGAAAGGGATGCGGAAAATAAAAAGAAAAATATCTTTCAAGACAAAGAAAAACTTGGCAAAGGCATGACGGAAATGGTTCAAGAAATATATAGGTTAGAAAAATTGAGCCAAGAGGGATTAGTGCGACGACAACAGGTTGAAAAAAGTGAAGGTGAAATGAAGAGGGAGCTTGATGTCGCAAAAATTAAATTAGAAGTTCCTGCGGATTCGGCGGCATTGGAAGAAAAATTTCGTGTATTTAAAGCCGAAGGATTTTTAAATGATGATGAAATCAGTGACAAATTAATCAAAGATCTTTTACCTAAATTTTATGAGCAAACACCTGAAGAAATTTTGGCGGACATTAATCATCAGCTCAAACAACTTGAAAGACGATGTGAACGTGTAGACGAGACTGCATCGACACTTTCTTCGCAATTAGACAAGCTCGATAAGATGGCGAACAATCCTAAGTTCGCACAGTCTGAAATGTTGCGCGATGATAAGCATGTGAGTCAGGTGGAGGAGCGTAATAAGCAGCAAGAGAAAACTATAAATGATTTGGAAATAAGAGCTAAAATTTTGAGTGAGGCATTAAAAGGGGCAACACCTGGCCCTCAAAAAGATGCGGCCCAAGCATCGCTTGCTAGTCTTCAAGCATCGGTTAATGATCTCAAAAATCAGAACACAGGCGCGAAAGATAAAATTGATACGTATAAAACAGAACAACAGGCCAGACAACAAGTACAAGAAGACAGAGCAAAAGCGGCAAAAGAAGCAAAAGAACAAAAAGAAACAAGTCAAGGACGTATGCAGGCTCGCAATATATGATTATTGTTATCGTCCTCTACAGCACCCCTCACCCGCTGCGCTGCGCGCATCGACCTCTCCCACAAGGGGAGAGGTGAAAAACTTTAGCACCCCTCACCCGCTGCGCTGCGCGCATCGACCTCTCCCACAAGGGGAGAGGTGAAAAACTTTAGCACCCCTCACCCGCTGCGCTGCGCGCATCGACCTCTCCCACAAGGGGAGAGGT
>CAZOFA010000074.1:0-12149 GCA_964578975.1 uncultured Coxiellaceae bacterium
TGAAGAAAGGAACTTTTGCTTCGCCCGCCACTGCTTTCGCTAATAACGTTTTACCGGTACCGGGCGGACCGACTAACAATACACCTTGCGGAATTTTGCCACCGAGTTTTTGAAATTTTCCTGGATCACGCAAAAATTCAACTAATTCTTTTACTTCATCTTTTGCTTCATCGACACCGGCGACATCAGCAAACGTAACTTTCACCTGATCTTCGCTTAATAAGCGTGCTCGACTACGGCCAAATGAAAACGCGCCGCCTCGACCACCGCCGGCTTGTTGACGCAGCACATAAATCCAAATCGCGAAGAGAATAATCCAGGGCAGTAAATTTAATAAGTGAACTAACAAACCGGGTTGTTCAGGCGGTTTGCCTTTGACATTCACGCCTTTATCCACCAAATCTTTTAATAATAAAGTGTCTTGCGGCATGGGCAGATAGGTGGCAAACACTTTGTTGTTTTGCATCACGCCCGTGAGATCTTGATCGGTGATGGTGACCGAACTGACATTCCCCTGTTTCACTTCATTGACGAACGAAGAATAACTAATGCGTTGTTCAGGTTCACGTCGTGGGCCAAAGATATTAAATACAGAAACTAAGATGATCCCAGCTACCATCCATAACAGTATCGTTTTAATCGTATCGTTCACCTTGCGGACCCCTTCAATCTACTACAATATTTAAGCAATCATACCTGAAGTATGATTGCACGTCAGTTAATTTCTCGCTAATAAATATACTTCACGTGAACGATCGCGCGAGGCTTTCGGCTTGCGTATCGTGACTTTTTTAAAGTGCTGACGTAAGGTAATTAAAAATGCATCAAACCCTTGACCTTGAAAGACTTTTACTAATAATCCACCCTGTGCGTGTAAAACAAGTTTCGCGAAATCTAAGGCTAATTCAGCAAGCTCAAGTGCACGAGGTTGATCAACACTATCAACTCCACTCAAATTAGGCGCCATATCTGAAATCACCCAATCGACTTTCGTGTCGCCGAGTTGCACTAATAATTGGGAAACGGTCGTCTCTTGCAAAAAATCACCTTGAATAAATTCAACGCCGGCTAATGGATCCATCGCTAAAATATCAAGTGCAATAACACGCCCATTTTTTCCCACAAATTCGGCTGCCACTTGCGACCAACTCCCGGGTGCTGCACCCAAATCAATGACAATCATTCCCGGTTTAAATAATTTATCGCGTTCTTGTAATTCCAATAATTTATATGCAGCGCGCGAGCGGTATTTTTCTTGCGCCGCGCGTTTGACATAGGGATCGTTGAAATGTTCACGCAACCAACGACGACTGCTCTTGGTTTTTTTCAAATGTGTTCCACTTCATTAATTTCATATTCTGTCTTGCCTTCCGGTGTGCGCACTTCAATGACATCACCTTCATATTTTCCAATCATGGCGCGAGCAATTGGCGAACTTATTGATATTTTATCTGCCTTAATATCCGCTTCATCATCACCCACAATTTTGTAACACACTTGTTTTGACGTTTGATTATTCGTCATTTTCACTGTCGTGCCGAAAATAATTTTTCCGGTATTTTCAATTTTGGTGACATCAATGACTTGTGCCACAGATAATTTGCCTTCAATTTCCATGATGCGCCCTTCCACAAAACCTTGTTGTTCGCGCGCAGCATGATATTCTGCATTTTCTTTTAAATCACCATGTGCGCGTGCTTCCGCAATGGCATTGATAATGCGCGGGCGTTCAACTGTTTTTAAGCGATGTAATTCATCTTGCAACATTTCGGCTCCAGCGACCGTCATAGGTACTTTATTCATGGTATTCACCCCTATAATTATAGCTTCATCTCTTCAAAAAATTTTTTCACTTTATTAAACCAAGAAGAAGAACGCGGATTATGTTTATTATCAACAGATAATGTTTTATCAAATTGGTTTAACATTTCTTTTTGTTTGTGTGTCAGATTGACGGGTGTTTCGACCATCACTTTACACAATAAATCGCCTGAGCCACCGCCACGTACGGATGGCACCCCCATTCCTTTTAAGCGAAACACTTTGCCTGATTGGGTTTCCGCGGGGATTTTTAATTTGACTCGACCGCTCAACGTCGGAACATCTAACTCACCACCCAAAACTGCAACGGTAAAACTAATAGGAACTTCACAATGCAAATTCGTTGCATCGCGTTCAAAAATATCATGCTGTTTCACTGCAATTTGCACATACAAATCACCCGGCGGCGCACCCGGTTCTCCCGCTTCGCCTTCACCACCCAAGCGAATTCGATCACCCGTATCAACACCGGCTGGCACTTTGACAGATAATTTTTTCGTTTGTTTACGACGACCTTTGCCGCGACATTCGGTGCAAGGATCTAATACTAATTGGCCTTTACCGCGACACGAAGGACAGGTTTGTTGCACGGAAAAAAAGCCTTGTTGAATACGAATTTGTCCCTGACCACTGCAATCAGTACACGTGACCGGTTTCGCACCTTTGCGTGCACCATTGCCACCACACTCTGCGCATAACACTTGAGTCGGAAACGTTACTTCGACTGTGGTTCCTAACACCGCTTGTTCTAAATTAATTTCCAGGTGATAACGTAAATCCGCACCGCGTTGTGGGCCTGCACGTCCACCACTAAAAATATCACCAAAAATATCGCCGAAAATATCACTAAAATTCATGCCACCCATGCCGCCAAAACCACCAGCGTTATCCGCGGCACTGTGACCAAATTGATCGTAGGCAGAACGACGACGATTATCCGCCAGCACTTCATATGCTTCACGTGCTTCTTTAAATTTTTCCTCGGCCACTTTGTCATGAGGATTACGATCTGGGTGATGTTTCATCGCCAAACGACGGAAGGCTTTTTTAATTTCATCGTCGCTGGCGTTGCGAGAGACACCCAAAATTTCATAATAATCGCGTTTTGTCATAATTTTATAATCATCGTTTAATTAATTAATCGTGCCCGTGTGCGCGCCCGGGCCCGGGCCCGTCTTTTCTTTGATTTAGCCAAACTTTCGATAAAAAATAAGAAAAGACGGGCACGGGCTCGGGCACGCACACGGGCACGTAAGAGCATTCACATTAAAAAGTTATTTTTTCTCGTCCTTCACTTCTTCAAATTCAGCATCCACCACATTTTCACCTTTATCCGCTGGCTTTTCTTGGCCGCCTGACTCAGGTTGTCCTGCTTGTTGCTGACCTTGCTGACCTGCCGCATACAACCGCTCAGCCATTTTGCCCGATGCATCGGTCAATTCTTTGGTTTTCGTTTCAATTAAATCTTTATCATTGCCTTTCATCGCTTCTTTCAGCGCTTCTAAAGCATTTTCAATCGATTTACGTTCATCCGCAGAGACTTTATCACCGGCTTCTTTCAGTGATTTTGAAACAGCGTGCATCATATTATCGGCTTGATTACGTGCAGTCACTAATTCATGGAATTTACGATCTTCCGCGGCATGCGCTTCTGCATCTTTCACCATGTTTTTAATTTCATCTTCCGAGAGACCGCTCGAGGCTTTAATCACAATCGATTGTGCTTTGCCGGTTGCTTTATCTTTTGCGGACACATGTAAAATACCATTCGCATCAATATCAAATGTCACTTCAATTTGCGGCATGCCACGCGGTGCGGGTGGAATATCTGCAAGATCAAATCGACCCAGTGATTTATTGGCGGATGCCATTTCACGTTCACCTTGTAACACATGCACGGTGACTGCCGTTTGACTATCTGAGGCGGTCGAAAATGTTTGGGTTGCTTTGGTTGGAATCGTGGTATTTTTTTCGATGAGTTTTGTCATCACACCACCCAGCGTTTCAATGCCGAGTGATAATGGTGTGACATCCAATAACAATACGTCTTTCACTGCACCTGACAATACGGCACCTTGCACGGCTGCACCAATTGCCACTGCTTCATCTGGATTCACATCACGACGTGGCTCACGCGCAAAGATATTTTTCACGGTATCTTGCACCATCGGCATGCGTGTTTGACCGCCGACTAAAATCACATCGGCAATATCTTCCACTTTAACCCCAGCATCTTTAATCGCAATTTTACAAGGTTCAACGGTGCGTTGAATTAAATCTTCGACTAATGATTCCAGTTTGGCGCGCGTAATTTTGATATTTAAATGTTTCGGACCACTTGCATCGGCAGTGATATACGGCAAATTCACTTCCGTTTGTTGTGTGGATGACAATTCAATTTTCGCTTTTTCCGCAGCTTCTTTAAGACGTTGTAAAGCAAGCGGATCATTACGTAAATTAATTCCCGATGATTTTTTAAATTCATCAATCAAATAATTTATTAAACGCAAATCGAAATCTTCACCGCCCAAGAATGTGTCGCCATTGGTTGATAACACTTCAAATTGATGTTCGCCATCGACTTCAGCAATTTCAATAATGGAGATATCAAATGTACCACCACCCAAATCGTACACCGCAATTTTGCGATCGCCGGGTTTTTTGTCTAAACCAAATGCGAGTGCGGCAGCAGTTGGCTCATTGATAATACGTTTCACTTCAAGACCGGCAATACGTCCCGCATCTTTGGTCGCTTGACGTTGAGAATCATTGAAATAGGCAGGCACGGTAATCACAGCTTCTGTGACCGGATGACCTAAATAATCTTCCGCCGTTTTTTTCATTTTTAATAACACTTGTGCGGAAATTTGTGGTGGCGCTAATTTTTTATTGCCCAACACTTCCACCCACGCATCGCCATTGTCTGCGCGGATAATTTTGTACGGTACGATTTCTTTATCTTTACTCACCACCTCTTCGTCATAGCGACGGCCAATCAAGCGTTTTGCGGCATAGACTGTGTTGGTTGGATTGGTCACCGCTTGACGTTTTGCCGGTTGACCCACGATGACTTCATCGTTTTCCAAATACGCGACGACGGAAGGCGTTGTACGATCCCCTTCGGCATTTTCAATCACGCGAACCTTATCCCCTTCCATCACCGCAACGCAAGAGTTGGTGGTGCCAAGGTCAATCCCAATGATGCTGCTTGTTGCCATATAATGCTCCAAATAAAGAATGATTTACTTATATATGAGGTCAGTTGTTATTTTTTCAATATCAATTTTTTGCGACCACCACCAAGGCGGGGCGTATTAATCTGTTGTTTAATAAATATCCTTTTTGCAGAACCGCTAATACCGTACCGGACTTAGCCGCAGGGTCAGCCTGCGTTGAAACTGCTTGATGCAATTCAGGATTAAAGACTTGGCCTTGTGGATCCACTTGCTGAATACCAAATTTTTCAAATGCCGCATATAACATTTTCAAGGTCATCTGCACTCCATCCAGCAAAGAACCGGTGCCCGAATCTTCACTTTCATGCGCAGCAAGCGCTCGCTCTAAACCATCTACAATGGGTAAAAGTTCCAGGACAAATTTTTCCAGTGCGTATTTGTGGGCATTGGCGACATCACGTTCCGCACGACGCTGTTGATTATCCATGTCTGCCTGCAGACGTAATAAACGATCCCATGATTGCGTCGCTTTTTCATCCGTTTCGGCCAATTTTTTACGTAATTCTTCATGCGTCAGATGTTGATGCGGATCGGTCTCAAGCTCAGCCTCATCCACCGTCGATGCTTCTGGATTTTCAATGTTTAATTTTTCATTTAATGATGCAGTACTTCCCGCTTTTTTATGAGAGGGCACGTTTACCTCCGATTCACAAATTAATTTATCATTGATATGGAGTCGACTTAAGCCTGATTCAAGGCAGCCGATAATAATTTTGCTGTCACATCCACCGCAGAAATGACGCGTTCATATGACATACGGGTTGGACCAATCACACCCAAACTTCCCACCAAGTGTCCATCCACTGCGTATGACGTTGTGATGATACTGCAATCATCAAACGCTTGAAACCCCGATTCTTTGCCAATAAAAATTTGGATACCTTCTGCTTCAAGCGACTGATCCAATAAATTTAAAATTTCTTGTTTTTGTGTGATCGCATCGAATAAAATACGCAAGCGTTCTAAATCAGCTTCACCTGCACTTAATAAATTATTTTGTCCTGCGATCACGCAATCTTTGCAATTTTCTTCTGCCTTAACAAATACTTTATTCGCAACTTCAATGGCAGTATTGAGCAACTCCGCCATATTGGCGCGATCATGACGAATTGCCGTCGAGATTTCTTGCCGAATCGTCAATAAATCCTTGCCGATAAAATTCGCATTCAAATAATTCGCCACTTGCACTAATTCAGCCGCACTATACACGCGATCGGTATAAATAATTCGATTTTGCACTTCCCGATTATTGAGGACTAAAATGACTAAAACACGATTTGACGATAAGGGTAAAAATTCAACTTGGCGTAATTCGATTTTATTACGCCGCGGTAACGCCACCACCCCAGTTAACTGAGTCAAACTCGACAATAAAGTGGATGCGGATTGGAGTAAATCGGGCACGGCAAAATCAGGATTAAATTGTTCTTTAATGTCATTGAGATTAACATCATGCAACGGTTTGATGGTTAGCAAGTTATTGACAAATAATCGATAGCCCATTGAGGTTGGGATACGCCCCGCTGAGGTATGGGGAGACGCTAAATATCCTCCCTCTTCAAGATCCGCCAAAATATTGCGAATGGTCGCCGAACTTAAGCCAAGACTATATTCCTCAGCAATGGTTTTGGATCCAATCGGATGACCTTCTGAAATATAGCGTTCTACTAAAATTTTCAGCACTTGCTGCGCACGCTGATTGACTGGTGTCTCACTCATAACTCACCTATGATAAGATGCATATCATAGCAATATATCAGGAAAATAACATGACCAAGGCGTTTAAAAGTATTGGAATCATTGGCCGCGTCAGAACCACCGGTATACGCGATACCTTGCATGCCCTCATCAAATATTTAGTAAAGCTCGATCAACAATTTTATCTGGAAGAAGAAACGGCGGAAGCCATCAATGAACATAAGATCAGTACGCTCACGCGCGAAAAACTTGGCAAACATTGTGATTTATTAATCGTCGTGGGTGGTGATGGGAGTTTGTTGCATGCAGCACACATTGCCGTCAATCAAGATTTGCCCGTGCTGGGAATTAATCGCGGGAGTTTAGGATTTTTAACCGACATATTGCCCTCCGAGCTCGAAAAAATTCAGGCGATTTTACAAGGCAAATATATATTAGAAAAACGTTTTCTGTTGACGACCTCAATTGAAATGCATGGCAATAATATTGGTCAAGATGATGCGTTAAATGAAGTGGCGATTATTCCTGATGCCATTCCGCACATGATCGAATTTGAAATTTATATTGATGATCAATTTGTCTGTAGCCAAGATTCCGATGGATTGATTGTGGCAACGCCCACTGGTTCAACCGCGTATGCATTATCCGGTGGCGGGCCGATTTTGCATCCGCAACTTGATGCGATTGTATTAGTGCCGATGTTTCCGCATTCGCTGAATAGTCGTCCCATTGTGGTCGAAGGCAATCGACGCATTCACGTCATCATTTCTCCGAACAACATGACATCGCCACGCGTCAGTTGTGATGGACGTGCACATATTAATACGCCGGCCGGATGTCGCATTACGATTCGCAAAAAACCACAACAATTACATATCATCCATCCAACCGATTACAATTATTACGAAGCATTACGCAGCAAATTACACTGGGGAAAAAAACTCACTTATACGGAATGACACCATGTTAATGCATGTTATGATTAAAAATTTCGTGACGATTAATGAATTATCTTTGGATTTTTCTTCAGGGACGACGGTTATTACTGGTGAAACGGGTACTGGGAAATCCATTCTGATTGATGCGATTGAGCTGGCACTGGGACGACGCGTATCGGATTATGTGCTCAATCCCGATCAAGAAAAAACGGATATTAGTCTCACATTTGATATCAGTAAAATCCCTCACGCGAAAGCCTGGTTACAACATTATGATCTTGCTCAAGGAACAGATGAATGCATCATTCGTCGCACGGTGAACAAAGAGAATCGTTCACGCAGTTTCATTAATGGGTTGCCCACTACATTACAGCCATTGCGCGAATTAAGTGAATTATTAATTGATATTCATGGACAACACGAGCATCAATCATTATTAAAATCGGAAAAACAGCGTGAAATGTTGGATGATTTTGCCGGTCACGTGTCGCTCGTCACGCAACTCAATTTTTTGGCGGAAGAATATCGTCGCGTGCAAGATGAAATTGCGACCTTGCGCACGTTAACTCAAGAACGCAACTTGCGTGCAGAATTTTTATCGTTTCAGTTGAATGAATTGGATGCGCTGCATATTACGCCCGATGAATTTCAACTGCTCGACCACGAACATAAACAACTGGCGCATGCGGATGAATTAGTGCAAAACATGCATCTTGCATTAAATTGTTTAACAGAAAATGAAGAACAAAATGCGTTGCAGTGTTTGAATCAAGCATTACATGCGTTGGAAAGTATTCAGCATGTGAATCAAAAAATTTCCCCATGGATTGATAATTTAAAAAATGCACTCATTCAAATTAATGATACGGAAAATGAATTACGACGTTCGTTAGAAACAGTTGAGATGGATCCAAATCGTTTAACGCAGATTGAAGAACGGATCAGTACGTTATTTAATTTGGCGCGCAAACATAAAATTTCTCCGAATGAATTATATGAGTTTCAGCAAAAATTGGCCGCGGAATTTCGTGATTTAGAAAAAAGTGATGAACGGCTGACTGAGCTTGCTAACAAACTTTCTGAGATTGAGCAACAATATCAGGAGATTGCAAAAAAACTTTCGCGCAGTCGTCGCAGCGCAGCTGAAAAATTAGAAAAAGAAATTTCAGCGTTGATACATCAATTGGCATTACCTAAAGCGGAATTTAATATTGTGTTAGATCAGGAAAATTGCCCCGCTTTTTCAGCACATGGTTTAGAAAAAATTATTTTTAAAATTAAAACTAACGCAGGGCCCTTGCAACCGCTTGCAAAAATTGTCTCGGGTGGAGAATTATCGCGGATTAGTTTGGCGATTCATATTGCGACTGCAGAGCAGCATACGATTCCCACTTTAATTTTTGACGAAGTCGATGTAGGGATTAGTGGAAGCACGGCGGAAATTGTCGGGAAATTATTGCGTCGATTAGGAAAAACGCATCAAGTGCTTTGCATCACGCATTTGCCGCAAGTGGCGGCGCAAGGACTGCATCATATTCGAGTTGAAAAAGAAACGCGAAAGGATGTGACGAAAACGCATATTCAGTTTTTGTCGGTGGAAGATAAAATTCAAGAAATCGCACGGATGCTAGGTGGTGTTGCCATCACACAAAAAACATTAGCGCACGCGCGTGAGATGGTAGAAAACAGTGATTAATCGTGAATCGCCATTGCGAGCGCCCTACTCGTCATTGCAAGCGCCCTACCCGTCATTGCGAGCGCAGCGAAGCAATCCAGGTTTTTGTGTCGATCAAGAAACCCTGCATTGCTTCGCTGCGCCCGCAATGACGGCCAGTCAGGAATTAACGTTTACCTGAACGTCTCACATGATTTTTTTCAACCAGTTGAGCTAACAATTCCACATCTTTCTTATGTTCTTCCGGTGCCTTAACACATTTAACACCAGCATAAGCTCTGATATCTTTTGATATATCTTCTCTGAGTTTCTTTGCTGCTTCATCTAATAACGTCGAACATTGGCGTCGCAAGCTCGCTGCAACTAGTAGTGCGGTTTTTCTACCAAACATATTTGCTCCTCTCTTTTTTATGTTTTTAAAAAGGACAAAGATTGTAGCCCATGTTTTAAAAAAACAAAATCATTATTTTGAATTAACATCACCTCGCTGACACTCTCCGCAAATCCCATAAATGTTTAAACTATGATCGGTAATTGTATACCCCGCCTGTCGCGCCACATATTGCTGACGCTCTTCAATCACCGCATCAATAAACTCTTCCACTTCGCCGCATTTCACACACACCAAGTGATCATGATGTGCTCCATGATCTAATTCAAACACCGAATGCCCTTCGGCGAAATTATGTCGAATGACCAAACCCGCTTCTTCAAACTGAGTCAGCACCCGATAGACCGTTGCAAGCCCAATATCCTCACCCGATTGCAATAAAATACGGTACACTTCTTCAGCGCTTAAATGGTGAGCTGACGCTTTCTCGAGAATTTCTAAAATTTTAAGGCGCGGTAGCGTAATTTTAAGACCGGCTTTTTTTAAATCTGAATTATCCAATGCCCCTTCCTCCATTCGGCTTCAGAGTACTATAGCAGGTTACAAAAACCTCTCAATCAGTTATCATGTGCCGTTTTCTAAATTTTAAAGATGAGCATTCTCATGAAAAAAGCTATTTTACTCATTGCGCTAATAACTACCTTATCCGCTTGCGTCCATCGAATCGATATCGAACAAGGCAATGTCATCACGCCAGAGATGGTTAGTCGTATCCACACAGGAATGTCTGAAGAACAAGTGAAACACGTGATGGGATCACCGATGTTGTTAAACACGTTCAATGATCATCGCATTGATTATGTTTACACATTAAAACCCGCGCAAGGACAGTATACGGAAAAATACATGACATTGATTTTCAAAAATCATCGTTTACGTGAAATTCGTGGAAATATGTATTCGCAATACATGCAATAAATTATCGAAGCACGCGTTTCCTGCGTGCTTCTTTTGGATCGATTAACAAATGACGATAAATTTCAATTCGATCGCCAGCCTTGACTAAATCAGATAGTTTTTTTAATTGACTAAAAATCCCAACTTTTTGTTTTAATAAATCAATGTCGGGAAAAAGTTCTAACACACCTGAGCGATCAATTGCGGTCTCAATCGTACTGCCCTCTTCCACTTCGACCGTCAAAATACGTTGTTCATTAGGCAGCGCATACGCCACTTCGACCGTAATGATTTTATTCGTTGCCATAAATATCTTGCGCACGTTTACAAAATGCGTCGACGAGAGAATTCGCAATGCGATTAAAAATCGGCTCAAAGACCACATCTAAAAAATGTCCGGCCAATTCAAACTCCAAATCCAAATTAATTTTACTCCCATGCTCATTGAGCGGTTGAAAACTCCAATGCCCTTCTAAGCGTCGAAACGGTCCTTTCACTAACGTAATATCGATCCGTTCATACGGCGTTAAACGATTACGTGTAATAAAACTTTTATGAATTCCCGACCAAGCAATATCCAGTGACGCTTCCACTTCAAGCACGTTTTTTTCAATGATGCGGCTGCTATGACACCAAGGCAAAAACCGCGGATATTCTTCAATGCTATTGACGAGTTCGAACATTTGGCGTGGTGTGTAGCTGATGAGTGCGCTGCGTTTAATTGTGGTCATTATGCCTCGGTAATTTTAAATTTCTCGCATTATATACCGACGATAGAATTTCATCGATATTTTAATTGAGCCGATAACGAGGTCTAATCGGCTCAAAATACGGCTTGAAAATGAGCCGATTAAGAGATATTGATATGAGCTAAATTTACTATGATTTTAAATTGCCTGGCATTATACTCCGTTCCATGAATCAGAAACAGAAATCAAATCAAACGATCGCTGTGAATCGCAAAGCCCATCATGAGTTTAGCATTAAAGAGCGTTTCGAAGCAGGCATTGTGCTTGAAGGCTGGGAAGTGAAAAGTTTGCGCGCTGGCAAAACCCAGCTCGACCAGAGTTATGTGCTGTTGAAAAATGGTGAAGCCTGGTTGATTGGTGGTTTGATTACGCCATTACAAACTGCCTCGACACATATTCATCCAGATCCCACGCGCACACGTAAATTGCTATTGCATCAACGCGAGCTGAGTAAATTAATTGGTAGTGTAGAACGCAAAGGTTATACGCTGATTCCACTGTCAATGTATTGGAAAGGTAAACATATTAAGTTAGAAATTGGCTTGTCGGTGGGTAAAAAAGATCATGATAAAAGAGCCACTGAAAAAGAACGTGATTGGGCCCGACAAAAGCAACGAATTATGAAAGATTACTAGGGTTTGTCGTCAATTAGTTTGTAATGTTTAAAAAGCGGTAGAATCGGCCAAAAACGACGAAAATTTTCGTTAAATAGCTCTGCTATTCGCCTCAAATTTTCGTCGATTT
>CAZOFA010000075.1:0-10914 GCA_964578975.1 uncultured Coxiellaceae bacterium
GGGGGCGGCGGGCCTCGGGTCGGTCTCGTGTCGGGTGCGCGGCGCGGCCCCCCGCCCCCGCCCCCCCCCCCCGCCGGCACGACGTATTAGCCGGATGACAGTGCAGGGATGACAATTTGGATTATTTAAAAAGAAAACTCAGAGCCGTACTTTTCATGACAGCATCGTGGATGATAATAATAAAAATGACGATCATCGCAATGTTGATCACATAAAAACTTTTAATCGCGTAAGCTGGAATACTATTTTTTGAAAAATAATATTTTTTAATGATCACTGTGAACAACCATAACATCGCCAATAAACCAAATGCATGATAAGCGATAAAAATCCATGGCACGCTGAGTGAAAAATTTCCGTGCGACACTAAAAATGCTGCGGTAATAAATTGCAAGACAACACACGGCAAAATAATGGCATCACCAAAATAACTGGCGCGGATGGAATAATCGATCAGCGCACGATCGTGTTGTCTTAAGCTGTGGGTAATATAAAAAAATGCGGCCATGGTTATCCCAAAAAAAGAGATACCACACAAAATATGAAAAAATTTAATAATGGCGAGCATCATGTCACACACTTCCTATGAGCCATGTAATAAGACCGAGTATTGCAAATCCCGTTGTCATCAGTTCATTCCAACCTGTTTTGAAGCCCAGAAACACACTTGTTAATAAAAATGCTGCGGCGGCTCCGCGCAAAAATACGCGCCAGCGCGATTTTTTTTCCGGTAACATTTGTTGATTAAAGCGCACAACTTCATTGTGTTCGCGTGTTTGCGCGAGCACATCATACAATAATCCCGGAATTTCAGGCAATTTTTCAGACCAATACGGAATGTTTTCGCGAATGCGATGAAAAAACGCTTTGACCCCCATTTGTTTTTTCAACCAGCGTTCTAAAAACGGCGCGGCGGTTGCCCATAAATCAAGATCCGGATAAATTTGTCGCCCGACACCTTCAATGTTGAGTAAAGTTTTTTGCAGCAATATTAATTGCGGTTGAATATTAATATTAAAGCGACGTGCCGCTTGAAACAAACGCAATAACAGTTGTCCGAAAGAAATATCTTTCAGTGGGCGCTCAAAGATCGGTTCACACACGGCGCGAACCGCACCTTCAAATTGATCGATGCGTGTATCCGGCGGTAACCAGCCCGATGCAATATGCAATTCCGCGACGCGTTGATAATCGCGCTTGAAAAACGCCAGGATGTTTTCTGCTAAATAACGCTGATCTTTCGTGTTCAGTGAACCCACAATGCCAAAGTCCACCGCAATATATTTTGGATTGGCGGGATTTTTCGTGCAGACAAAAATATTTCCGGGATGCATATCGGCATGAAAAAAACTATCGCGAAAAACTTGCGTGAAAAAAATTTCGATGCCGCGTTCGGCTAATTTTTTCATATTCATGCCAGCGGCTTTTAACGCTTGAATATTATAAATCGAAATGCCCTCGATTCGTTCCATGACGAGCACATCATGATGCGAATAATTCCAAAAAATTTCTGGAATATAGAGCAACTCAGATTGTTGAAAATTACGGCGCAACTGTGACGCATTCGCGCCTTCGCGTTGTAAATCTAATTCGTCAAACAAGGTATGCGAAATTTCTTCGACAATTTGTTGCGGTTTAAAACGTTTTGCATCCGACCAATATTGCTCGGCTAAGCGTGCCAGCGTCATTAATAAATCAATATCACGTTCGATGATTTTTCTAATTTTAGGGCGCAACACTTTTACTACCACCGATTGACCGCTTAAGAGTGTCGCGGCGTGCACTTGCGCAATGGAGGCGGATGCCAGCGCATTGATATCAAATTCGGCAAATACTGCATTGAGCGGTAATTCCAGCGATTTTTCTATCATTTTTTTCGCGAGCAATCCAGGAAATGGCGGCACTTGATCTTGTAATTTAGCTAATTCAATCGCAATATCATCCGGTAATAAATCGCGCCGCGTCGACAATACTTGACCGGCTTTAATAAAAATCGGACCTAACTTTTCCAGTGCTTGACGCAATCGTTCGCCGCGCGTGAGTTTATTTTTTAACACCCAATACCACGGATTAAAATATTTCAAAAACCGAATGGGATAAAACCACGGCGTTGTCAGAATAAATTCATCAAGGTTATAACGCACTAATACGAAATTAATTCGCAGCAAACGAAAAAAGCGCGTGATGGTTTTCATGATGAATTCCTAGCAATAATTAATTGCTGGACGCGTTCCACGCGTGCTTGTAATCGATCGACATCCATGCATAATTCATCCACATTAGCTAAAAACTGTTGCAATTCTTCTGTGGGTGGCACTAGACGAATTTCTTCATGCACATATTCATCCGTGTTTTGGCGCAATGCTTGCCGCACGTGTTGTCCCCAGGTTTTTAATTCGCGCAGTAAAAAACTCGTTTTGTGTGCAGGGACATCACCCATCCATTGAGATAATGCTTCTTCCCAATCGATTTCTAAATCATCAAAAATGTTTAACACTTGTTGTGCCAATTCCATATTGCCGCTCACCACAATGTCTTCGGCAAAAAAACGTCGGCGCTGTTCAGGCGCTAAACTCATGTGCAACAAGTTGAGCGGCGTCCCTTTAATGATAAGGTCAGGGGGCAGAAACGCATCCCAATGTAATTGAATTTTATTTGTCAGAAAATGCATTTGCATGCTGAGCGGTAGACCTAATAATTCTATCGTGACGATTTTATCGCGTAACAGTGCAATGCGCGATATAGATTCTGGATCTAATGCAAGATAACGATTTAATGCGTTTTCAAGCAACTGTTTCATCCGTATTTAAATCCTTTGTGCAATGCGACAATGCCACCGGTTAAATTATGAAATGCGACATCTTCAAATTGGCATTCTTGCATCATGTTTTTTAATGTTTGTTGATCGGGATGCATGCGAATTGATTCCACTAAATATTGGTAACTCTGTTCATCGTTACAAATCCAAGCGCCTAATTTTGGAATGAGATTAAAAGAATACGTATCATACAATGTTGTGAGCCAAGGTAAAACCGGTTTAGAAAATTCCAGCACCAATAATTTGCCGCCGGGTTTTAATACGCGATACATGGATTTTAACGCAGACATTTTGCAAGTGACATTCCGCAAACCAAACGCAATGCTGATGCAATCAAAATAATTATCCGGGAAAGGTAAACGCTCTGCATCGGCTTGCACAAAATGCACGGGATGAATAATGTTTTGATCGGTTAAGCGTGCGCGTCCTTGTGCCAACATTTTTTCATTAATGTCGGCGAGCACGATCAAGCCATCTTGACCGATTTTTTTCGCGAATTCACGCGCAAGATCGCCCGTGCCGCCTGCCACATCTAAAATAGATTGACCGGGTCGCACACCGCTTTCTGCTAACGTGAAACGCTTCCACAGACGATGCAGTCCGAATGACATGACGTCATTCATCACATCATATTTTTCAGAGACGGAATGAAACACATCTGCAACACGTCGCGATTTTTCGTTGCGCGGAACTTTTGTAAAGCCAAAATCAGTCGTCGACGTGTTGTTTTCATCCATTGAGTGAGATCCATTTTAAATTAATGAAAATGTTTGATGATGCCTGCAACGCTTTGCACAATAATTAAAGTTGACACCAGGAGCATGAACACCAGCAATGGTTTTCCGCCAAACACTTGATAACCATCGGCGGTGGCTATTTTTTTAATGTATCGTCCACGCCATGCCATTAATACCGGCAAAATCATTAATAAAATAACGCAATAAATGCCGGCATACGCGAGCGCTGCAATAAAGATGCCTGGTTTCAATAATACAATTAATAACGGTGGGAGCAGTGCGGCCAAGCTCACGATCAACGTGTTGCGTCCCACTTTTTCCAAGCGAAATCCGTCGGCAAGAAAATCAACCATGCATAATGCGACACCTAAAAACGATGTCAAAATACAGATGGATGTGAAAAAGTGAGCGAGCGAGGTGATTGTTTGACGATTTAACAGCGCGCTCAAGCCATTCACAAATTGACTGGTCGATTGATTAGAATGCATCATGCTGATTAATCCATCACTGCCATCACGCGGAATCACGCCCATCACCACAAAATCCCAGAGGATATAGCACACTAAAGGAATCAAACTGCCGATAATCATCGCTTTTCGCAGTTTTTTGACATCGTCATGAAAATAATTGCGTAAGCTCGGAATAATGGTCGCATAACCAAACGATGTGATGGCGACTGTGACCCCTCCGGACATGAGGCTGATTTGGCCGCCCGATAATTTTGTAAAAGACACATGCGATGCGATAAATGCCATCAGCAAAAATAACAAAATGAATTTTGCTGTCATTAAACCGCGGTTCACATAATCCACCACGTGAATACCACAATAAACGATCGCACCAAATAAAAATGTAAATAAAACGGCGACGCACCAACCTGGCAACATCACGTGTGCTGACTCTAAAACATTTCTAAAAAAATCACTACCACCGGCGATGTAGGCGGCGAGTAATGAATAAAGCAATAATAAATAAGTAATCCACGCAACCAGCTGACCACTGGGACCGAGCGTTGCTTTTGCCATGGAAATGATATTGGTATTTTTTGGCAACCACAGCGTGACTTCTAAAATAAAAAACGCGCTGAGCGTCATCACTGACCAACAGAAAAATAATAAAAAAGTGGAATACATGAAACCGAGTTCAGAGGTGGCTAATGGAAGTGCTAATATTCCGCCGCCAATCGCGGAACCGACAATCAGTAAAATACCGCCAATTAATTTTGCATTCATAAGTTACGCCTTTGTATGGCCTTGAGTTGACAGGCCTTTTTAGAGAAAAAAACAGTGGTTACTATTAGCACATATTAAAAATAATGTCTATAAAAATACCCAGGGTAAATGAATTAATGAAATCTATATGATTTTAATAGAAATAAACAGTGATCGATTTATGCGCAATCTTTATGCTTATTGATTATAATATAAGAATCCGATGGATTATTGTCGAGGTTATTCGTTATGCAAAGCAGAATTACGTTGGATCAATTTAATCAGGCCATGGCTAACCTTGATGATAGCGATCAACATTTTGCCACTATTCATCAGTATCTTCAGGAAAATATGAGTGAGTTTGAGGAGGGAGAAAATAAGCACGAAGAGAAAAGAAACCCTGACGAGCTCATCACGATGTTAAATACAACGTTTACACCGAGTGGGGAAACTGCTTTAACAGCCGCCGTGAAAGCAACCATGGACGGAAATCGATTGGCTTTTCCACTCCTGCAAACCATGTTAAAAATTCCTGGCATAATTAATGCGCCGAATTTAGAAAATAAAACGCCTTTATTTCTTGCTGTCAATTATCAGCCTAATAAACCGCATGTCGGTATGATTAGTATGCTTCTTCAGGACGCCAAAAATATTGATGTTCCAGACGAATTACTCAAACAATTACAAAAAAAGCGTGATGAAGCAACTAAGAAATGGCCAAGACAAGTATTAGAAGCTGGAAAATTGCTATATACATTTATAAAAGATCCTAATGTTCATTCTGTTGTGACCGAACAAGAGTTCAAGAAGGCGCTTGGTAAATTTTTGAAGCATAAGGTGGGTGAAGAGCCACAATCGATTGCGAAATGGCAAAAAGAAATGATGAGTTTTTTTTCTGACTATAGGAATGTTGAAAAATATTTACTGAGTCTGATGAGACAGTGCGACATACCGTTACAAGGAGCAGGTCTTCAATTGTATTGGGCTCTACGAGAACCAGAACCTGAAGCTTCTTTACAGAGGAAGGCATTTTTAACAGGAATCAAATCAAACTTTATTAAACAACTATGCGAACACGGATCATTTCAACTTTTTTTACGAGATTGCGAACAGGCCAATACACCTAAATTTGTAACCTTTGATTCTGGAAAAGAAGTCAATTTTTATGAAGAAGCTGCGCCGTCTGCTGGTTATTATGACTCGTTATTTTCTCCAAGCCCTGCGAATTCTCCTCCTCCAACGCCAAGTTCTTCGAGTTCGAGTGTGGGTAGTCCTAGAAATGCTGTCAGTCCGAGTGCTAGTTCGAGTTCAACTGTTACTCCTCCCGTCAGTCCAGCTGCACAGGTCGAACGGGGAAGTTTCGCGACGCTTAAAGCGAAAAGACCAACACCAGTCAGTTCGAGTTCAAATGTGAGTCCTGAACCAGGCTTTGAGACTCCTCCTTCGAGTCCTACGAGCGGAGGGATGTTTAATCCAGAATTGGAAGAAAGACGAAAAAAAATGGAGAAAGATAGAAGTAAACTTACAAATAATTCACCCGAGAAACCTCAAGGTGGATTCGAAAGAAAAAATACTTAACACCTGATAGCGCATCGACGGTAAAGGTAAATTGTACGATCACGATATCTCCCATTGTCCCATTGTCATTCCCTCCTGCGCGGGAATGACACGTGGAGTTAATCATTGACGAGATTGACGGGCTGTTTCTAAAGGAAATTCATTTTCGGTGGAGCGAAATGGATTAATGTCCAATCCACCACGACGGGTATAGCACGCATGTACGGTTAATTTTTCGGGTTGGCAGACGCGCATAATATCCACGAAAATTCGTTCCACGCAGTGTTCATGAAATTCATTGTGATTGCGAAATGAAACCAGATATTTTAGCAAACCGGCGTGTTGAATTTTTTTTCCGCTATAGCGAATCTGCACGCTGCCCAAATCAGGTTGTCCGGTCACCAAACAATTGGATTTTAATAAATCGGAATAAACAATTTCTGAAACGATGGAATTCTCGGTTGATAAAAATTGCGGAGTCACCACATACGTATCACATGCAACATCTAAATCATCCAAACAAATGCCGCTAAAATTTTTAAGCGCAATGGGTGAAAAATTTTTGATAGGAATTATTTTTACTTGGACTGCGGCACCCGCTGCTGCCGATAAATCCTGGCGAATGGTCTCGCTTAACACTTCGACAGAATTAAATTTCGTATTCGAGAAAGAACCCAAATATAATTTAAGTGATTTAGATTCGATAATATTCGGCGAATGACAAGGTAAAACAAATTCTCCCAATGCAACGATGGGTTTGCCTTTTTCATTCAACCAAGAAATTTCATACGCATTCCAAATATCCACACCTTTAAATGGCAAGGCATGAGCAATACCAATTTCAGTGCGATTGGAGTGACGTGCAATCGGAAATAATAAATCACGCTGATATTGCGTGGCATACGTGGTTTTTTTCCCCAGTGGGGATAACGCAACAACATCTTCATCAAGCTTCAATTTTTTCACCCTCATTTTTTGTTTCATCCACACGACGCAACATTTCGCCCGCTAATGTTAAATAAGCCAAAGCGCCCTGCGATTTTTCATCATATTGCACGATTGGTAATCCATGACTCGGTGCTTCCGCTAAACGCACATTGCGCGGAATCACGGTGCTATAAACACGTCCAGGAAAATGTTGCGTTAATTGCGCCGATACATCCAGCGCCAAACGATTGCGCCCATCATACATGGTTCTGAGCAATCCTTCGATATGCAACGATGGATTAATGGTTGTTTGAATTTGTTCGATTGTGGTTAACAGCGCGGTTAATCCTTCCAAAGCGAAATATTCACATTGAATGGGAATCAGCACCGAGTGCGCCGCTGCCAGTGCATTGACGGTTAAAATGTTTAACGAAGGCGGACAATCAATGAGGAGATAATCATATTTTTCCACAATTGGCATTAAGATTGTTTTAAGCCGGATTTCACGTTGCGCTAATTGCATCAATTCAACTTCGGCGACAATCAATTCGTGATTGGTGGGCAGTAAATCATAAGCGCCTGCTGTTTTGAGCAATGCGTCTTCGATGTTGGCTTCATTCAACAAAACCTGTTTTGCGGATTTGATAAAATCATTTTTATCAATCCCGCTGCCGACCGTCGCATTTCCCTGTGGATCTAAATCAATTAATAAGACGTTGCGTTTCATTTTGGCGAAGGATGCGGCGAGATTGATGCTCGTGGTGGTTTTCCCGACGCCGCCTTTTTGATTAACGATGGCTATTATTTTTCCCACTGGATAGACTCCTAACAATGACAACCAAATGTCTCTTTGCAGCTAACCCGTTAATGTGTAACTCATGCACCGCTTGCACACTAAACCGTGCTGGAATCTCGCGGATTTCTTGTTCTGGATAAACGCCTTTCATCAACAGAAATTGCCCGTGTGTGGCTTGCAAATGTTCTGTCGTTTCCAACATTACCTGAATACGAGCAAAAGCGCGAGAGAGAATGCTATCAAATAATTTTTGTGGTTTAAAATCCTCGCAACGCGCATGGATAATCTCCACATTTGGGATGGATAGCTCATACATCACTTGGCGCAAAAAATGAATTTTTTTATTATTACTATCCAATAAAACGAATTGTTTATCGGGACAGACGAGCGCGAGCGGAATACCAGGCAAACCGGCGCCGGTGCCGACATCTAAAATGCGCGTCCCGTGTAAATAATCTTTAATCGATAAACTATCTAAAAGATGTAATAGCACACTGTCTTTTTCATCTTGAATCGCGGTTAAATTCATGATTTGATTCCAGCGACTTAAGAGATCCAGATACGCGATAAATTTTTTTTCCGTGTCCTGAGACACCACATGATGGTTTGCGATCAGCGCGTCATGTAAAAATTTTTTCATTCGGTGACGGCCACTTTTTTCATGTAAACCAATAATAATGAAATGGCGGCAGGCGTGACACCGGGAATGCGAGAGGCCATACCGACGGTAGTCGGGCAAACATTTTTTAATTTTTGGCGCACTTCAGACGATAAACCTATCACTTTGTCATAATTAAAATTGGCAGGGATTTTTGCATCTTCATTGCGTTGTTGTCGATTAATTTCATCTTGTTGACGCTCGATGTAGCCTGCGTATTTAATTTGAATTTCAATTTGTTCGGCAACTTTTTCATCTGACGTCACCACACCTTCAATATTCGCGAGCGCAGAGTAAGATAAATTTGGTCGACGTAATAATTCTTCTAAACGATATTCGCGCGCCAACGATTGTTGCAAGACGCTTTCAAGTGCACGGGCTAATTCGGTGTCTGGATAAACGAACGTTTTAAATAAGCGTTCTTTTTCGCATTCGATCGCTGCGCGTTTTTTTTCAAACTGACGCCAACGCGTTTCATCGACAATTCCTAATTCAAAACCTTTGGGCGTGAGACGTAAATCGGCATTGTCTTCACGCAGTAATAATCGATATTCTGCACGACTGGTAAACATGCGATACGGTTCTTCGGTGCCGCGTGTGATTAAATCATCAATCAACACGCCGATATAAGCTTCGTCGCGTTTCAGTGTAAATGGATGTTGTTCTTGCGAATATAATGCGGCATTTAAACCCGCGATTAATCCTTGTGCGGCGGCTTCTTCATAACCCGTGGTTCCATTAATTTGTCCGGCAAAAAATAATCCGCAAATATGTTTGGTTTCGAGGGTTGGTTTTAAATCGCGGGGATCAAAAAAATCGTATTCAATGGCATAGCCGGGACGCGTAATATGCGCACGTTCAAATCCTTTCATGGTGTGCACAAATTCCAATTGCACGGCAAACGGTAAACTGGTTGAAATTCCATTGGGATAAATTTCGTGTGTGCTTAACCCTTCGGGCTCGACAAAAATTTGATGTGAAGTTTTATCGGCAAAACGCATGATTTTATCTTCGATGGAGGGACAATAACGAGGACCGATCCCTTCAATGACGCCAGTATACATGGGCGATTCACCGAGGCCGTTACGAATCACATCATGTGTATGTTGATTGGTGTGTGTGATGTAACAAGGAATTTGTTGAGGATGTTCGGCTGCAGTTCCTAAAAAAGAAAAAACCGGTGTCGGTGTATCGCCGTGTTGTTTTTCCAGCACACTAAAATCAATGGTACGTCCATCAATGCGCGGCGGTGTGCCGGTTTTCAAACGTCCCACACGCAGCGGCAGTTCACGCAAACGTGCAGCCAGTGTTTTGGCCGGCGGATCACCCGCACGACCACTTTCATAATTTTGTAAACCAATATGAATTTTTCCGGCGAGAAACGTGCCTGCCGTTAGCACGACGGTTTTCGCGCGAAACGATAATCCCATTTGTGTCATGACACCGGTCACATGTTCTTGTTCAATCAAAATGTCGTCATCCGCTTGTTGAAAAATCCATAAATTAGGCTGGTTTTCTAGCATGAAACGAATGGCTTTTTTGTATAACACCCGATCGGCTTGCGCGCGCGTGGCACGCACCGCAGGCCCTTTACTCGCATTTAAAATACGAAATTGAATTCCTGCTTGATCAATCGCACGCGCCATTGCACCGCCCAGCGCATCAACTTCTTTGACTAAATGTCCTTTACCGATGCCGCCAATGGCGGGGTTGCAAGACATTTGCCCCAGTGTCTCGATATTGTGCGTGAGTAACAGTGTTTTGGCGCCACGACGTGCCGAGGCGAGTGCCGCCTCTGTGCCCGCATGCCCGCCGCCAACGACGATTACATCAAAAAGTTGTTTTAAATCAAGCATTTAATTGATTTAGCCTCAGAGTATGATTTGAATGTGACATCTTACGGTGCAGGAGGTACAATTTTCAATCGAAAAATTGTTAAAAGCCATGCAATATTGGCCCAATTATTCCACTTTAGTGAAAGAGGAATTAACGAGCGGCAAAAATCATACCGAATAGTGGATTATTGATGCAATTGGAAATATTTCATCGAAAAGTTTTTCCTTTGCAGCAGCGGAAAAACATGTAGTGTGAGCCCTTCGAGACGCGCTGCGCGCTCCTCAGGGCGAACGGTCACAGATAGCCCCGTTCGCTTCGAGAAGCGCTGCGCGCTACTAAGGCCGAACCAACATATATAGCCGTTAGCCCTGAGG
>CAZOFA010000076.1:0-3437 GCA_964578975.1 uncultured Coxiellaceae bacterium
CGAAGTGAAGGATCTCCATATATAAGGAGATCCTTCACTTCGTTCAGGATGACAAGGTAGCTTTCGCTGGCATCTAATGACATGGTTGACAGGAGTGGTTCAGGACGCAGGGATGGTTCAGGATGATAGAGGATGTGACAGGTTAAAAGAGTATTAATTATCTTTTTCCTTGAACAGTCTATTTCTTCTGAAGATAATGCGCGATAACAAAGATAAAAAGGTGTTGCTATGATTTTTTGGCGCAATCCATTCATGACCGCATATAAGGGTCGCCTTTATCCCAATTTTTGGGACATCGTCGCATTCTTTTTTGCGTTCGGCGTGATTGCGTTGTTGGCGTGGGATGCGAAGCAAATGGCTTTGCCATATCATTTGGGCGAACCTCCGCATATCTCCCTTGATCCGCGTTATCTGCCGGGTTATGCATTACGTACTGTGTTACGCATGTTGATTGCCTTGTTTTTTTCGCTGTTGTTTACCTTTGTTTTTGGAACGTGGGCGGCAAAAAGCAAACGTGCAGGCCGGATTATTATTCCAATTATCGATGTCTGCCAATCGATTCCCATTCTCGGATTTTTATCGGTGGCCATTGTTGGTTTCATCGCATTGTTTCCAAATAGCATGTTGGGCCCAGAATGCGCGGCTATTTTAGCGATATTTACCTCACAAGCCTGGAATATGACATTAGGTTTTTATCAAACCGTACGCTCTGTGCCTGCCGAATTAAGAGAAGCTGCCAATATGTTCCATCTTTCTGCGTGGCAGCGTTTCTGGCGGATTGATGTACCTTATTCCATGCCAGGCTTGTTGTGGAACATGATGATGTCTATGTCCGCAGGCTGGTTTTATGTCGTCGCATCGGAAGCGGTTTCGGTTTCAAATCAACAAATTTTATTGCCGGGTATTGGTTCTTATATCGCATATGCGATTGAATCAATGGATATGCATGCGATTGGTTATGCCATCGTGACGATGTTGGTGGTGATTTTAATTTACGATCAATTTTTATTTCGACCGCTGGTTGCCTGGGCTGAAAAATTTAAAGCAGAACAAGTGGCAACCGAACGTGAACCGCACTCATGGGTGATTGATTTATTGCATCGCACACGCTTGGTGCGATTTTTTGGTGGGAAGTTGAATATTTTGTTTCAGAACATCGTCAATTTTTCCTGGTTGTTATCCAAGCCACAGCAATATCAAGATCACACGGTTCGTGAACATCGAGTGATGGATAGTTTATGGAATGGATTGTTGACAGTGCTGGTGTTAGGCACGGTTATTTATTCTATTTATTTTGTTGCGCGTTATATTCCGTTGGCCTCGGTCGGGCATGTCATTTTTCTCGGTTGTATCACAGCTATCCGCGTCGTGACGTTACTTATTTTATGTTCTTTGATTTGGGTGCCGGTGGGTGTTTGGATTGGATTAAGACCGCGTATCGCGCCAGTTATCCAACCTATCGTGCAATTTCTCGCAGCATTTCCAGTCAATTTAATTTATCCACTCGTCTTTATTTTAATTTTGAAATACAACTTAAATGTAGAAATTTGGGTAACGCCACTCATGATGTTGGGCGTACAGTGGTATGTGCTTTTCAATGTGATTGCAGGCGCTTCTGTGTTGCCGAAAGATTTGTTGCAGGTCACTGATAATTTCAGTGTGACGGGTTGGTTGCGTTGGCGCAAACTCATTTTACCAGGGATTTTTCCGTATTATATGACAGGCGCCATTACGGCAGCGGGCGGGGCCTGGAACGCGAGTATTGCAGCGGAAGTAATTAGCTGGGGAAAAAATAAATTGGCGGCTACGGGGCTGGGTGCTTATATTAGTGAGTGCATGAACAAAGGTGATTTTCTGCATATGGCGCTTGGCATTGCGGTCATGTGTATATTTGTGTTGTTATTTAATCGTCTTTTCTGGCGGCCATTGTATGCGATGGCTGAAGCGCGTTTTCAGTTAGATTGAGCTAGTTAGGAATTTGTTATGCAAGATGTAGAAAATAAATCTTCCGGCGCATCGCCTCTGATTGAAGTGGTGAATGTGCAAAAGAGTTATAAGACGGGCGATCGACAAGATTTGTTGGTTTTGCAAGATGTTAATTTTCGCATGAATGAAGGCGAAATTATTGCGATTCTTGGCAAATCAGGTTCGGGCAAGTCGACATTGTTGCGCATTTTAGCGGGACTGGTGCAGCCAAGTTCCGGAAATGTTTTGTATCGCGGCAAGCCGGTTGGTGGTCCCGTGCGCGGCATTTCTATGGTTTTCCAAAATTTTGCATTATTGCCTTGGCTCACGGTGTTAGAAAATGTGGAATTGGGATTAGAAGCGTTGGGCGTGGGTCGTGAAGAACGCCGTGAGCGTGCGTTGAAGGCGATTGACACGATTGGTTTAGACGGATTTGAAACGGCATTCCCAAAAGAATTATCGGGCGGCATGCGTCAGCGGGTTGGTTTTGCGCGTGCGCTTGTGGTGAATCCGGATGTGTTGTTGATGGATGAACCTTTTTCTGCATTGGATGTATTAACCGCAGATAACTTGAAAAGTGACTTACTGGATTTATGGCAAACCAAAAAAACCGGCATTCACGGTATTTTGTTTGTAACGCATAACATTGAAGAAGCGGCGTTGCTGGCGGATCGCATTATTATTTTTAACAGTAATCCAGGTTCAATTCGTGGCGAACTTAAGGTGACACTGAATCATCCGCGCAGTGATTTGGATCCACGTTTTCGTAATCAGGTAGATCGTGTTTATACGTTGATGACAACTCAATTAAGTCTGGAACAAACCGGTGCGGAAGATCATCCAGCCATTGATCTCGGCTATCGTTTACCTGAAGCGAGTGTTGCGGAAGTTACTGGATTATTGGAAACACTCAACGCGCCAGAAACCGAGGGCAAAATGGATTTGCCGGTCGTGGCAGAAACGTTGATGTTGGATATCGACGAATTATTTCCGCTGACTGAATTGCTGGAAATATTACACTTTGCAAAAGTGTCAAAAGGTGACATCACCATTACTGACGCGGGCAAGGCATTTGTTGAAGCGGATATTTTGGAACGTAAAAAAATCTTTTTGGAATGTTTAAAACAGTATGTGCCACTGGCGCGTTACATCTATGATCAATTGTATCGCCATCCACGTCATCGCGCATTGGAAGAAAATTTCTTGTCGTTGCTTGAAGATTATTTAACAGAAAAAGAAGCGGCGCGCGTGTTGAGCACGGTGATTGAGTGGGGGCGTTATGCGGAATTGTTTGCGTATGATTATAATGCGGGTGTGTTGAGTTTGGAAAATCCGAATTAGGTACTTGTGCCCTTCGAGACGCGCTGCGCGCTCCTCAGGGCGAACGGTTACAGATAGCTGCGCGCTCCTCAGGGCGAAAACTAAAAAAAAAAATACCCCAAAAAAATGCGCAAAGCAAAATGATAACAATA
>CAZOFA010000076.1:3447-10799 GCA_964578975.1 uncultured Coxiellaceae bacterium
CCCCCCCCCCCCCCCCCCCGCCCCCCCCCCCCCCCCCCGCCCCCCCCCCCCCCCGCCCCCCCCCCCCCCCCGCGTCTCGAAGGGCATATCAAAGCAAAATTATCAACTGATTCAATCGCGCCACCAAAATATCCGCACAAAATAAAAATCCATCAAAATAAATTTTTTGCTCTGACGTGAGCGACGATAATGCTATTTTAAGCGGTGCGGTATTCGGCACAAAAATCGTTTCTATGCGTTTTTTCTCAAGACATTCGGCGATTTTTTCCAGGGCTAAACTAATCTTGTGATGAAATTCCAGCACCGCCGAAATTTTACAAATAATTTTCTGCGTGTCTGCATTCGCATGATATGCATGATGCATGAAAATAATGCTACGTAGAATTTCTTTTTCGAGCCACAGCGATTCTTGAAATTGATGCAAGTGGAATGATTTGCCAAAGCTTTCGCGCTTTGCTTCACTCGCGAGTTTACGTTGAGCGATTAGTGATTTGACAATGGCTTCATCTAAATTTTGTAATTGATTAATTTCACCCATCTGATGTTGATCGGAAAAAATCGTATCGTAAAACGTGCGCAGTTGCCGAATGGTCATGCTTTGATTGCGGCGTAAATGACTCATTGCCTGGATCGGTAAAATAAATTGTGACACCGTGGCGGCAATTAAAATGCCTAAACAAATTTCAATAAACCGTTCGATCCCAGCAATGATCTGCGGATTTTGTCCGACCAGAATAATCGCAACGGTCACAACGCCCAGTGTGCCTGATTCACTATAACTTTTATCGCTGGTGGCAATAAAACTAAATAACATCGCGGAAAGCGCGACCACAAAAATATTAATGACAGGATTGGGACCAAATAAAAAAATGGTTGAGATCGCAATCATCGCGCCCGCCAATGTGCCGAGAAAGCGCATATACGATTTTTGCATCATACTGCCGACATTAATTTGAGCGCACATGACAACCAAGGTTGTAATCACAATCCATTGATCAGCAGTCACATACACATATTTTGTCACGAGAAATGCAATGAGACAGGCAATCGCAGTTTTAATGCTGTGAATTAAACGATCATTATCGAGCAGGGTGACGGGTATTTTGACGAGGTTCATAGGCATAAACCACATTAAAAATAATAAGTTAACAGCTGAGGTGCGAAGAGTCGAAAACTGTACATAATTTGTGTAGTATAATGGAGAAATTACTAATCCACAAATGTTACTTTTGGAGTGGGGTGGACATGCAGTGTGTGATTAGACCCGATAATTGTAACCAAATTTTGCGGCAAATACGCCAGTCTAACGATAGTGTATTTAATTTTTCTGGCACTAATTTTGCGGAACTGGGGCATCAAAATGTGATGAACATTTTCGCGGCCCTGAGCGGTAAAGAGCGCTTCAAACTCATCTTAAATGATTGCACCATCGAAATGCGCCAAAATGATCGTCAGTATGTTGAAACATTGACATTAGGCTTGTCGACGACACATCAAATTGAAACATTCGAATTAAAACGTCCGGTTACCTCTGAAGCAATGTTACTTAAAATTGCCATGAGTTTGTCGAGGAATCATGAAATTAAAAGTATTCATGTTGATGGGTATAAACCGGCACCCGACAGTGGCGTGAAAGTGATTCCATCTGAGGTGCGTCGTGTTTTGCAAAGCCATAAAAAAGCTGAATTAGTTTATATTGATGGACTGGATGCATTAAGAAGTGTTTCATCTTTTTTCCAACCAGCCGCTAATCAAACGCACTTGGATATCCCGCCTCTGCAAGTGAAAGCAGGTAAATCATCAAGACGACCGTAACACTCTCGTTATTGCGGCGCAGTTTTTCGTCATTGCGAGGAGCGCAGCGACGAAGCAATCCAGGTTTTGGTCGGCACGAAAACCTGGATTGCTTCGCTACGCTCGCAATGACGAGAGGGAGTGCTCGCAATGACGAGAGGCAGCGCTTAGCAAGAACTCCGCAACATCCACGCTGTTTTTTGATGCACTTCCGTACGATTAATGAGTAAATCTAACGTGCCTTCATCTTTCGCGTTTTGCGCGACTTGCATCAATGATTCAATGTGTTTAATCACCGCTTCGTGATCGTGTAATAATTTTTTTACCATCTCTAGCGCCGCAGGTGGCGGGCTTTCTTCTTTGATCGATGTCAATTTTTGAAATTCGGTAAATGAACCGGGTGCAATTGCGCCGAGGGCGCGAATTCGCTCAGCAATTTCATCGACCGCAGCCGCTAATTCGACATATTCTTCTTCAAACATGCGATGCAGAGAATGAAAATGCGGACCGGTGACATTCCAGTGGAAATATTGCGTTTTGAGATAGAGCGTATAAGTATCGGCGAGTAATTTTGACAGGCCTTCTGCCATTTGTGAGGTAGAGTTTTTCATCAGCTGCACTCCTGTGAACAATCGATGGTATAGCACGCAATTATAATACACTCCGCTTTTTTTGAAAAATGATATTGCCTTAATGATTCCTTAAGCTTTGAGCGGGTAAGTTAATATTTGTTGACCATCAAGGAGGATCGATCTATGTCGAATACAAGAGTAGTGTTAGATGATCTTATAAATATTTCTAAAAAAAATTTTGAACTTGGATCATTATATCTGAGTGGATTAATTGATTTAGATCCTTCTTGTGCCTATGAAGCAGAAGCAGAGCTCGCTGAGGTAGACCGTAACATAGAGATATTAAAGGATTGTATCCCGTTCTCGTTCGGAACTGACCCTAAAATTTTTATCAGAGAACATGCTTATAGTATTTTTTTACGAAAAATAAGATTAGATCAACTATTTTCTGGCAGAGTAGATGAAGCTTATTTACGTATCGATGCACTTGCACAGCGAAAATGTATTGATGGTGATGCGTGCAGAAAAAAATTAATTGAATTGTATCAAGCATGTGTAATACAAGTTAAATATAAAGAATTTGCTGAGTACACCATGTTGTTGCGAGTGGCGTGCGAAACTGATAACGATCATTTGCAGAATTTAAAATTGACGCATGAAGAATTTCTATTTGGTATTACAACAATCACGCAAAAATGCCAAATGCTTTTTAATTACATGAAAAGTTCGGTAGATGATCTCATCGCTTTAGATCAAAATAAAAATAATCATGCTATTTATCGCCGACATCTTACTGTTTTTTCCTTGGAATACCTGCAGCTTCATAACATTGGTGATTATCTTAGTTTTATTAAAAAATTTGACTGGTTGAATTTTAAATTAGAAAAAGAAGTTTTTTCCACAAAAGTCGGCAAAGCAGTTGTTGCATGCAAACGACTTGATGAGCTTTATTCAACTCAGAAAATAATATTGCGTCAAGAGCGCATCAAGTTAATGGAAAGTTATCAAAACAGTACGTTCAAATTCGCTCAATATACACGGGATCTTAAAATAAAGTATGAAGAATATAAAAAACAAAAAGGGAGAAATGATTTTGTTAAAATCTTTAGCACGACTGGTGCAAGTCTAACGGCACCGTCGGATCAGCCTGAGCCGCGTAAAAAATATATGTCCCGACGATCATAATAACCCAAGGATGGTTTTCCATTCTTTTTCAGTCACCGAAGAAATCGATAATCGATTTCCTTTGCGTGTCACTTGCATATTGCGTAATGCGGAATGATTTTTTAAATCATCTAACAAAATCATGTGAGGAAATTTTTTTACGAAACGCACATCGACCATAAACCAGCGTGGATTATCTTGCGATGCACGCGGATCATAATAGTTGGATTCTGGATCGAACGCCGTGAAATCAGGATAGCCAGCTTTTACAATTTCCATGATTCCAACAATGCCAGGCGGTGTGCAATTCGAGTGATAAAAAAAAGCGAGATCGCCTACTTTAATTTGATCGCGTAACATATTGCGTGCTTGATAATTGCGGACGCCGTCCCAGTGTGCGGTTTTTTTGGGGCGTTTGGATAAATCGTCGATACTGAAAGTTTCGGGTTCGGATTTGAATAGCCAGTAGTGCATAAGGTCTACCTTAGTGTCATTCCCGCCCTTCGAGACGGTCGCTGTGCGAGACCTCCTCAGGGCGAACGATTATCGGTGACCGTTCGCCCTGAGGAGGTCGCACAGCGACCGTCTCGAAGGGTGTTATTTACCGCTTCATCGCATCAAAGAAATCTTCATTCGTCTTCGTCGATTTCAATCGATCAATTAAAAATTCAATCGCCGCCAACTCATCCATCGGCTGCAACAATTTGCGTAGAATCCACATCTTTTGAATTTCATCCGGTTTAGTAATCAATTCTTCACGACGCGTTCCCGATTTATTAATGTTAATCGCAGGATAAACACGTCTTTCAGCAATACGACGGTCAAGATGGATTTCCATGTTGCCCGTGCCTTTGAATTCTTCATAAATGACATCATCCATTTTCGAACCTGTTTCAACGAGTGATGTCGCAATAATTGTTAAGCTACCACCTTCTTCAATATTTCGTGCAGCACCAAAGAAACGTTTTGGACGTTGCAATGCATTGGCATCCACACCACCAGTCAACACTTTGCCGGAAGCCGGCACCACTGTGTTGTAAGCGCGTGCAAGACGGGTAATGGAGTCAAGCAAAATCACCACATCGCGTTTGTGTTCCACTAGTCGTTTGGCTTTTTCAATCACCATTTCTGCAACTTGTACGTGACGGTTAGCCGGTTCATCAAACGTACTGGCGATCACTTCGCCGCGCACCGAGCGCGTCATTTCTGTCACTTCTTCGGGACGTTCATCGATCAGTAAGACCATCAAATAACATTCGGGATGATTTTGTGAAATCGAATGTGCAATATTCTGCAGCATCATGGTCTTTCCAGCTTTCGGAGGCGATACAATCAAACCACGCTGACCTTTTCCGATCGGCGATGCTAAATCAATGACACGTGCAGTAATGTCTTCGGTGCTGCCATTACCACATTCCATCGTCAATCGCTCATTGGCAAATAACGGCGTGAGATTTTCAAACAGCACTTTGCTTTTCGCATTTTCAGGCGCATCAAAATTAATGTGATCGACTTTCAGTAAAGCGAAATAACGTTCGCCTTCTTTGGGCGGACGAATTTTTCCAGAAATGGTATCGCCGGTGCGTAAATTAAATCGGCGAATTTGACTGGGTGACACATAAATATCATCAGGCCCCGCGAGATAAGATCCTTCTGCGGAACGTAAAAAACCGAAGCCGTCTTGGAGAATTTCCAACACGCCATCGCCATAAATATCTTCTCCACGCTTCGCGTGAGCTTTTAAAATTGCAAAAATAATGTCTTGTTTGCGTGACCGGGCCATGTTTTCCAGGCCGTATTCGTCAGAGAGTTGGATTAGTTCAGCTGCACTTTTTTTCTTAAGTTCGGTTAAATTCATAGTGATTGATTGCCCATTTTGATTAGATTGTGAGTTGTTAATAGATGCAGATAGTCCTGAGAGCTTAAATTAACTCGAGCGCTTAAAAACGAGTTTTTAATTATTATAAAAGCTAAGAGTTAATTTTTTAATTACAGCGATATAATCGATAGGCTCAAAAACGAGGTTATCTACGCCGCTAAAAATACCATTAAGTTTGAGGTCTAGTCAAAATGTTTTTTTAGTCAATGTGGGTATCAATAAAGCTCATCAAGTCATTTTTGGATAATAAGCCGACTTGTGTGGCTTCAACTTGGCCTTTTTTAAATAAAATCAAGGTGGGAATGCCGCGCACACCAAATTTGGGTGGGGTTGCTGGATTGCTGTCTACATCTAATTTAGCAATTTTGACTTTGCCTTCATATTGTTGCGCAAGGTCTTCCAGGATGGGGGCGATCGCTTTGCAGGGGCCGCACCATTGCGCCCAGAAATCGACAAGCACGGGTGTGTTCGATTCAATGACTTCATTTTCAAATGTATGATCGGTGATGGTAACAATGTTATTCATGTCAGTTGCCTTTTAAATAGAACGTGAGAGTCTCATTATAATCATTCTAGTTTTTCGCGCACAAGACACATTAACAAGGCGCCGGTAATAAAAAATAATAAAATCGTCGCCATGCCGGCACGTTGGCTTGCAAAATGTAGGGTGGCGAGTCCTAACAACCACGGTCCGATAAATGCAGTGATGCGTCCGGAAAACGCATAAATACCGAAATATTCGGTGGATTTTTCTTTGGGTACTAAGCGCGCCATCAACGAACGACTGGCGGCTTGGACGGGTCCTAAAAAAATACTTAAGATGAGAGCACAGCCCCAGAACACATATTGATTCGTTAAAAACAATAACACGCTACTCATCACACTTAAGCAAACCAGCGAAATTAAAATGGTGGGCTTTGAGCCCATGTAATCATCGACCCAGGCAAATAAAATCGCGCCAATTCCGGCGGAAATATTCATCGTGATGCCAAATAAAATGACGCCGCTTAAATCCATTTTTAACGTGCCGGCTGCATAGATTCCGCCAAACGCAAACAAGGTATTTAAACCATCCGCGTAAATAAGATGAGCGATGAGGTATAACAACAGATTTTTTTGTTGCATCAATGAATGCAGTGTTTTCCCCAATTCTTTCATGCCCTGCCGAATGGCGTGCGAAAAAGTTAAACCCGTTAATTTAGTTTCCGGCAGCAAAATAAATAAGGGTATAGAAAAAAATGCAAACCAGATTGCGACTAATACACCACAAATACGCACTTGTTCGGCTGTTGTTGTGTTTAACCAAGTGGGTGTTGATTTAATAAAACCAAATAAAGCAATGCTTAAGGCGACAATTCCACCCAAATAACCCATGCCCCATCCAATGCCAGACACGCGGCCTAAATAATTTTGCGTGACGATATGCGGTAAAAATGCATTATAAAAAACTGCGCCGACTTCGAATGCAATGGTGCCGATCACGACGCAGGTTAATGTGTACGTGACATAACGTGGCGAAGGATAGGCATACCACAATAAAGCGCTGCACAGAATGCAAAGGACGGTAAAAAACAATAACCAGCGTTTATGATGACCGCGATAATCGGCAATCGCGCCGAAAACTGGGCTTAATAGTGCGATGATGATGCCCGCGAGTGCGGTTGCATTCGCCCATTGATACGTGCCTTTTATTTCATTGACGGCGATGTGCGATGTGAAATAGGTGGCGAAAATAAATGTGGTGACGATGATGGGGAAGGCGGAAACGGCCCAATCGTATAAGCACCAGGCGCTGATTACTTTTTTGTTTAAGGTTGTCATGAGTAACTCCAGTTGACTACCCCTCACCCGACGCAAAAAACACGTAGACCTCTCCCCACCAAGGGGAGAGGTGACCATACTGTTTTTCACCTCTCCCCTTGTGGGAGAGGTCGGCGCGTTTT
>CAZOFA010000077.1:0-10612 GCA_964578975.1 uncultured Coxiellaceae bacterium
TGGTGCCCAAAGGGCGGATGGTGGAATATAAATTTAAAAATTATTTTATTTTTATTCCCCCATCCGCCTTCGGCACCTTCCCCCTGTGTGGGAAGGACGTTCTAACCAATAAAAACTCCGAACTCGGGTTATTCTAATATTGGCACAATGCTTACCCCCGCGAAGGCGGGGGCGGGAATGATACGTTTATTATTACGACTTAACATCTATTTTCCATGTGGTACCACCCGCGCCATCTTCAAGCACAACAGACATCGACGCTAATTCTTTGCGAATACGATCCGCTTCCGCCCAATTTTTATCTGCCCGGGCTTGATTGCGTGCCGCGATCAGGCTTTCAACTTTAATCACATCAACCGCCACTTTTTGACTGGCTTGCAAAAATTGCGTTGGGTTATCTTGTAATATTCCAAGCACGCCACCTAATTTTCTCAGTAACGCCCCATGACTAGCCGCCGCTGGTAAGTTTTTTTCACGCAAGCGCTGAATTTCATGCGCAAGTTCAAACAATACTGAAAAGGCAATTGGCGTATTAAAATCGTCGTTCATTGCTTCAATAAAGTTTTGTTCGAAGGGAGAATGCAACAAATCATCCGCCGGTGGCAAATCGCGTAATGCCGTATAAAAACGTTCTAAAGATTGACGCGCTTGCTGCAATAATTCTTTGGAAAAATTAAGTGGACTGCGATAATGCCCGGCCACTAAAAAATAGCGCAACACTTCAGGTGAAAATTCACTTAAAATGTCACGGATGGTGAAAAAATTCCCGAGCGATTTGGACATTTTCTCTTTTTCAATTTGCAAATAACCCGCGTGCAACCAATAATTCACAAACTTTTGTCCTGTCGCACCGGTGGACTGTGCAATTTCATTTTCATGATGCGGAAAAATTAAATCTTTCCCACCGCCATGCAAATCAAAATGTTCGCCTAATAATTCAACCGCCATCGCGGAGCACTCAATGTGCCAACCGGGTCGCCCAACACCCCAGGGCGAATTCCAATGAGGCTCGCCTGGTTTCGCTGTTTTCCATAACACAAAATCCAACGGATCACGTTTGACGTCGGAAATTTCAACGCGCGCACCACTTTCTAACTGATCAATATCACGATGCGATAAACAACCATAGTCTTTGAAATGACGCACGTCATAATAAACATCGCCATTACTTGCAACATACGCATATTCATTCACAATTAATCGTTCGATCAGATCAATAATTTGCGGAATAAACTCGGTTGCATGCGGTTCATAGGTGGGTGGTAATAAATTTAATCGCTCCATGTCTTCATGAAATGCTGTGGTAAATCTCGAAACCACCGTATTAAAATCTTCTTTATTTTCTTGGGCGCGTTTAATAATTTTGTCATCAATATCGGTAATATTTCTGACATAAATGACATCATAATTAGAATAATGCAAATAGCGCACGATCATATCAAACGCGGTAAAACTGCGTGC
This sequence comes from uncultured Coxiellaceae bacterium, assembly GCA_964578975.1. GTDB lineage: Bacteria > Pseudomonadota > Gammaproteobacteria > DSM-16500 > DSM-16500 > CAYRUP01. The sequence continues at coordinate 1,462 of CAZOFA010000077.1, forward strand.
ATTTCCAATGTGACAATAATCATAAACTGTCGGGCCGCACACATACATCTTGACCTTGTCTGGGTCCAGCGGTTCAAATTTTTCTTTTTGTTGTGTCAGGCTATTATAAATTTTTAACATGAGCGCTACCTCATTTTTTTATGGCTTCATGCGCGTTTTTAAAATGCTGTAACATTTTTTCAGGACCTAATAAATTTGCTATATGCACAAGCTCAGGGCCATGCTGTTCTGCAGTCAAAGCAACTCGCACCGGCATAAATAATTTTTTTCCAGAAATATTCAACGATTGTTTTAATTCATCACAAATATTTTTAATATCCACACCATGTTTTTTTACTAATTGTTCGGCTAACACAAAAAAAGAATCGCCCGCTTCATTTAATACGTTAATTTGCTCAGCGTCAAATTGTAATGCATCACCAAAAAAAACGTCCATCCAACGTGCTGATTCTTGCGGAAATAAAATATTTTTTCGCATTAATTCGGTAAATGCTTCACGCTTGGCTGCTGGAATTTTATCCTGAATATAGGGCTGCAACCAATTTTCTGTCGCATGATTATCTAAAATCATCACCGCTTCTTTTTGCCAATGTAATAATTGATGCACATCAAAACGCGCCGGCGCGCGACTGCATTTTTCAATATTAAAATTAGCACCGAGTTCTTCAAGCGTCATTAACACCTGTTGCTCATAGGTATGGCTTAACCGCCCTAAATAATTCAAGATGGCGAGCGGCAAATAACCTTGCTCGCGAAAATCATGCAAACTAAAACTTCCATGACGCTTTGACAACGGTGTGCCATCGTCCCCCGTAATCATGGAGAGATGTGCATAGCGCGGCGTTGGCAGATTCAGTGCTTGCATCAGCATTAATTGACGCGGAGTATTCGCGAGATGATCATCACCGCGTAATACATGCGTGATTTCCATCAATGCATCATCAATCGCATTACTAAATAAAAATGATGAGCTGCCATCTGCACGGCGAATAATAAAATCACCGATATCATCGCTATTAAAACGCTGCACGCCTTTCACCAAATCGTCAAATTCAATAGTCATTTTCAGAGGCACTTGAAAACGCAGTGTCGCGGTTAGACCTTGCGCCAAACGACGCTCCACTTCTTCTTTCGTTAATTTTCGACAGGTGCCTGGATAGCGTGGTGCTTGACCGCGAGAAAGTTGAATTTTGCGATTCAGTGCCAACTCTTGATCGGTACAAAAACAGGGATACACTAAATTTTTTTGCACTAATTCGCGGTAATATTTATCATAAATGGCATGCCGTTGTGACTGATAATAGGGTTGATGAGGTCCGCCAACTGTAGGACCTTCTTGCCAAAAAATCCCCAGCCAATTCAAATCGTCTTGTAATATATCGACATATTTTTGTTCTGAGCGGGTCGCGTCGGTATCTTCAATCCGTAATAAAAACGCGCCTTTTTGGTTTGCCGCAAATAGTGCGCTGAATAACGCAGTGCGTACATTGCCGATGTGCAACATCCCTGTGGGGCTGGGAGAAAATCGTGTTCTAATCATAAATAATACTCATTCTGGCTTCTAGCATGATTCTTTTCATCTCACGCACTGCATTTTCTAAACCGATAAAAAACGCACGTGCAATAATTCCATGTCCGATATTTAATTCGTTAATTTCAGGAATACGCGCGATGGCTTGGGTGTTTTGATAATTTAATCCATGCCCTGCATTCACAATTAATCCTGCTTCATCGGCAAATTGTACTGCATCAATGATGCGATCTAATTCAATAGCTTGTTCTTTTTTAGTTTTGGCATCTGCATAGCTGCCGGTATGAATTTCAATAGTGGGTGCTTTGCAGCGTAATGCGGCTTCAATTTGTTTGATATCAGGATCAATAAATAACGAAACTTCAATCCCAGCGGCATTCATGCGCTGAACTGCATCACGCACGTGTGCCTCATCCGCTACTACATTTAATCCACCTTCAGTGGTGAGTTCTTCCCGTTTTTCTGGCACAAAACAGCAATGAACCGGTTTTGTTTTTTCTGCAAATGCGAGCATCGCATCGGTCACTGCCATTTCTAAATTTAACCGGGTTAATAATACTTGTTGAATTATTTCTACATCACGCTCTTGGATGTGCCGACGATCTTCACGTAAATGCACTGTAATGCCATCTGCCCCGCCATTTTCAGCGGCCAACAACGCTTCTACCGGATCAGGATATCGAGTCAAACGCGCCTGGCGTATGGTTGCAATGTGGTCTATATTCACACCCAATAATATTGTTCTATTTTTAGTCATTCCAAGGTAACTCCTCTAAACAATCTGCGACTATGGAGCGGTTGGGTGCCTAATAATTCACGCAGTGCGATACGCATTAAACGTTTCGCATCGCGCAACGATTCTGCATTTTCTAATTGCTCTGTCGCCAATGCTATTAAACTTTTGCCAAGAAAAATCATCTCCTGCGACTCACCTTCATTGCTGTCGCATAATTCAAAGCCCAACTCAGGGTAAAATCGATAAAGTCGGTCAGCAAGAAATGCCTTACTATCGGGAATGGCATGCTGTAATTGTAATCCATAGCCTAATTCTTCTAATAGTTTCTTTTCAAACAGGCGAAGATGTTTTTGCTGTAATTCCACCCGCTCCAATTCTAACAAGGTGCGATGATAAATGGTATAAAGTTCTGGATGCGGATCTTGTTTTTGTACCAGCCGAATCAATAATTCATTCAGATAAAATCCGCTTAAAAGACACTCGCCGATTAACTGGATCGGGAGACCTTGTGGCTCTACTGCTTGCAGCGTCATGAGCTCGCTTTTTCCTTGCCATGAAAGCAATAAGGGGAAAAAAGGCTGTAATAAGGCATGCAGTCGAGAACGGCTTTTTCTCACCCCTTTGGCAATCAGCGTAATACGACCATGGTGCTCGCTAAAAACATCCAACAAAAGACTGGTTTCTCGATAGGCTCGATGATGCAAAATAAATGCGGGCGAGAGAGAAATACGCATTGAGAACCCTACTTAGAAGTAATAATATAATTCAATAGCATGAAGGATTACCGCATGACGGCTCAGCAGTCAAGAGATTGGAACCAATATAGCGCATTCATTAAAATCGTCAATTTCAGCATTATCGCAACCAGTGCCGCTGTATTAGCCGGATGGTTTTTTAACATACCCGCTTTAATAAATTTACTCCCCGCAGTAAAACCCATGAGTGAAATCGCTGCGATCTGTTTTATTTTAACTTGTTTCACACTCATTCTATCGGTTGATCATCCAGGGTTTATTTTTCGATGCCTGAGAATTCTGTTTCCTATTCTCATTATGGTTATCAGCACCGCGATTATGGCGAATTATTGTTTCCATTTTTTTGAAAGTAGTTTTTCAAAAAACATGCCGTTCATTAACGCCCTGAACTTTTTTATCATTTCCTTTATTTTTTTGCTCAATAGATATTTATCCCCCTGGGCGAGCCAGGGCTTAAGTTTACTTATTTTTTTTCTTGCTTTACTCCCTGTCTATAATTATTTATTTGAGACCAATGCAGCTTATGCCTTAGCTGTTTATACCAGCATGTCAATACACAGTGCATTATCATTCATGGGATTTAGTTTGAGTTTTTTATTACTGAACTCGAATGAAGGAATCACTGAAATTGTTTTAAGAAAAACGACGGGGGGTTATTACTTACGTCGCATTTTACCCTTAATCTTTTTTGTTCCAATGATCGTTATTATCCTAGAAAACCAACTTGAAAAGAAAAACCTGATTGAAGAACACTTGGGTGACTTAGTCACGGCAGCAGGAAGTTTATTGGTGATTGGCTCCGCGATGATTATTATCGCTAGAAGAATGGATCAAGAAGAAGCTAAATTAAAATCCGCACAAAGTAATATTCAAAATCGTGACAACATTTTACAACTCATTGAAAATGGTAAATCAATCAATGAAGTCGGTGAAAAAATTCTCAAATTAATTTGTCAAATGTTTAAATGGGATATAGGCGAAATATGGTTGGTAGATGAAGAAAAAAATGTATTGCGTTTTGTGAATAGTTGGCATGATGAAAACAAGCACTACAGTTCCTACGGTTCTACCAATCGCCCACAGATGTTTAACAAAGGCGAAGGTTTTGCAGGGAAAATTTGGCATAAAAAAGACTACCTTTGGTTGCCCGACTTTTCCAAAGCCCCTGAATATACTTTTTCATTTGATGCTAAAAAAGAAAATTTAAATTCAGCTTTCGGCATACCGGTCATCTTTCAAGACAAAATTTACGGCGTCATCAACTTTTTTAGCTATCAAATTCAAACGCCCGACGAAGAAATTTTAAGTCAAATGAATAATATCGGGAAACTCATGGGTGAATTCATCTATCGAACTCATACTAATGCACAAATCCAATCCTTTTCACGGCGTGATATTTTAACTGGATTGTTAAATCGATCATCATTGGAAGAAGATTTAGATAAACTCATTCAAGAAGTTAAGGTTGAAATTATCGCTGTCATTATTGTCGATATTGATAAGTTTAAAATGATCAATCAAGCACTGGGACATGATAAAGGTGATTTAATTATTAAATCAGCGGCCAAACGCTTAGAAAAATTAATCGATCAAGAAAAAACACATGCAGCCAGATTAGGTGCTGATAAATTCATTCTTTATTATTTTAAAATAACCAGTTTAGATGAAGTGCACGACTATATACGTCATATTGAACAAAGTTTCAAAAAACCCTTTAATGTCGATGATAAAGAGATTTTTTTAACCGTGAGCATGGGAATTACTGTTTATCCAGAAGATGGCGTGGATAGCAAAACGCTAATTACCAATGCAGATCAAGCCCTCGCGAACGCAAAAAAAGAAGGCGGCAAAAAAAGTTTATTTTTTACCAAAGAATTATCGCACGTGGCTTTAGATGCTTTAACCATGCATATTGAAATGCATCAAGCGATCAAAGAAAATCAATTTTCTTTGAGCTATCAACCGCAAGTCGACTTAAAAACCAATAAAATTTGTGGCGCGGAGGCGCTGGTTCGTTGGCGACATCCGAGCAAAGGAATTGTTTCGCCCAGCGAATTTATTAGTTATGCAGAACAAGCAGGATTAATTGTCACTTTAAACGAACAGATTATGCGCATGGTGTTTCAACAAATCAATTCAAGTTGGACCGGGCCGCCGATTTCTGTGAATATTTCAGCAAAACAATTTAAAGATAAATATCATTTGGTGGAATATCTTGAAGCGCTCATGAGTGAATTTCAGGTCAATCCAAAACACATTGAGCTTGAAGTGACAGAAAGTCTTGCGATGGAAGATTCTAAACATAACATTTCTGTCTTAAGTGCAATTAATCAATTGGGATTTCAAGTCGCAATCGATGATTTTGGTACGGGGTTTTCATCGTTTAGTTATCTCTATCGTTTACCTGCGCATAAAGTTAAAATTGATAAATCATTTATTACCGGTTTACCTGGCGATCATGCAAACGCTGAGATTGTAAAATCAATTATTGCATTATTGCATTCTTTAGGTCGAGTTGTGGTCGCAGAAGGTGCCGAGACTCATGCTGAAGTTGAATATTTGAAAAAAGAACAATGTGATATTGTGCAAGGGTATTATTATTATAAACCAATGTCCGCGGATGAGTTTATCAAGGTGTTGAAAGAATCATCTTGAGCGAGACGCAGGATGACGGCATAGGCGCAATAATAAAAAACCAATTATTCCCGATACCATCGATGCAGAAAGTACACCCACTTTAACGGAGTTAAGATAGCCATCGGTATAATTTCCAAAAGCCAATGTTGCAATAAATAAACTAATCGTAAAGCCGATGCCACAGACGACAGAAACAGCATAAATTTCACGCCAGCGAACTTTATCTGGCAATGTTGCGATGCGATATTTTACCGCAAGCCACGAGGCGCCAAAAATTCCTATTTGTTTTCCGACAAACAATCCGAGAAAAACACCCAGCATCATCATTAAATGCAGATTCGATTGATTAAATTGAGCAAACGAAATTCCCGCATTGGCAAATGCAAACAAAGGCAATATGCTCAAAGCCACCCAAGGATGAAGCGTGTGTTTTATTTTTTGATTTTTAATTGGCATCATCGCCGCCATCACAATACCGGCAAGCGTCGGATGAATACCTGACTCTAAAAAACAAAACCAAAGAATGACGCCAATCAAAAAATAGGGCAATGAAGATTTAGTTTTAACTTTTTTTAAAATAAATAAGATCAGTAAACATACGAGAGAAAGTCCGAGAAAAATAGTTTTGATATGGCTCGTATAAAAAAATGCAATAATGATAATTGCAGCCACATCATCAAAAATCGCCAAGGCAGTCAAATAGGTTTTAAGCGCAGATGGAATTCTCGACCCAAAAAAAGATAAAATAGCCAGAGAAAATGCGATATCAGTGGCGGTTGGTATCGCCCAGCCCTTTAATGCTAAAGTGTCATGGTAATTGAAGGCGACGTAAACCGCTGCTGGAATAAGCATTCCCCCCATAGCGCCAACTGCGGGTAATGTGATTTTAGATAATGAATTTAAAGATCCTTTCAATATTTCATATTTTATTTCGAGCCCGACAACTAAAAAGAAAATTGTCATTAATCCATCATTCACAATGAATAATAAATTTAAATGCGGGTGTAAAAACGTTGCATGAAAAAAACTTGAATAGCAATGATTGAGTGAAGAATTACTAAAAATCAATGCCAGTAATGTGGCGGCAAACAAAAGTTTAGCGCTCACCGTCTCAAGATGGGAAAACTGCTGAGTTTCATTTGTGGCTGTAATTTTCAATCACTTCCCTATTCTATTCGCCTTGATATCCTAAACTACCCAATGCATTTTGATCATCGGTCCAATCACTTTTCACTTTGACCCATAAGCGTAAAAACACTTTACGCTTGACGAGTTTAACAATTTCTTTTCGTGCTGCTGTGCCAATTTTTTTAAGTAATTCGCCTTGCTTACCAATCACAATGGCTTTTTGGCCATCTCGTTCGACCCAGATCACCGCATGAATATCCAGTAGCTTACCCTGCTCTTTCATGGATTCAATGATCACTGTGGTACTGTACGGCAATTCTTGTTCCGTCGCGCGAATTAATTTTTCACGGATAATTTCGCCAATCTGAAAACGTTCGTTTTTATCCGTCACCTGTTCATCGGGAAAAAGATGCGGGCCTTCCGGTAACATCTCAAGCAACACTTTCTCGAGTGATGCACAGTTTTCACCATTTTTAGCTGACAGTGGAATGATATGGGCAAACGAAAATTTTTCTTTCATTTTTTCGATGAGCGGTAATGCGTGTTTTTTATCTTTTAATTTATCCAATTTATTGAGAACGAGTATCACCGGGTGAGAAGTTTGCGAAACTTTTCCCAATACAACTTCGTCTTGCTCCGTCCACCGCGTTGCATCCACCATAAAAATGACAATATCTGCATCCATGATCACTGAGCTTGCTAAGCGATTCATATAGCGATTCATCGCACGTTTTTCCGCATGATGTAATCCAGGCGTATCAATAAATACAATTTGCGCATTGTTTTCTGTTTTAATGCCTAAAATCTGGTGACGCGTGGTTTGTGGCTTTGCTGACACAATACTGATTTTTTGGCCGATCAATTTATTCAGTAATGTTGATTTCCCAACATTGGGGCGACCCACAATCGCAACATAACCGCATTTAGATTTTGAATTCATTTTTTTATTTCCTCAAGCATCATGGCAGCGGCTTCTTGTTCAGCACGACGACGACTCGTCCCCTTACCCATCACTTTGTGTGCTTGCACCACACAGCTGACGACAAATAATTGCTGATGAGCTTCGCCTTCAATCGATTCAACTTCATACTGCGGCAAGGGCATATGACGACTTTGTAAATATTCTTGTAATTGGGTTTTAGGATCTTTATGCGTGGCAACCGTTGTTAGTGTTTTTAACAGCGATTCATACCAACGCAAGATACAGGCGCGCGCTGCTTCAAAACCGCCATCGATGTAAATTGCACCGATAATCGCTTCCATTGCACACGATAAAATTGACGTACGCGAATTGCCACCACTTTTTAATTCGCCTAAACCTAAATGCAAATATCGTCCCAAATCAAATTGACGACCAATATCGCCCAACGTGTCACGATTAATTAATGTCGCACGCCAACGACTGAGGTCGCCTTCGTGGGCATAGGGAAATTGATCGTACAGTGCTTCGGCAATCACAAAATTGACGATGGAATCACCGAGAAATTCCATGCGCTCATTATTGTCTTCACTACTACTACGATGCGTTAACGCAATTTTTAGCAAATTTGGATTATTAAAAATATATCCTAATTTGCGACATAACTCTTCATTCATGCATCACCTTTTAATGGATAACAGTGCCTATTCTATTCCAGCGAATTTTATGCAGGAAATCCGCATCCGAATCCCAGCTCATCCAAACCACGCTTGCTTTGCCAATAATATTTTCATCAGGAACAAATCCCCAGTAGCGACTATCTGCGCTATCATCACGGTTATCGCCCATCGCAAAATATTTACCCGCTGGCACGACGATATTGTCAAAATCATCACTGGTGCGATTGGGTATTTGATAAATCAAATGTTTTATGCCAAAAAAATCTTCTTGTTTTTCGACCACATCCCAATCGGAGCCGTCATCACTGCTATCGGTCGCCATTTTTTCAAATGTTTGCGGAATTTTTTTGCCGTTCACTGTTAACACTTTATCGATATAACTAATTCGATCACCCGGAATACCGATCACGCGCTTGATGTAATCGATGGATGGATCGGGTGGATAACGAAATACAATAATATCGCCGCGTTTTATTTCACCGGTTGAAATAATTTTTTTATGTATCACAGGTAAACGAACACCATAATCAAATTTATTAACGAGAATAAAATCACCCACCAGCAATGTCGGTTTCAGTGAACCCGTCGGAATGCGGAATGGTTCATATAAAAATGATCGTAGTAAAAATACGATAAAAAGCACGGGAAAAAATGAGCGCGCGTAATCAATAATGATTGGCATTTTTTCGGTTTTTGCTTTTCTACGTTTCGCTGCCAGAAAAATCACATCAAATAATGCGATAACGCCTGAAATCAGCGTGGCAT